>JAAETI010000862.1 GCA_024228555.1 bacterium | reverse complement strand
TCGGTGCAGACGCTCGATGTCGGCGAGACATTGAACGACACTTATACATTCACCGCCAGCGACGGCAGTATGCAAACCGTCACGGTGACTATCAATGGTGCAGAGGATGCCGCCGTGATTGGTGGTACGGCGGTGGGCACGGTCGCCGAAGACGGCACGCTGACCGCCAGCAATACCTTGACCATCACCGACACCGATGCGAGCGACAACCCGGTCAGTTTCAACGACGTCGCCGCAACCCTCGGTGACAACGGTTACGGCAACTTCGAGATCACCGGCAACACCTGGACCTTCACGCTGAACAATGCGCACGCATCGGTGCAGACGCTCGATGTCGGCGAGACATTGAACGACACTTATACATTCACCGCCAGCGACGGCAGTATGCAAACCGTCACGGTGACTATCAATGGTGCAGAGGATGCCGCCGTGATTGGTGGTACGGCGGTGGGCGCCGTCGCCGAAGACGGTACGCTGATCGCCAGCAATACCTTGACCATCACCGACACCGATGCGAGCGACAACCCGGTCAGTTTCAACGACGTCGCCGCGACCCTCGGTGACAACGGTTATGGCAATTTCGAGATCACCGGCAATACCTGGACCTTCACGCTGAACAATGCGCACGCATCGGTACAGGCGCTCGATGTCGGCGAGACATTGAACGATACCTTTACTTTCACGGCATCGGACGGCTCGACGCAGGTCGTCACCGTCACCATCAACGGTGCGGAAGATGGATCGGTCGTCGGTGGTACGGCGGTGGGCGCCGTCACCGAAGACGGTACACTCAGTGCAAGCGCCGCCTTGTCAATAACCGATGTCGATAGCAGTGACAACCCGGTCAGTTTCAACGATGTCGCCGCCACCCTCGGTGACAACGGTTACGGCAACTTCGAGATCACCGGCAACACCTGGACCTTCACGCTGAACAATGCGCACGCATCGGTACAGGCGCTCGATGTCGGCGAGACATTGAACGACACTTATACATTCACCGCCAGCGACGGCAGTATGCAAACCGTCACGGTAACGATTGGCGGTGCCGAGGATGCCGCCGTGATTGGTGGTACCGCGGTGGGCACGGTCAGCGAAGATGGTACGCCTACCGCGAGCGACTCTCTGACGATCACCGATGTCGATAGCAGCGACAACCCGGTCAGTTTCAACGATGTCACGGCGACCCTCGGTGACAATGGTTACGGCAATTTCGAGATCACCGGCAACACCTGGACCTTCACGCTGAACAATGCACATGCATCGGTGCAGGCGCTTGGTGCCGGTGCCAGCCTGACCGATAGCTTCGCCTTCGGTGCCTCGGACGGTTCAATTAGAAATGTCACGGTGACCATTAATGGTGCTGACGATGCCGCTGTGATCAGCGGCACCGCGAGCGGTGAAGTCAGTGAAGACGTCGATGTGGTTGCTGGAAACATCGCAGACTCGGGACAGTTGAGCGTGACCGACCCGGATGCGGGTGAATCGGGTTTCAGGGCACAGACGATCAGTGGCAGCTTCGGTGAGCTGAGCATCGATGCGTCGGGTAGCTGGCAATACAGCGCCAACAACAGTCAGCCTGAATTTCAGGCCTTACAGGCTGGCGATGTAGTAACTGAAACATTGACGGTTACCAGTATCGGCGGCACCACGCACGATATCGTCATTACGATAAATGGTGCGGACGAAGCACCACCCGCACCACCGCCGCCCGAACCGCCGCCCGAACCGCCGCCCGAACCGCCGCCCGAGCCGGAAGTGACTCCGCCTGAAGAAGAGACGACCCCGGAAGAGGGCGGGGTCGGTGAGGGTGAAATCGTACGGGTTCCTCAGAGCGTGATTGTACCCCCGGCCGAGCCGGAAGAATCCGGTTTTGCGCAAGTCGATGAGCCGGATCACACTGAGCCCGTCAATTATGGCCCGGTCATCGAAAATCAGACTGTAGATGTACCTGCACCACAACCACTGCAGCTGCGTGTCGATGAGCTGAGCTTGCAAGTCAGCGATGACGAACTCCTCAACGAACAATACGAGCTCGAATTGCTGAATCGAATCGATCGTATGCACGAGGGCATGGATAGCGAGTTGTCAAACCAGAAAGCGGATGATGGCGAGGTGCAGATCGTCATGGGTTCCACCGCCAGCCGTCCCGTGTGTATCGTTAGCTGGGTGTT
>JAAETI010000861.1 GCA_024228555.1 bacterium | reverse complement strand
CGGCGCTGGCACCTACAACGTGCCGGTTGCGATTCCTAGCGACCCGGCTCTGATCGGTTCTGGTGCTACCTTCCAGTCGGTCGTGCTGAACCCAGCCGCTCCGAACTTGTTCGGCATGTCGAACGGCACTGACTTCGTCATCGGCTCTTACTGAGATCTCGCAATCCTCTGTCAAGAGTCAGGCGAGTCTGCTCGCCTGATTGAGTTAACTGAGCAGCAGTCGTTCCTCTATCTCAAACGGAGCGGAGCTTCGCGAGGGGAGCCCGTTCGTCCTCTCTCATACCTGGCGAATACAAGGCGGTCGCTCACACCTGCGACTGTCCGCAGGCGAAGGAGACCCCGGTTGCGCCATGGTAGAGGACTGCTGAGGGGGTTCAGCGGGGGCTTGCGCAGAGGCAGCCGGTGCGGAGAACCTAGCTTGTGCGCCTTACCCCTCCAATGTGACCTCGGGGTGTTCAGGGCGTGAAGAGCTTCCTCCGGGATTCACGTTCGAGCGATCCGATCGGACCACGGCGAATACGATGAAGCAAGTCGCTGGCGGCGGAGTGGATCGTGCGACTTCGGAGAAAGAACAAGCTGGAGCTCGGGTTTCTGTTGCGTGCCACGGCCGTGAAACGCGTGAACGAGGTGATCCGTGACGTTCCGCGGTCCTACGACCACGGATTGACAGGACTTGCCATGACATCGCGCGTTTCACTCCCACTGCTCTGTAGCCCGAATCTCTTGGCCTCCGCCGAGGGACAGGCAACAGCTTCTTACCCCTCGGGTCTTGCTCTCTTGCTGCTGCCAGTTCTTGGCACACGGCGCTCGGCAGCATGATCCTGCCTGTCCATACAGGTCTCACGCATTGAGGGCGCTTTTGCTCTCCAATCTCATATCTACACCATGAACCTCATCAAGACTACCGTTGGCCTTGCGATCCTCGCTTTCGCCGGAACGAGCGCTCACGCGCAGACGACTCTCTCCACCTTGTACCTGGGTGGCAATGGCGGCAACTCCGGCACCGGCTGGACCAGCCAGATGGACTTCACGGTCGCGAACGCAATCCGGGTCACGGCTTTCGAGCTGAACGCCCTCGCGGGCACAGGCACGATCGACGTCTACATGACCGCCGCCGGTGGCACGTACGTCGGCAATGAACTCAACCCAGCCGTTTGGACATTGGTCTCTTCTTCGGCCCCCTTCGTCTCCAATGGCTATGGCGTGCCGACCGTTGCGACAATGAACACACCATTCATTGTCAATCCCGGCGTCTACGGCGTCAAGATCCTGCTCAATGGCGTTGGCTTGCATTACACCGATGGCAACGGAACCAACCAGAGCTACAGCAACGCCGACCTGCAGATCGACCTCGGCTCGGTAACCACCTCCTCGGGTGTGATCTACAACCCGCGCGTCTTCAACGGCGGTGTAACCTATGGGTCAACCACTGGTCTCTTTGCTGTCTTCTCGGCCACGCCGACTGTTGG
This sequence comes from bacterium, assembly GCA_024228555.1. Taxonomy (GTDB): domain Bacteria; phylum Actinomycetota; class Acidimicrobiia; order Spongiisociales; family UBA5794; genus JAAETI01. The sequence goes on along the minus strand of JAAETI010000861.1, from coordinate 473 downwards.
CGTGTCGCCGCTTGCCGTTACCTTCACCGACCGCAGCTCCAGCTCTGATCCGCTTGGTGTGGCTACCTGGGCATGGGATTTCGACAACGATGGCTTCGTCGATTCTAACGCACAGAACCCGAGCAGCACCTACATGGGTGGCACATTCTCTGTCGCCCTGACCGTGACGGACGCCTCAAACCCGAGCGCTACCGAGACCAAGATTGACTACATTGTAGCCGATCCTGTCCAAGCCGTGTTCACTGCAGGAAAAAACACCATCGGCCCATCACCGCTCGCAGTCACCTTCACCGACGCTTCGACTGGCACGATCACTCTCCACGAGTGGGACTTCGACAACGATGGGGTCATCGATTCAAATGTGCAGAGCCCGACCCACACCTACATGGCGACCGGCAAGTACAGCGTCGCGTTGACGGTTTCGAACGCATCGAACTCTTCGACGCAAACCGAGATCGGCCTTGTCATCGTTG
>JAAETI010000860.1 GCA_024228555.1 bacterium | reverse complement strand
GTCCGACATGCCGCCTGCGATTCCTCCACGGGTCAGCATATAGCCGGACAAGGTCGTGGATGCACCGCTGGAGTTAGCATTGTTGGGATCGCAAAAGCTCGTACCGACGAGCGGGAGCGGGTACTCGTAGGCGAAGATGTCGGTCTCGACGCTCAGATCGTTGTCGACCAAGTCCGTTGATTGACTCTCGAAGGCCAACAGTGTGCCATCCGCATTCATGCGGGCCGTCCTATCCTCGTAATTCGCGGCCAAGGTCGGTTGGTTTGGCACGTGGCTTATGAGGATCGTTTCGTCCAGACCGACTTCATACAGGAAAATATCCTCCTGATCGTTATCATCGATCACGCCAGCGACGAGGTCGGTCGCTATGCTTTCGAACGCAATGCGAGAACCAAACACATTGATACGCGGGTTGGCGCTCCTGTCATTCCCAGTCGTCGTTGGCAAGCCGAAGGAGTGGCTCACCAGCGTGATCGTGCCGGTTGCCACGTCATAGCGGAAAATATCGTTGCCGGATCCATTGTTGTCGATGAATCCCGCAACAAGATTTGTTGCACTACCATCGAATATGATGGTGCTGCCGTTACGACTGACCTGGGTATTCCACGAGGAGCTGTTGCCGCCAGCAACCGCACTGCCCGCGTCGTGGGTGACAAGCGCAACCAATCCCGAGGTGCTGACAAAGATATCTGAGGACCCACCATTGTTGTCGACGAAGCCGGAAACGAGGTCCGTGGCTTCACTATCGAAGGTCACGATGGTGCCTGTTCCGTTG
>JAAETI010000859.1 GCA_024228555.1 bacterium | reverse complement strand
GGCTCCGATGGCACGACGGCCCTGGGTAACGGTAACGACGGGATCTGGATCTACCAGGCGGACGACAATGTCGTGGGCAGCACAACCGCCGGCAATGTGATCGCCGCCAACAGTGATTCGGGCATCGAGATCGGTGACTCCACGGGCACGATCATCCAGGGCAATTACGTCGGAACCGATTTCGGCGCTACGTACGACCTGGGAAATTCGGGAAGTGGCGTGGTGCTCTGGGGGACGACAAGCGGGACCAGCATTGGCGGAACCGGCACGGGTGAAGGCAATGTGATCACCCACCAAACGAACAATGGTGTCTATCTGGATGAATCGGCTGGCACCGGCAACTCCATTCTGGGCAACCGTATCTACGACAATCAATTGGGTATCGAACTTGTTGAAGCGGGCCCCGTATGGGGGGTCACGACTAACGATGCTGACGACGCTGATACCGGCGCCAACAACCTGCAGAACTTCCCCGTCATCACCGCCGCCGCAACGGCCGGATCGCAAATCGAGATATCCGGCACGCTCGATACCGACGGGCTGAATCAGGACTACCGCATCGAGTTCTT
>JAAETI010000858.1 GCA_024228555.1 bacterium | reverse complement strand
TTTCCAACGTGAGTGGTTTTTTTGCATTCGGTCAGACACGCGGCGGCGTTGGTGCGTCTCCGTCCGCCGATGCGTACGCTGGGGGAACAGGACTGAGGAGGATAACTGTGGCCGAAATCACGTCGCATGCCCCGGGAACACCATCGTGGATAGATCTCGCAACCACCGACCTGGACGCAGCCAAGAGTTTCTACGGAGGCTTGTTTGGCTGGGGGGCAGTTGACATGCCGAGCCCTGAGGGTGCCTACAGCATGCTGACCAAAGATGGCGCCGCGGTCGGGGCTGTCTATGCAATGAGTCCTGAGATGGTTGCGAACGGGATCCCTCCGCACTGGGCGACATACATCACTGTTGCCAATATCGAAGAAACTCTGGCCAAGGTCGAGGGTGCGCAAGGGTCGGTTGTGCAGCCCCCACACGAGGTTCCCGGAGCCGGGCGCACCGCCGCGGTGCAGGATCCTTCGGCAGCAGTATTTGCGCTTTGGGAGCCACACGGACACATCGGCGCACAGCGGACCAACGAGCCGGGCGCACTCGTATGGACGGAGCTGCAGAACTACGACATCGCAGCAGCAAAGGACTTCTATGCATCGGTATT
>JAAETI010000857.1 GCA_024228555.1 bacterium | reverse complement strand
CCCGTGCTTCACTCCTTCAAATGGTAGAAAAGAGGCGGGGGTAGAGGGAATGCGGGGAAGCGATCGAGAGCAGGGTTCGATGTTCAGCTACGTAGCGCTGGAAGACCGGATTCCGGCGGATCATCCGCTCCGACCGATGCGGGCCATGGTGGACGAAGCGCTGAAGGAGCTGTCTCCGCGCTTCTCGAAGCTCTACGCAGCCTCGGGGCGGCCTTCGATCCCGCCGGAGCGCCTGCTGCGGGCCCTGCTGCTCCAGGTGCTCTACACGATCCGAAGCGAGCGGATGCTGATGGAACAGCTCGAATACAACTTGCTCTTCCGCTGGTTCGTGGGTCTCGGAATCGACGATGCCGTCTGGGTTCCGACCGTGTTCACGAAGAACCGCGACCGGCTCCTGGAAGGCGACGTGGCGGAAGCGTTCTTCGCAGCGGTGCTGGCCCAAGGCCAGGAGCATGGCCTTCTATCGTCCGAGCACTTCACGGTGGATGGCACGCTGATCGAGGCGTGGGCCAGCCAGAAGAGTTTTCAGCGCAAGGACCGTCCGCGAGACGATCAGGATGACGATCCGGGTAATCCGACCGTGAACTTCCGGGGAGAGCGCCGGAGCAACGAGACCCACGCTTCGACGACGGACCCCGAAGCCCGGTTGGCTCGCAAGAAGGGTCGCACATCGCAGTTGGCCTACATGGGGCACCTGCTGACGGAGAACCGGAACGGGCTGATCGTCTCGGCGCTACTGACAGAAGCCGATGGCTATGCCGAGCGCCTGGCGGCGCTCGAGATGATCGAGGGCGTGGAAACGAAGCGTCGGATCACGTTGGGCGCAGACAAGGGCTATGACACGGCGGACTTCGTTGCAGAGTGCAGGAAACGCAACGCGACCCCGCACGTCGCGCAGAACACGACGAACCGATCGACTCGGATCGACGGACGGACCTCCCGTCACGAGGGCTACGAGATCAGCCAGCGAAAACGAAAGCGCATCGAAGAATGCTTCGGCTGGATGAAGACGGTCGGGTTGATGCGAAAGACACGGCACAAAGGCACGGATCGCGTTGGGTGGATGTTCGTCTTCACCGCTGCGGCTTACAATCTGGTCCGCATACGAAACCTCGCGGCGGCGACGTGACTCCCTTGCTACTCAGCAAGCGATCTTGGGATCCTTGGCAGAGGAAACCGGAAGCCAAGCACAGAGCGCCATCGAAACCCCCGCTTTCGGCCTTTCTGGCGCCAACCGGCACCAAATTTCAGCACCCTGATCCTCATCCAGGCCCCCTCCTGAACCCACTCGGCCATCGAGTAGGTTGGATGCACATAACACAGAGCATCCGCTCAGAAGGAGACCCGATGAGATTCTACACGAACAGCCATATGCACTCCTGCGGGATCGATCTG
>JAAETI010000856.1 GCA_024228555.1 bacterium | reverse complement strand
ATGATGACCTCAGTCTCTTCGCCGAAGCCGCCGGCGAACTCCTCGGTGATGACATCGAACGTGTCCAGCATTGGATTCCCCTCAGGCAGAAAATCCGTGAAACTGAACGTTGTGCTCAAATTGGTCAAACCAACGAAACCCAATACGCCGAGGGCCAAGGCGACGATCAACGTGGCCACTGCATACTTCTCGGCCAGAACCGCAGTCCCGCCCATGAGGCGCGGCAGCATGCGTTCGCTCTGGTGTCCGAAGGCCTCTCGGTCCAGATGATCGGACGCTTCGCCTCTCTTGTCCAACAACACGCGGATTGCGGGCACAACCGTGAGCATCAGCACGAAGGCCGATGTGATCCCGACCGCAGCCAGGATTCCGAAGTCGCGCAGCGCGGTGACAGGGTTGATGACATTGGTGAGGAAGCCGACGGACGTCGTTGCCGTTGCCAGAATCAGCGCGATGCCAACTGTCTTGGTGGCGTTGGTTGCCGCATCTTCCACTGATGCCCCAGCACCGAGTTCCTCGCGGTACCGGCTGTTCATGTGGATCGCATAATCGACACCCAAACCAATGAGCAGGATGGGGAGAATCTGCAGAACCTCATTGAAGTTCCCAATGATGTTCAGATACTTGGGCCCGAGAATGACGCCGGCGCCGTTCATCCAAACAATCGACAACATGATGACGAGCATCGTCAGACCCATGTCTGCAAGGGAACGGCGTAGCGCCCTACCCCTGGTCAGCTTGCCCTTCGGATGAATCCAGAAAACGAACATCAAGATCAACACGATGATCAGGAAGGCCATCCCAAAGAGTCGACCGATCTCGGCGGCAAACTCGTCGGTGTCAGAGAACAGCAACGCAAAGCTGAACGCCTGGCCGGTGGCCACGGTGGTCGGTGTGCTCTCGATGGCGTCCTTCATGTCGAGCTCGATTGCGGTCAACTCGGTGAGGTCGGGATCGTCAAGGTCGGATACATTGAGGAACACAACCATGAGGCCCGTTTGTGCCTCCGGAACGCTCAGATCCGAGCTGGCTCCGAATAGGCCCTCGAACAGACCACGCAGCTCCGGTGGAGTCTGATCCAGACTCTGCACCAAGCCTTGCTTGACCTCTTCATCGGTGATGTTGGCGAGAAGCGTTTCAAGAGGAACACCCACCTCCTCCGCCTGTGCGGTGAGACCCATCAGCAACCCATCGAAGTAGCCAACCACATCGCCACCCGGCCGCTGCCTGAATAGCTCTTGAGCTCGTGATGTCTCGATCGCCTGCCTTATTGCCACGTAGTCACGCAAACCATCAGCGGTCAGTAGATCGGCGCCCGCGGACGCCGAGACGAGGATCTGGACCGGCTCTTCCGAATTGTCCTGGAAGTGCTCGGCAATCACGTCCTGTGCGAGGAACTCTGGGGAATCGGGGGAGAACCCTTCATTGCCGGAAGCCTGTTCCTGCTGCGGCAGGAAGAACCCGAAAACGAGCGTTAATGCAACGGTCCCTGCGATGATCCCCCAGGGAGATTTCCGAACCATCCCCGCGAGCAGGCGAACAAATGGTTTCACGTTGGGTATCCCTTCGAAGGATTGAGTAAGAAGTGTTGTAGGGCGCCCGGCCGACGGCCATGAGCGAAGACCGAGGATAGCCTCAGATCAGACTCATCAACGTCATCGCGGAGGACGGCAGATCTCCAACAACGTTCTGCTGATCTCCTCAAGGCTCACGCCGCGCCGCTCCTCCTCATGGCGGAGCCGGAGACCGGCGGTACCGTCGGCGACATCGGTGTCACCGACCACCAGGACGGCAGGGTGTTTTTGCGTCACTGCACGACGAATCTTCTCACCGACGGTGTCGTCTGCACCATCGACCTCGATGCGGAGGCCGACCTCGCGGAGCTTCTCGGCGACGCTGTGGGCGTAGTCAAGATGCCGATCGGCAACTGAGATGATGGTGGCCTGGACCGGTGACAGCCATCCCGGCAATGCCCCGGCATAGTGCTCGATCAGAATGCCAACAAAGCGCTCGATCGAACCCATCAGCGCCCGATGAATCATGACCGGACGTTCCCGGTTGTTGTGATCGGTCGCATAGAGAAGGTCGAAGTTCTCAGGCTGCGCAAAGTCGACTTGGAGTGTCGACAGCTGCCACCGGCGACCGATTGCATCGCGGATGTGTACGTCGATCTTCGGCCCGTAGAATGCCCCCTCACCCTCGGCCACTGTGTAGGGAAGCTCAGCGGTCTCGAGCGCAAGGCGAAGAGCATCTTCGGCCTTGTCCCACAGCTCGTCACTGCCAATCGATTTCTCTGGATCTCGAGTTGACAGATCGGCCTCAAAGTCGGTGAATCCAAAGTCGCGCAAGACCATCAAAGTGAAGTCGAGAAGGTTCTGCAGCTCGGCTGCGATGTCCTTTTCCTCGATGAAGATGTGACTGTCATCCTGGGTGAATCCCCTGGCTCGCATCAAGCCGTGCACCACCCCGGATCGCTCGTAGCGGTAGACGGTGCCGAGCTCGAACAATCGCAGCGGCAGCTCTCGATAGCTCCGGCCCCTGCTCCCGAAGATCAAGATGTGGAACGGGCAGTTCATCGGCTTCATCCGATACTCGGTGGTGTCGTCGAGCACCATGCCCGGGTACATACCTTCGGCGTAGAAGTCGAGGTGGCCTGAGGTCTGCCACAAGTCGGCCTTGGCGACATGTGGTGTTGCCACAATCTCGTAGTCGTGGTCGAGATGGGTGCGACGGCTGTAGTCCTCAATGATCATCCGCATCAAGCCACCCTTGGGGTGCCAGACGGCGAGTCCGCTCCCTAATGCCTGCGGGAAGGAGAACAGCTCGAGTTCCTGACCCAGTTTGCGGTGATCGCGCCGCTCCGCTTCTTCCAGCCGATGCAGGTATGCGTCGAGTTCCTTCTTGCTCTCCCAGGCGGTCCCGTAGATCCGTTGCAGCTGTTGCTTGTTCTCGTCACCCCGCCAGTAGGCACCTGCCGACCGCATCAGCTTTACCGCTTTCAACCGTTTGGTCGATGGAACGTGGGGTCCCCGACATAGGTCAACAAATGACTGATTGCGGTATACGGAGACCTCGGCTCCACCGGCTCCCTCTTCTTCGTCGACAGATTCGATGATCTCGGTCTTGAACGGTTGGTCGGCAAAGACATCCAGGGCGGTCGCCACTGACATCTCTTCGCGTTCAAACGCCTGGTCTTCGGCGATAATTGCAGCCATCCGCTGCTCGATTCGCTCAAGGTCCTCGGGGGTAAATGGGGTATCGACCTCGAAGTCGTAGTAGAAACCATCGGTGATCGGTGGCCCGATGGCGAACTTGGAACCCGGATACAGATCGAGCACAGCCTGAGCCATGACGTGAGCAGCGGAGTGGCGCATGATGTAGCGACCCTCGTCCGACGCTGCGGTGATGACTTCGACTGTCCCATCTTGGGTTATAGGGCGCACCAGGTCGATGGCTTCGCCGTCGAGCTTCACCGCTACGGCAGCTTTGGCCAAGCGCGGGCCAATACTTGCTGCAATCTGGGCACCGGTGACCCCCGAGTCGTATTCACGCTCGGTCCCATCAGGGAAGGTGATTGTCAGTGCCACGGTCAACCTTTCAACGTTTGGCCGGTAAGGGTAACCCAATGCAATGCAAGTTCAGTCTCCGCGTGAGAGAATAGGGGCAACCTCAAGAAGGGCATGTGGTGAAGCCAATCGAAGTTGCACAGAAACTGGCTGGAGGCGGCCGGGTTCACGAGCTGACCGGAATGGAACGCGGGCAAGCATCGAACCGTGTGTACCGCATCTGGGTAGGCGAGAGCACCCGCATCGTCAAGATCTATGGCACCCCGGCGCGGGAACGACGCGAGTCTCATGCCCTGGAAGCGCTCGGAGCCCTGGACGGGACCCCGCAGTTGGTTGATCGCGGCCTCGAGGGTGAAACGCACTGGGCGATCTTCGAGGATGCCGGAAGATGGAACCTCGGAACCCTCCCTGAGAATCCTGGTCTGGCCCGCAAAGCTGGTGAGATCCTCCGTTCGGTGCACGAGACCGACTCCGACAAGATCACCAACCTCAGTAGGGGTATGGATCAGGAGTGGATCGCAGTCGACTTCCTATCGACACTGCGCCGGTTGGGACGATATCGACGTCGTCTCGAGCTGTCGGGTGAGTTGCTTGCCAATGCCAACGATGTTCGTCCCCCATTCGCATCCGATCCACGGAGCGCCCATACCAATCCGGCTCCCGACAACTTCGTCGTGGACGATGCGGGCAATATCACTCTGATCACTTGGGAATGGGCAACAGTCGCCCCAATGGAATGGGACCTTTCGAAAGCGTCGTGGCTTCTCGGCCTACATGCTGGCCCGTTGGCCGCCACCGCGTTCCAAGAGGGCTACGGTCGCAGCCTTGACCAGTACCAGCTCGATCGCTGGGTTGTGTATCACTCGGCAATGACACTGGTATTCAGAGTCGAGCGTTCAATGGATGCAGCAATCGGCACCCACGAACTGTATCTCTCTGAATTCAGAAGAGCGGTTGCGGCGTCGACGCTGAGCGACGACTGATACCCAAAACCGCGAAAAACGTCATTGTGGTCGATAGACTCGCCGCATGACTATCGGCATACTTCTCCTGGCAGCCGTTCTATCGGGCCTTTTTGTAACTGGTCGATTGCTTTCGAGCGATGCCGCAACAGACACAGCTGGCCCTCTATCGGAGGACCTGCCATGCCCCTGGTGCAAAGCTGCGACTAGCGAAACCGATACTGCATGCCCTTCGTGCGGTCAGGCGTTCGGCGCATAACGGTAGGCGGCGACGGTTCGCTCAGCCTCGAACCCAAGTTCTCGGTAGAGGCCTAGTGCTCGATCGTTTGCTGATTCCACAAACAACATTGCCCTTGCGAGGTGCCGCGTGTTGCCTAGGTAGTTCAGGCCATGCAGGACCAGGCCCTTGCCCAACCCGCGCCCTTCCCAACCGGGCACAACACCGATGATGTAGATCTCGCCGAGACCGTCGTCGTGGATCTTTGTCCAACAGCTGCCGGCAAGACGATCGTTCTCCCAGGCCAGGAAGAAGCCACGTGGGTCGAACCAGGACCGGGCCATGCGACTCTCGAGATCACGTCGACGCATCCGACCATTCTCGGGGTGACCGGCGAAAGCAGCGTTGTTGGCGTCAAGCCAGGCCCTCTCGTCAACACCCATGCGGAACGTGCGCAGCTCGAAACCGGCAAGTTCGTCGCTGGTCTCCTCGATCGGAAGCGCCCGCCTCATCTCCAGGAGCGTCCTTTCCACTATCCAGCCCGACTGGGCCGCGGCCGCCGCAACGTATTGACTCCTCGCCCAGAGCAGCGGGCTTCCCTCTCCAACATCGCCACGGAGCATGTCGATCAACAACTCTGGTGCGCTTGTGTGCCGGGCCTCGGGGCGAATAACGACCTCGAGCGCCCAATGCCCAGACCCCTCCCGCTCACCGCGGTGCCACACGGCTTGGCCATAGCCGATGAGCGAACCGTCTGCGGTACGAGCGACCCGCTCGCGCACCTCGAGGCCACCGTCCAGACGCATGGTCTTGTCCTCCGAGAGCGGGGGCGCGTTGTCGTATTGCTCAACGGACTTGATCAACTCCTGCACATCACCGCGGTCATCGGGATGAAGCCGCGACGTCTCAATTTCCACGTGGCCTCCGTCACATGATGTACTCACCATCGGCACGTGATCCGTTCTTGGCAAGTCGTTAGCCCGTATCCTATGCCGATGAGCAGAGTCGGATTGGTCTTAGGTGGTGGCGGAATCACCGGAGCCGCGTTCCAGTTTGGGGCGCTGTTGACGCTGCAACTCGCCACCGACTGGAACCCCAACTCCGCAGACGTTGTGATTGGGACCTCGTGCGGCGCCCTGACCGGAGCCATGGTGAGAGGCAACCAACTGAACCTTCATACGTTCGTTGGTGATGCAGAGTCACGTGAGGATGTCACAGACACCCTGCGGCAAAGGGTTTTCAGCAGAAGTCGGCCCACCGGCGTCATGCGATGGATGCGCCGTGGTGTACTCCCTGGGCTGCGCCGCCCCGATCTCAATATCGTTCTGGGGAGTCCTGCGATCTACTCAACGGAAGGGCTTGCCGGCTGGGTTGACGACGCACTCGGAGACGAAGCGCGGACCTGGCCGGACCACCCAACCGTGATCGTTGCTTATGACTTGGAGAATCGGGAGCGCACCCCGTTCGGAACCGACGCTGCTCCCCCGGCCCAATTGCGCAACGCCGTCGCGGCGTCGGCAGCTGTGCCCGGCATCTTCCAGCCGATTCGAATCCGGGACCGATGGTACGCAGATGGGGGAATCGCCACCGGGACCTCGGTTGACCTGCTGCTCGGTTCCGAGGAACCGCTCGACTTCGTAATCGTCGTCGCACCTCTGGCTGCGGCCGAGCGACGGCCGGGCGGCCGGTTCTATGAGGACATTTTTGACCGGTTTGGACGCACTGCCCTCGAGGCTGAGATAGCACTCGTCAAGGAGCATTGGCCACAAACTGAGTTTCTCGTATTGCGGCCCGATCACCGTGTCCTGGCTGTGGCTCGACCCAACCCGATGTCGGCGGAGGCGGCAATGCCGGCCTTCCTACGAACGATCAGGTCGATGAAGCATGAACTGGCGGCACCACAGACGTGGGAGATGTTGAGCCGACATTTGGTGGTGGCGTCCGAGCGCACCGTCTGATCAGGTGACTTCGCGCAGTTCCTCGAGCAGCCGATCTACCTTGTCACTGATCTCTGCGGCTGACTCGGCAGTGGCGACGACCTCCAGGTGAGGAGCGTCTTCCTCAGCAGCTGCGGCCGGTTCGTCGGCTGCGGCGGGCTCGGCAACTACGTCGGGTTCTGCGGGCTCGTCGGGTTCTGCGGGCTCGTCGGGTTCCTCGATGTGCTTTGGCTCAGCCTTGACCTCGGCTTCGGGAGTCGGGGCTGGTTCCTCGGCCACTTCGTGCACTGGCTCTGCCTCTTCCGGAGCAGCAGGTTCGTCCGTGGTCTCGGGAACGGCTGCGCCCTCAGCCACGGTCTGTTCCGGCTGCGGCTCCGCGACGGTCGCAGATTCCAGCAAGGCCGGATTCGCCACCGTTTCCCTGGCCTGCTCCAAGGCGTGATCTAGGGCTTTCCGTGCCGATTTGATGTTGGGCGATGCTTCCGCGCTCAGTGTGCTCAGAGCATCTTCGGCTGCGGTGAGTTGGAGCCGCAGAGACTCAATCCGAGCTACAAGGAGCTCGGACTCCGCCAGAGCCGCCTTGGCGACGTCACGGGCTTGGGTGCTCGCCCCTTGGGTGATCGCAGCTGCTTGCTCCTCGGCACCAACCTTGAGTTCCTTGGCCTTCGCTTCGGCCTCGCCGACCAAAGACGCTGCTTTGGTGGCGGCCTCGTCCTCCATCGTCTTGGCCTGGGCTCGAGCGCCCGCCAACAGCTCTTCCTTCGCATGGGCAGCTGCTTTCAGAGTGAGCCGCAGTGCCTCTTCTGACTCGTTGGCGTCTTGGACCTTGGCCTGCAGCGAGGCGATGACCGTTTCCATCTCGGCCATACGATTGGTTTGAGCGGCGACGGCGTCGGCGACTTCCTTGAGATGGGCGTTGACTGTGCCCGGATCGTACCCGCGTCGATTCAACTCGAACTCACGGCCAGTGATGCTGTTGTGTGATAGGTCCACGTGGTCCCTCTGAATGAGCTTGATTGATTCTACGGTCTAGATTTGTGCTGCGGGCCGTGTATTGGAATAGGTCGCTCGACCCCTAGACGCTTCGGCAATATCGGTGTTTAGTTGAGGAGAACTACTTAGAGCAGTCGTAGAAGCACGCAACGCGAAGATAAGGACAGGACACAATGAGCATGCTTGTTACTGTGAGAAACTTGCTTACTCGCATAACCGACGAAGACGCCGGTGCCAGCCTTGTCGAGTATGCGCTGCTGATCTCACTCATCGCGGCCGTGGCCTTGGTGGCCGTTGCTTCTTTCGGCGGAGCCCTCTCCTCGGAGTACAGCGAGATCGCCGCCACTATGCCGTAAGGCAAAGGGTCCGTCACTCTGCGTGACGGTCCACCAGTGACAACCATCTGCTTGGCTCTGTCACCCGCCCGGTAGGGTGCCCTGATGAGACTCCGCGGCAAGACCATCGTGATCACGGGTGCCGCCAGTGGAATCGGCGCCGCCCTCGCAAGACGATTCAGCAGCGAGTCCCCAGCAGGCATTGTCGTTTCCGACGTCGACGCTCATGCAGCCGACCAAGTAGCCGAGGAAGTCGGAGGCATCGCCGTCCCGGCTGACGTCGCCGACGAGACAACGATTCGAGGATTGGTTGCCATTGCCAACTCTCACTTCGGCCCGATCGATCTCATGTGCCTGAATGCCGGAATCGCAACCCCAGGTGGTGTCGAGACATCGAACGAGCTCTGGCAACGGACCTGGGAGGTCAATGTCATGTCCCACGTCTACGGTGCCCGTGCGGTTCTACCCCAGATGCTCGAGCGGAAGACCGGGTACCTGCTTCACACTGCTTCAGCCGCAGGACTCCTCTCCAGTATCGCGGCCGCCCCCTATGCGGTAACCAAACATGCTGTCGTTGCGCTGGCTGAGTGGCTCTCGATCACCTACGGCAAAGCCGGCATCAAGGTTTCGTGCCTCAGCCCCCAGTACGTCGACACCGACATGTTGGACGTTGTCACCGAGGTCAGCGATGCGTACGCAACCTTTGTTGACTCCATGACCATTGCTCCTCATGAGTTGGCTGATGAAGTAGTAGCTGGACTCGAGGCGGAGCAGTTCCACATCCTCCCACACCCCGAGGTCGCCGATTATCTCGCGCTGAAGTCCACCGATCCTGAGAAGTGGTTGGGTGCGATGAGAAACCTCAACTCGCAGCTCGCAGCAGGGCCGGAGCAGTGATCTCCCCGCACACAATGAATGGCCCTGGAATACCGATTGATCAAAGGCGGTTGCCAGTATTCAGACTCCTGCAACGGAATCTTCACCTGTTTCTTAAGCTGCAAATCCAAACTTGAGCCCAGGAACGGACAACGAGTACAGACGCCCATTGCGGTTAGGACGCACGATGGAAACCCGCGACGATCAACCATTCAACCTCAGCGAGCCCACGCTGCGGCCGAATCTTCCGCCAGCACCACCCCAACCACCCGCACCTGCACCGGCTATGGATCCGGTAGACAGTGCCACGGGGAAGGGGTATTGGCGCTGGTATTTCGCCGCGGTTCTTCTCGCTCTGGCTGTTGCGGTTGGTGCGGCATTCGCAATACCAAGCGATTCCAATGCCAGTGCGACCCCGGCCATCGCAATCACTGAATCCACCGATGCCATCGAGTCGCCTGCGCGGCGGGTCACACCGACCACTCCCCCCACCACAGCAACACCGCTGCCGTCGGTAGCGACCGATCGACTATCGACGCTTCTTCTCGACGCATCTCTCGTAGGTTCAGAGGTCATCCCTTCGGTCGTCACCGTTCAGATCAGCAGCACAGCCTTCAACGGCGAAGAGGGCAGACTTGGATCAGGCTCCGGCGTCGTATACGACAACCAAGGGCACATCATTACCAACAACCACGTTGTCGAGGCCGGGAGCAACTTCGAGATTGTCTTGTCTGATGGTCGGGTATATCCCGCTGAGTTGGTCGGCACCGACCCCACCACCGACCTGGCCGTTCTCTTCGTTACCGCACAGGATCTAGAAGCGGTCTCCCTTGGTGATTCCGACGCTCTCACCGTCGGAGATCCTGCCGTTGCCATAGGCAGCCCACTCGGTCTCGACGGTGGACCATCGCTGACTGTAGGAGTCATCTCGGCATTCGGGCGGCTGGTGCAGACTGATGAGACAACCAATCTCTTCGGAATGCTGCAGACCGATGCACCGATCACATCGGGATCGAGCGGAGGAGCATTGGTTGATGGAGCGGGCCGCCTCGTTGGTATAACGACGGCCGTTGGAGTCAGTGACGTTGGCATCGAAGGCATCGGTTTCGCCACCCCGGTCGAGGTCGTGACGCGAGTAGCCGACGAGATCATTGCCGACGGTGGGGCTTCTTCGCCCTACATCGGAATTCGCGGAGAAACCGGGTTCTCCGACACCAACGATGGTGGTAGCGCCCCGATCGGTGTTCTGATTGAGAGTGTCGAGCCGGAGACAGCGGCCGCTCTGGCAGGACTCGCCGAGGGCGACATCATCTCCGCCATCAACGGTGCCACAATCGAAACCATGAATGAACTGGTGGCACAACTCCGGCGCTACGGCGCCGGCGACACCATCGAGGTGTCTCTCGAAGGCGGCTCAGTGATCAAGGTGACCCTGGGCCAGAGACCCGGCGTCTAGCGACCGAACCCGAGACCCACCGCACTCTTGGTACTCTGCACCGTCGAATATCAAGGGGCGCAGTGGAAACCGTACAGGGGTCCGACAGCATCAGGCTGGTGAATAGACACCTCCGGCTCGAAGCTGCGACGAACTACGGCCCCAGGATCACGGCGTTCTCTCTTCGCAACGGTGGTGACAACATCTTCGCCGAGCTGGGCGATCTGAGCATCGACCTTCCAGATGGCCGAACCTACCGACTCCGCGGCGGGCACCGGCTATGGGCCGCTCCCGAGGTTCCTGCAATCACCTACGAACCCGACAATGACCCTCCGGTTCTCGAGGAAACGTCCACGGGTGTCCATCTGACCCAACCTGCACCGCAGCATGTGGCTGTCGAGAAGAGCATCACAGTCGCTCTTGTCGAGCACCGAGCCATCGTCTCACACACGATGACGAACCGTGGCGGCAAGCCACTCCGACTGGCGCCGTGGGCAATCACACAACTTGCCGTAGGCGGGACCGGAATTGTCCCGCTGCGTCACCAGCCAGCGGACCCCAACGGCCACCAGCCCAATGCCAACATCACGTTGTGGCCCTACACCGGTTCAGCTGATAGCGGTTTCGCCCTCCAGGATCGGCTTCTGCTCGTCGACGCCAACCGCACCAGCCCCACCAAGGTGGGGACCTCACTGGACAGAGGTTGGCTGGCCTACGTTCGCAATGGGCTCGTCTTCGTCAAGAGGTCGCAGCTCATCGCCGGTGGCCGATACCTGGATCTCGGTGCTTCCGCACAGTGCTACTGCAACCAGCACTTCATCGAGCTCGAGACCCTTGGCGAGTTGGTGACCTTGGAGCAGGACGAATCTGTCTCCCATAACGAGATCTGGGAACTCCACCAGGTC
This sequence comes from bacterium, assembly GCA_024228555.1. Classification (GTDB taxonomy): domain Bacteria; phylum Actinomycetota; class Acidimicrobiia; order Spongiisociales; family UBA5794; genus JAAETI01. The sequence goes on along the minus strand of JAAETI010000856.1, from coordinate 21,719 downwards.
CCACCAACCGTCCCACCGAGCGAGATTCCCCACTTGCTAGACCTTGACGGAGGAACCGGACAATGACCTATGTGATCGGAATCGATTCGTCAACGACAGCAACAAAAGCCCAGCTTGTCGACACTGCGGGCAATGTGATTGCAATTGCTTCCAGCGAATACAGCTATGCCACACCCTTTGACCTGTGGAGCGAACAGGACCCCGAGTTGTGGTGGACCGCGACCAAGGCCGCTGTCTCTGAGGTATTGGCAGCTGCTGGGGTTACCGGCAACGAGGTCGTTGCCGTCGGCCTCACCGGGCAAATGCACGGACTGGTCTTGTTGGACGATAAAGGTGTGTCGTTACGCCCTTCAATCCTATGGAACGACCAACGCACGGCGGCCGAATGCGACGAGATTCGCGACCGTGTTGGCAAGGCCCGATTGATCAGCATCACGGGGAACGACGCTTTGACGGGGTTCACCGCTCCGAAGATCCTATGGGTTCGCAACAACGAGCCGGAGGTGTTTGCGAAGGCTCGCCATGTCCTGCTGCCCAAGGACTTTGTGCGGCTCCGGTTGACCGGTGAATATGCAAGTGATCGCGCAGGCGGAGCGGGCACGATCCTGTTCGACCTGAAGACGAGAACCTGGTCGGATGACGTCCTGGCCGACCTCGATCTCGACCGTACCTTGTTCCCCGGAACCTTTGAGGGTCACGACATAACGGGAACGGTGACCAGGGAGGCAGCCGAGGTAACCGGACTCGTGGCCGGAACGCCGGTGGTGGCTGGTGCTGGCGATCAGGCAGCAAACGGCGTCGCTGTGGGTGCGATTGATCCTGGTGTTGTTGGCTTGTCGCTCGGCACCTCTGGCGTTGTGTTCACCGCGACAGACCGGCCAGCGGTAGAAGCAGAAGGACGTCTCCATGCTTTCTGCCACGGCGTGGCAGAGCGATGGCACTTCATGGGGGTGATGCTGTCAGCGGCCGGTAGCCTTCGTTGGTTCCGTGACACCTTGGCCCCCGAGACCGACTTCGCCGAGCTTTCGCAATCCGCCGCAGCAGTACCTGCCGGAAGCGAGGGTTTGCTCTTTCTCCCGTACCTGACTGGAGAAAGAACCCCGCACCCTGACCCGTTGGCACGCGGAGCATTTGTCGGCCTGACGGTGCGTCACGACCGCAACCACATGACTCGGTCGGTCATGGAAGGGGTGGCGTTCGGACTGCTCGACAGTTTTGAACTCATCCGAGCCACCGGCAACGCCGATCTAACCGAGGTCCGCGCTTCGGGAGGCGGAACACGTAGTCCTTTGTGGAGACAGATCCTGGCCGATGTCCTGGGTGCCGAGGTTCGCACCGTGGCCACCGCGGAAGGAGCAGCGCAAGGGGCAGCCGTCTTGGCTGCGGTGGGTGCGGGTTGGTTTGAAGACGCCCAGGAGGCCTCGGCCGCTTGGCTACGCCTCGACCAACCCACCACGCCGAGCGCAGACACCGGGAGATACAGCGACATCTATGAGAGTTATCGGGACCTCTATCCGGCTTTGGCGCCGACGATGCATCGGTTGAGCCGGACATGACAATCAAGCAACCGGGGCAGCCCTCTAACTAACGTCCGCTCGTGACCACCACGACCAAAAAGCGTGACATCTATGTCGATTTCCTGCGTGCGTTCTCGCTGGTCATCGTTGTCATCTGGCACTGGGTCTTCACGATCTTGGAGCTAACTCCAGAGACCGTCTCGCCCTCCAACCCCATTGGATTCACCAGGGGTATGTGGGCCATCACATGGGTTCTTCAAGTGATGCCGGTCTTCTTCTTTGTCGGCGGCTTCACCCACCGCCTGGCGTTCGACAACTACGAAAAGGGAACATCGCGACGTTTCTTGAAGCGCCGATCGAGACGCCTTCTCGTGCCGGCGCTATCTCTGGTCGCGATCTGGATTGGTCTTGGCTTTATCATCGACGCAACCCTGGACGCCGCCTGGGCTTGGCCTGCCGTGATCCTCGTCCTCTCGCCGCTCTGGTTTCTAGTGGTCTATCTGCTGCTGGTCGCCGTCGCCCCGCTGGCCATTCGGGCGCATTGGCGATGGGGGGAGCTTGTGCTCGTGTGGCTGGTGGGTATGGCAGCCGTCCTCGATGTGCTGCGGTTCCATCATCTCCAGGGCTGGGCCGCGTGGCTCAACTTCATAATCATCTGGGGGCTCGCCCACCAACTTGGGTTCTTCTACGACCGCCTAGTGGCCGCACCGAGACGAGTGGCATGGATGCTCACGTGGTCGGGGCTATTCGCATTGATCGCGCTCACCAATATGGGTTTCTATCCGCGGTCCGTCGTTGGGGTTCCCGGTGAACGGTTCTCCAATATGGGCCCACCAACCCTCGCCATCGTTGCCCTGACGTTTCTACAGATTGGACTGGTCCTATTGGTGCGCGACTGGGTCCAACACCGCCTCGATACCAGCCCGGGATGGCAAAGCATGTTCGGGTGGGTCAACACAAACTCACTGCCGCTGTATCTGCTCCACACCACAGGAATGGCCATCACCATCGCCTTGCTCTTCGTCATGTTTGACTACCTACCACCGTCGGATCCGACGATCGAGTGGTGGATCTCACGACCGCTGTGGTTCCTTGGACCAGCGCTGGCCACCTACCCCTTCTTGGTCTTGTTTGCCAAGATCAGCGGACCAGGTCACGAACCAGTCGGTGCCGACGAGTTGGCGACTTAGCCGAGGGAGCGGCGCCGTCTGGCGCCACTCCCCCACTATCGGGTTGTCACTCGGCGGGTGGAGTCTCAGCCTCGACTACGCCGACCAGATTGCCGGCAGGGTCCTTGAAGAGCCCAAATGTCACAGTGCCAGGTACAACCGTCCGTGGCACAACGGTGGTTCCACCATTGGCCTCTGCCTTGCCGAGATGCTCGTCGACGCTGCCGACCTCGACATACATCGTCTGGTAGTTGGGCATGTGCTCGTTCCCAGCACCAATCGCACCGCCGACACCGCTCTGCTTCTCGTCAACCAGGTGGTAGTCGTCCATACCTGGGTACGCCTGCAGGTCCCAGCCAAACAGACTGCCGTAGAACGCCGCCAGCTTGCCGGCCTCCGGACCCATCAGTTCCCAATGCACGATCTTGTGGTCAGCCATTTACCTCTCCTCTCGCCCGACACCCGCACTCGAGAGTGTCTCTATATGGGTACGACGATCAGCTTCAAGTGTATTCGACACTTCGTCTAGGGTTTCGCAGATGAGCCGTCCATTCGCAATTGGTGTCCAGCTGCCCGAGGTGGAGCGCGAAGTGCGGTGGCCTGAGCTCCGCAAGATGGCGATCACCGCGGAAGCAGTCGGTTTCGATTCTGTCTGGGTGGGCGACCACCTGCTCTACCAGACCCCCGAAGGCGCCCGTGGCCCCTGGGAAGCGTGGTCGCTCCTCGCCGCGATCGGTGCGGTGACCGAACACGTGCAGATTGGCCCATTGGTCGCCGCCACCTCTTTCCACAGCCCAACGATGCTCGCAAAGAAGGCAGCTACCGTCGACGAAATCTCGAACGGACGCTTGATCGTTGGCCTTGGCGCCGGCTGGAACCAAACCGAGTACGAAGCTTTCGGCTTTCCCTTCGATCATCGGGCCAGTCGCTTCGAAGAGGCGTTCACAGTCATCAGGACGCTCCTGCGTGACGGTTCAATTGACTTCGCAGGCAAGTACTACACAGCTCGAGATTGTGAGCTCGTGCCGCGACCTCGTCCCGGAGGGCCTCCCCTGATGATCGGGTCGCAAGGGCCGCGGGTACTGCGGGCGACGCTCCCCCACGTCGACATGTGGAACGCCTGGCACGCCTGGTACGGCAACACGCCGTCTGGCCTGACGACGCTCCTCACCAAGCTGGATGCGGCTTGTGAGGAAGTCGGCCGCGATCCTTCAGAGGTAGCGCGGACGGTCGCGATCATGATCCGGACCCCGGGCGGTACCGGCAGGATCTACGGAGACTCCGAGCACGAAGGCTCCAACGCTATCGCGGGTTCGCCCGCCGAAATCGCGGATCGGCTCATGACATTTGCAAGCACTGGGATCGACCATGCGCAATTGGTTCTAGACCCCATTACCACCGAGTCCATTGAGTGGACTGCCCAAATCCTGGCGATACTCGACGCCGGCTGAGCAACCCGCAGCCTAGGTCCCAGCCGGACGTGTCCCGATCCCAGCTACACTCGGGTCAAGCGTGCGCATCCAGCGCACAACGCCAGCTCCCACGCTACAGTCCGTCTGAGGGAGTACCGCAGAGTCTGCAGGCCGAGTTCACGTGTTTGTGAGCCTTTGAATGCAACCAGGCGGGGCGTCTGCCCCCCGACGGTCCAACGCTTCAAAAGGAGCACAAAACATGTCCACAAACATCTACGTAGGCAACCTCACCTTCGCTACCTCATCCTCTGACCTCCAGGCCCTCTTTGAGGAGTACGGCGAGGTTGTGAAGGCTCAGGTCATTTCCGACCGGGACACCGGCCGCTCCCGCGGTTTCGGCTTTGTCGAGATGGCGTCCGCCGATGCCGCCGCAACAGCTATGGAAGAGCTCAACGGCAAGAACATCGACGGCCGTGACCTCACCGTGAACCAGGCCAAAGAACGCTCCCGTTGAGCACAGCTCGACCGAGACCGGTTGACGGCGGACGACAAAGATGTGTCGGCTGTGGTCACCCCAAAGTAGAGCACCGCAGCGACATCGGGTGCACCGTACCCAGGTGTCCCTGCGCTGAATACCTACTGCCGGACGAAATACCGGAAAAGAAGCGGACTTAGGTTCGTGACTGCAGAGAGGCCCCCGCCACCGCGGGGGCCTCTCTGTTTCGATCCCGGTTCTATCATCGGCTGACAACTGCACAAGCGAGGCCAAGTGCAACGCAATTCCAAGCCAAACCCATCGGCTGGCGACGACTGGTGGGCAATGGGTGAGCTCTTCTCTCTGACGGTCGATCAGGTCGTGACCCCGGTGGAAGGCATGCATCGGGCCATCGCCGCCAGATGGCTGCGGTTGGCAGGCAAACCCGGCGAACGGGTCGGCCGCGGCTACGACAGCGCGACCAAAGCAATCTACGGCGGGGTACGGCTCAGCGCTAGAGCGCTGGGTGCGCTGGCTCCTGCTGCGGCCGTTCTCACCAAGGGCAACAATCCCCACTCGGGAAACTCTCGCCTCGGCAGCGGACTCCAAGCCACGGCCAACGCGCTCTGGGGTGACGAACTGGACGCCCGCAATAGTCGGCTTGCGATTGCCATGGCCTTCCATGATCGCGATGGCAAGCCTGTCGCCGCAGCGGACCCAGCAGCAAACTTCAAGAATCCGGGCGGGCGGCTGGTCATCATGCTTCACGGTCTCGGAGAGACCGAACGGCGCTGGCAGCGGACACCCGCCGCTGCAACCCCACTGGCTGATCAGATAGCCGACGACGGAATGGTGCCCATCTTCGTGCGGTACAACACCGGACGGCGTATCCCCGACAACGGTGAGCTGCTTGCGACCATCATCGATGGCCTGGTCGACCGTTGGCCGGCGCCAATCACCAGCATCTCCTTCGTTGGTCATTCAATGGGTGGGCTGGTTGCCAGAAGTGCTCTCGACTTCGCACTCGCTACGGATCAGATGTGGGCAGAGAGTGTCGATCATCTGATCACGCTTGGAACTCCGCACCTCGGATCGCCATTGGAGAAAGGGGCCAACGTTATCGCCTGGGGGCTCAACATTGCCCCAGAGAGTCGGCCCCTTGGTGATTTTCTGCGCGGCAGGAGCGCCGGCATCAAGGATCTTCGGTTTGGGACCACTGCCGGTACACATCAAGTCGACGAGGACGATCTGGTCGAAAAGGTCGCCGAGGACGTAGCCCCTCCCGCTGGGGTCGCCCAGCACTTCATCGCCGGGGTGGTCACCGCGGACGCGGCACATCCTGTCGGTGCCTTGGTCGGAGACCTAGTGGTGCGGGTTGGCAGCGCCACCGGCATTGGAAGAAACCGTAGCGTCGCGGCATCCGATGTCCTCGTGGTGGGCAGACAACGGCACTTCGACCTCCCCTCAGATCCTGAGGTGCACGACCACATTCGGGGCTGGCTGGCCGACTGATGCACTTCCAAACGGATCATCGGGACAGAACGTGTCAGCGTCTCTGGATATTCGGCATAGCCGCCATTGGCGGTCACCGCTGATTCCCAAGCCGGATCTACGTCGCGACCGGCGTTGGTTCCGACGATCGCCGGCGCACCACCACTATCTACGTAGGTGATCAGTATCCGGCGTTGTTGTCCGGACTTCCATCCAATGGTTTCGAGCTCCGAGACTGGCATCCCGATGGCGCAACGTCCCAGTTTGCCCCCAAAGATCCTCCAAATGAATCTGTGTATCTACCATTGCAGACGCATCTTGCGGCGATCCTTTCGGGCATCATCCTTCTCCTCGACTGCGCTAGCAGAGCAGAAATACCACGCCGACGGCTATTCGATACTCCGCCGGAGAAAGGCCGCCAGCTGACTCCTCGTCACACGATCCTGCGGGCAATAGCGGTTGCTCTCCGGCGGGTTGCAGCCTGTCGTGACCCCGGCTGTCGCCAGTCTTTCGATTTGGTCCTCGAATATCGAGTCGTCATCGTCAATGAACAAGTCGCCTTGGCCCGCATCGTCATAGGAATATGCTCGCACTAGGAATGCAGCCAGTTGGCCACGAGTTACCGGATCGGTGGGACAGAAGCTGTCCTCACCACATCCGTTGGTGATCCCGGTGGCAGAGAGCCAGGCAATGTCCTCGGCGAATACTGAATCCACCGTATCGGCAAAGGTGATCGGTTCACCAACCAACGACAACGAGTCTCCCAGGGCACGATTGAGGAACGCCGCAAGTTCGCCCCGCGTAACTAGGTCCTCCGGACAGAACCGATCACCGAGAGGTTGGTTGCAGCCGGTCGTGAGACCGGCACCCACCATCCATTCAATATCGGCTTCAAAAACCGAATTCCGGTCGTCACAGAATGAGTTCTCCGAAGATGCCTCGAACCCGTAGCACCAGATGTTGTCCATGCCGACATAGGTGAGCTCCCAAGCCTCCGGTAGCGGCCCTTGCAAAGTCGCGTTCGGCGGATAGCTGGGGATCCATCCGTAGCGCTTGGCGTTTGCGTAGTTGTCGGCCACCAGCCAGCTGTACGCGGGCGAATTCTTGAAGCTTGTAAACGCGTAGCCGGGCTGCGTGATGTCGATGGCATAACCCGTGTGATGCTTGGAGTACCCGGGAACGGCAACCGCGCGGAGCCGGTATTCGATAGCGGCGTCCGTATAGGACGTCAGTCGCCGGAGCAGAATGTGAACCTGAGTACCGTGGCTCCGATATGCAGAGCGGAGGAGCAGCGTATGACCCGCTTGGCTTGCCGCCGCCTTCAGCTCCTTCCACGCTACAACCGCCGACGGTTGCATGGGGTATCCGCTGACGCTGGTCAATTGCCCGGCCGGCAGGGGCCTCCGCACGTATCCTTTGGCCTCACCGATCTCTCGGATTCGCTGATCAACCGATGCGTTCCCAGTGATCGCGGGCGGTACTTCGAGAGGTGCCAGGTTCTCGAGAGTGGCGTTGGTGAAGAGATCATTGAACTCGTCGTCGGTGAACGTCGGCAGCTCATCAGCCAGGGCAGGCGCCCCAAGGCCAAGCGCCGACACAATCAACGCCATGGCGACGCAGCGCCACCAACTTCCCGAATTGGACCCCACCAGTGATCGCCTTTCTTGCTTCGGATCGACAGTACCGCCAGGACCCGGCAAGACCAAGAACCAGATGCCAACTGACGGCGTCTTGGCGTTCACTGGCGATGCTGGATCGATTGGTCCCAAGAGCAGCTTCTGTCGAGGCTTTGGGAGCAAGCACCAGCTCTTCATGCAGTGCGTCGAGCGGTACCAATACCAGACCACCGCAATGCTCTCGGATCGCCTCGCCGCGGCACCGTCGGGACCTGGCCATCACCCCGAAGCACAAAGTGTCACGGACCACGTGGACCGAACATGTCGCCCATTACAAGCGTGTCCGCACTCTGGGATTTGTCGCTGAGATTCCCAAGTCGGCATCGGGCAAGATCCTGCGGTGACTATTGCGCGATGAGGAGCGCGGCAGGACCCAAAGCTAGAGCCTCGAATGGCGCCAAATCGGAGCGACCCCGCTAGGGGCCCGGCGGCCCATCCGGGATCCGCACCGGCATATCGCGACTACCGATCGGGGCCCACATCGCCACCGAGAACGCTATGACCAATCCGGCAATGGGCAGAATGGTGACCAAGATGCTCTCGATCGGAATCACTCCAAACGCAAGTAGCGAAACGGCTGCGAAAAGACCTGTGAGAAAACCGAAGATGGCCGCCATGATGGGGCGACCGCGACGCTTGCTCATACTCTTGTCCCTCCGGCCGATGGTCCTTTGACTCGAACAGCCAGCGACGCACCCATGAGACTCACGACGGATAACCCGGCACCGATGAATCCGAGTGGGTTGGTTCCCTCAAGCGCCAGCTGGACCTCACCCTCACAGGTTGGCGCTCCAGATTGGTCGAGGTTTCCCTCCCAATGCTGGCCGGTAACCGTGACCTTGAAGCCTGACAGGAGCGAGGGGAACTCGTACTCGTAGGTGCCGGAGTTACCGGTTGACGTACCAGTACTTGACCAGACTCCGACTTGAACCGTGCCTACTGGGAACGGAACCTTGACCTTGACGTTTCCGCTGGTCTCTCGTGCCTCCGTCGGCGGCGGATCAATGAAGACATCGCCGATCCACTCGACGTCGCCCTCCAGAGGGATAATCACGACATCCTCTGGAAGTTCGCTGGCAACCACCTTCAGTGGCGGCGAGGAGTTGAGCCACTCCGCCGTTCCATCGCAGGGACCACTTATTTCCGCACCGGCTGGTATCGCCGTGATGAAGATCACACCGAGCATCAGCCCGACTATCGCTATCGCTCTGGTCCGTTTCACCCGAGCACTCCCTTCAATCCCAGTCTGAACGGATCGTAGTAGGCGAAGTTGCCGTTCAGGTGACTATTTCCGTGCGGGGTTGTCGCGACCCAATCCTGCCTGCCGAAGCAGCGCCGTTTGATCTGATCCATTGGCTGTTGCCTGGACCTTCGGGAGCGAAGCCGCGGATCCTCTCGTTGGATGCTTTCGGCATCGGTGGGCCCGAGCATGATCAAAGACTTCGACGGAGTCACTGCATACGTACGCAGTCATTGCCGGATCCGCCCGCTGCAGCGATGGTGCCGACTGCCCGTGGCGTCGCCGATAGTAAGTTGGCCACTCGCGAACCGCTACGCCCGCATCGGCAAGCTAACCCAGGCTACTTCTTCTTTGTCGCCTTGGGCTCGAGCGTTCCGATCCAATCGTATGACCTCTTGAACCACGAGCCGATCTCGGTCGTGCTTCTCAGGAGATCGTCAGGGACAGAGACATATCCTCTCATCACACTTCCGTATTGAATCACAGGGCCACTCTCGTACGCAGAGAGGAATTCATCAGCCAGTTCATCGGAGAGACGGATCGCCGTCGTTCCGTCGGCGGCGAGGAAGCTGAACATGTGTCCGTTGCGTGACGTGTATGGATTCTTCGCACCCTTCACCATCTCACCCGACTCCTCGACAGCGGCGGCATATCGCTCCAGGGCATCGGAAGGTCCCGGATAGTCAGATCCGCGGGGCACAACTGCTCCTCTCAGTAGGTGCAATCGAACCTAGCATTCCGGCTGATTCTTGTGCCGGTCGCGGCCGGGAGCCAGCTACATCGTTGGTCGCTTCATGATGGGCTGTAAGAAGCGAGCCACTCGTACCGGTTCGGCCGCCATCGCGGCCAACACTCCCCCGATCAAACCACCGGTGACGCCAGGCGTCGAGACATCGACCCCCCCGAGGTACAGGCCCTTGACCGAGGTCCTGGGCCCGAGCGACGTATCCTGGAATCGTCCTGGCGTGGGCTCCAGCCCGTAGATACTCCCTCGCGGTGATCTTGCGAAGTGGTTCGTCGATAGTGGAGTCGACAGTTCGGCATGATCGACCATGCCGATCAAGCCGGGATAGTGCTCCCCGTATTGATCGAGCATGCGCTCGGCCAGGGTCCGCTTGAATGCGTCGTAGTCGGCTCCCCGCTTCTTCCACTTACTGCCCTCCCAGCGGCCGAACACCTCCCATGGAACGAACGTGACGATCTCGCCGGTGTGCTTGCTGTCGACGCCAGGATCGTGCGCCGGGTCCTTGATGGAGGGGAAGCTGCAGAACAGCACATCGGCACGTCCCGGTTCTTCATCGGGCGAAATCGCCCAGTGCGATCGTTCCATGTCCCACGACTCGTAGAACCACTGGCAATAGCGCTTTGCGCCGTTGGCGGCGACGTCTCCCTTGAACCCAAGATAGAGACTGAGATGCGCCGGCCCCGCCTCCCAGTCGCTCTTGTCTGCTCCTGGCAAGCCGTCTTCTAGCATCGCGCTGGTCGGCAGGGCACCCGCCGTGCTGATCACCCGCTTCGATCCGATCTCCGTACCGTCATCCAATCGCACGCCGGCGACACGCCCGCTGCGCATGATGATTCTCCCAACACTGCGGCGTACGGCTGTCCAGCCGCCTGCCTCTGTGACAGTGTCGAGCATTGCCGGTGCGATCGAAGCAGCCGTGCCCACCGGGTAGTAGGCACCATGCATGAAGTGTTGGACCATCAAGGCGTGCATGGCGAATGATGACCGTACCGGTGTCACTCCGTAGTAGCCCCATTGAGCCGCAAGAACACTGCGGAGATGAGCGTCGTCGGTGAGCGATCGAAGAACCTCATCGGTCGTGGCCGCGACGTGTGGGGCTGCCGCCCGCTCGACCTTCTTCTTTGAACCAGATGGCAGCAACTTCGGCATGGCTCGTGTCTGTAGAAGTTTCGCAGCGGAGAGCGCTGCAGCCTTGACGAGAGCCAGGTACGAATCGATCGCTTGGCGTTCCTCTGGAAAGTGGTCGACCAGCGTCTCGCGGAACGCCTCCCTCGAGTTGGGGAACTGGATTGTGAATCCGTCGGGGAAGTTGAACTCGTCGTAGATCTCTCCGACTGGTTCCCATTCCAGCTGACCGTTGGTGAGGCTCTTCATGAGCCGCCCCGGATAGTTACGTTCGGTCATCTCACCAATCAGGTGGACGCCGACATCCCAGCGGTAGCCCGGCCGTTTGAATGTCTGGGTGAAGCCTCCTGGAATGTTGTGCTGTTCGAGAACCAGGACCCGCTTCCCGATCTTGGAGAGGACCGCGGCAGCCGCCATCCCACCGATACCGGTCCCAATGACGATGTAATCCCACGGCCCTTCTGGAATGTCGTGATTCCAGGCACGTGTGTCCTGCCCTGCCATTCTGATCCTCTCGTCCGCGTTGCCGCGATGCTCGCCACGTCTCGAGCCGGTGTCAAAGCCAGAACGCCCAGGAACGATGAGCACAGGAAGCTCACGTCGCGAACCTCTTGACCAAGGTCGAGGCTCACAACTGTGTTGAACTCACGATATGGGACTAGCGGATGACCTGGCTGCAGCGCCGTGGCCGCAACCTATCAGGTAGAGACGAAATCAAGCGCAAACTCCTCGGGGGACCCTTCTGGTCCCTTGCCCTTGAACTGGCTCATGTAGAGGGCGTAGTAGAAACCCCTATTGCGCATCAGAGTGTCATGGGAGTCGAGCTCCACGATCTCGCCACCGTTAAGGACCATGATCCGGTCCGAATCCCTGATGGTCGCCAGCCGATGTGCGATCGAAAAGCTGGTCTTGTCGGCCATGAGCTGCCGAATCCCATCCTGAATCAACTTCTCAGTGCGAGTGTCGACATTCGAAGTGGCCTCGTCGAGAATCATTATCTTCGGGTCAGCGACCATCGCCCGTGCAATCGTGATCATCTGCCGCTGTCCTTGCGACAGATTGGCGCCCCGCGCCGCCAGAACGGTGTCATAGCCCTGGGGGAGATCCATGATGAACTCATGGGCGTTCGCCTTCTTTGCGGCGTCGATTGCGTCGTCCTCGGTCGCATCGTGCCGGGCGTAGAGCAGATTGCTCATCACGGTGTCCGAGAATAGAAACGCCTCCTGCAACACCGCCCCGACCTGACTACGCAGACTCTCCTGGGTCAGCTTCGAGAGGTCTTGGCCGTCGATCAGAATCCGACCACCTGTGATCTCGTAGTAACGGGTCAGGATGTTGATCAGCGTGGACTTGCCGGCACCGGTCGGGCCGCAGATTCCTATGGTCTCGCCTGGAGCGATATCGAAGGTGTTGTCTCTAAGGACGAGAGTTCCGGGCCGATAGCCAAAATCGACGTGCTCGAAGGTGATCCGGCCACCCTTGAACTCGTAGTCGACAGCATCAGGGGCATCGCTCACGTCTGGCTCGGCATCGACGATCTCAAACACTCGCTTGCCACCTGCCGACGCGTTCAGGGCATTGGTGATCAGATTCGAGATCTGCGCCAGCGGCGATGCGAGCAATGCGGCGTAGCCGGAGAACGACATCACAATTCCGACGGTCGTGTGCCCTGCGATCACGAGGAACGTACCGCCGAGCATGACCAGGACGTTTTGGAACAAGGTGAGGGTTTGAGTAATCGGAAACTGCATTAGCGACGCCAAGAACGCCCGCGATCCTTCCTTGTGGACATCGCGGATCAACACGTCATGGGTGTCGACCGCCCAGTCACCCCGACCCTTCGAGATGATGAGCTTGTGTCCCGATAGCGTTTCCTCTTGGAAACCTGAGGCGTCTCCCAACGCTTGCTGCAAGCGTCGAAATGCCGGGGATGCAACCCTTGTGATGACATATACGGCACCAAGCAGGAACGGGATCGTGACAAGCGAAATCACTGTGAGTCGCCAATCGATGAGCAGCATCACGACAAGGACCATGACGACCTGAATCGCGGACCGAATCATCTGACTCACCGCCGAGGTGTAGAACAGGGAAACGACCTCTGCATCGTTTGTGATATTGCTCGATAGGCGTCCCGGCGGATTCTTGAAGAAGAACCCCATCGACAAGCTCTGCACGTTCTCGAATAGGGCCGTCTGCACGCCGTAGAGTCCATCGACGGCCATCTTGGAGAACATCCGGTCCGACACGAAGCTGAAGACCAGGTAGATGGCGCCGGCCACCAGCCCGATCAGCGCCCACGACCGCAGCTCGTCGGTTCCCCCGAACTCGGTGATCACGTTCATCGCTCTGCCTGTTGTCCACGGGATCACGGTCAGCCCGGCTAGCGCCACAACGCGGAGGAGTACGCCCATAGCGAACTTTGACCGATTGGGGCCACCGATCATGAACCCGAGAAGTCGTTTGAGCGTGTTCTGCTCGTACTCCAGTTCGGGGGGAGTCGAAGATTCGCTCACGGTGCTTCCCCCTCCTCGATACCGATGGTGACCGCGCTACCGAGCTGCGACTCGTAAATCTGTTCGTAGAGCTCGTTGCCGGCGAGCAACTCCTCGTGGGTGCCGCGGGCGACAATCCTGCCCCGGTCCAACAAGAAGATCTCGTCGAGGTCGATCACCGCTGAGATGCGCTGGGCGACGTAGATTGTCGTCGCCCCACCCACGAATCCCGGTATCGCGTCCTGAACACGGCCCTCGGTCGATGCATCGAGGGCGCTGGTCGAGTCATCGAGGATCACGATCCTCGGCCTCGGGGTCAAGGCTCGGGTAATCGACAAGCGCTGCCGCTGGCCCCCCGAGAAGTTATACCCACGTCTGGCGACGGTGGCATCCCAGCTGTCTGGGAGTCGGCTCACGAAACCCCAGGCATCTGCTGCTCTGGCCGCACCAAACATCGTCTCATCCTCTGCGTCGGGGGCCCCGAATTTCAGGTTCTCCCGCAACTCCCCTTGGAAGAGGACGGCCTCCTGCAGCGCAATCCCTACGATCGAGCGCAGATCGTCGACGGCAAAGGTGCGGACATCGATCCCGTCGATCGTGATGGTCCCCCCGGTCACGTCGTAGAAACGGGGTATCAGATTCACGAGAGCAGATTTCCCCGAGCCCGTCGCCCCGAGAAACCCAACCCGAGACCCTGGTTCGATCGTCAAACTCACGTCATCCAAGACCGGGGTGTCGTAGGTTCCGTCCGCCTTGCGGAAGGCAAACGTTACGTTCTCGAATGCCACTCGTCCCTCGACAGCGTCCGGGTCGATGGCCACCGGCTCCTCGGGGTCGGCGATGGTCGGCTCCACGCCGTACGCCTCGAGGATCCGCTTCGCCGACACGTTCCCTCGCAGGACCAACGGCACCACGATGCTGAGAAGTGCCAAGGGGGCAACGATCAGTGACATATACGAAGCGAACGTCGACACTTCACCCACAGTCATATCGCCACCGGTGAGGACCTGCCGGCCACCGGACCACGTAGCAACGATTATTGCGAACTGCGACAGGCCCGTGAGCAGTGGCGCCAGGAAGGCAACCCGCCATGCTGCGTCGAACGCCGGCGCTTGCAGCGCCTTCGCCCTGGCACGGAACTTCTGGACCTCGTACGCCTCCCGGACGAAGGCCTTCACCACGCTGATCCCGATCAGGTTCTCCTGCAGCGTGTTGGACATGTCATCGAGGCGCTCTTGACGCAACTTGTAGGCGCGGTCGATCGCCGGAATCAGCATCGCCATCACAATGAGCACGAGGACCACGACGGCCAGCAGCACCGGAACCAGACTCGGGATCGTTATGAGCGCCAGGACCAAAGTGGTCACCAACATGAACGGCCCATACGAGCCCAGCATGATTGCGTACATCGTTGCGTTCTGGATATTCACGACATCCGAGTTGAGCCGGACCATTAGGTCGCCTGTGTTGCGATTGTCGTAGTTCTCGAACGAGTACTCCTGCAGGCGTTGGTACAGCCGCTGCCGTACGACATAGCCGGCGGCTTGCGAGAAGTAGACCGCCTGAGTCCCGGCCACAGCCATACAGACTCCAACAATCGCGGCTAGTACAAACATCTGTATACCGATGTCTATGGCAGCCCGCGGATCGCCCGCAACCATTCCCTCGTTGACCAATGGAGCGATCAGGGTCGAGAACAACACCGCACAGACTGCGGCGATGAACATTGCAACCTGGGAGGCAATAAAACGCCCTGGCCGCGTACGGACAATGCGAAAGATCCTCAGAAAATCGGTCGGCATGTCGGGCACCCTAGCATCGCAAGACCGCTCGACAGGCCGGCACAATCGAGCCAGAGGAGGGCCGGATCTCTCGCGCGAACCTCTACTCTTCCATGTCGGCGGCCTCGAGGTGACCGTCGCGGATCGCGGCAGCGAAGGCCGCATGATCGGCTCGATTCTGGCGGGCGTAGGCAATAGAGAACTCGCCTATCGCTTCGTCAAATACTGTGCCTTTCCCGAGATAACCGCTGATCGCGGCAGGGTCTCCGGATACTGCGTGGGCTCGCGCCAGGATCAGCCCGCAAAGCTTGGCGTATCGTCGCAAGGCGCCCGGTGACAACGCCTCGACATCTACCGACCCCTTCCAGTCTTTGAGCTGCCTCCAGTAGAAATAGCGCCTGGATACCGCGGATTCGCTCCACCCGAGGAAGATGTCGCTGGTCGCTTGGAGTAATCGCTGGCCCTCCACTACCCGTCTCCCGCTGTGGCCGTAGCGACTCGGAGGCAGATGATCCTCGAGCACCGACTTCGACGCCTCCTTGATCTGCAGCAGCATGACGTCGGACGCTCCTCTTCCGATAAACAGGCCAACCATGCAACGAGTGCCGACGCTGCCAACACCGACGACCTTCATGGCCACGTCAACCAGTTGGTAGCGACCGAGCAGGTGGTTGACATGGTCACCGATGGAGGTGCGATAGTTCTCAAAGGCGGCGTCAACGATACGGCGAATTTCGTCCGGCTGAACTTCGGTCGGCACATCGCGCAACGGGACCAGCAGCGGAGGCGCGCTCTTCAACCGATAGTGGCCTCCTTCCTGCTCGACCAACTTGCGAGCAGCTTGAAGATGATCCTTCGATTTCGCCTTCCGTGCGAACCGTTTGCCTCTCTTGACTTGCTTCTTCGAAGCTCCCTCCGTGCGTGCCAACTCGATCAAGTCTTCAAATGGGATCTGGTTGTACCACGTGTCGATCCAACGCTGCGCTGCAAAGCGTGTCGTGCTGGCGCGGTAGGAGCGGGTTGCCTCCATTGCCAGCTTGCGACCTTGACCGTCGTCCCACCCTCGATCTTCGGCCGCTATGGCGAAGCTTGCGGCAAGCCGTTTGACATCCCACTCGAACGGCCCGGGGAGAGTCTCGTCAAAGTCGTTCAGATCGAACACCAGCCGTCGTTCCGGTGATGCGTAGACACCGAAATTCGACAGATGAGCATCGCCACACAACTGCACTTCTAGCTCGGGACTAGAGACACTGTCGAGATCGCCGGCCATGATGCGGGCCGCGCCACGGAAAAAAGTGAACGGGGTGGCAACCATACGAGCACGTCGGATCGGCACCAACCAGGGCACCCGATCCTCGTTCTGTCCCTCGATCAGCGCAACGGGGTCGGCGCGATCCGGCTTCGGTGACCAATCGGCGTGACCGGATCTCGGGTTGGTCTGACGGAGCGACTTGCCTCGGTCTCGGTGCTCAGCGTTCTGACTTTCAGACATTGTGCGTCCCCGGTGTCGGTAGTGCGTCGACGTTCAGCACTCTACCGAGAGGACCAAACCCGATGCCTGGCTGGCCTCGGATTCGAGTGAGCCGCGGGTCATTTCCGCTGTCCCGTCAGCCTGATATCCTCACTCGCCCCTGAACCCACGGAGCCACCTCAATATGAGAAGGAAACTGCTTCTGCTCGCCCTCGGCCTCATCCTTGTCGCTGCCGCCTGTGGAGGTTCAGACCCATTCGCAGACCTCGAACCCGTACGAGCCATCGAGCAACTCGACGATGAGGGGCGACCCTACCTATCGCCATGGGACGTTGACCCGGCCGTTGCCGAGTTGCAGCAGCTGGCTGCCGATGCCGGGCTCCCGGTCGAAGTATCGGGAGTCTACGACGACGAGACCCTTGCCATCATCCTCGCCCTCCAGTACAGCCAGGGCCTAGTGCCCGACGGAGTTGTCGGCCCCAACACGTGGGAGGCAATCGCAAACCCGCAGGAGCTACCCGACGACGTTGATGCGTTAACGCTGGTAGAGATCGCCACCGTCGCGATCGACTCTCCCTCTGACGCTCGGCAGATGTTGTCCGACCTGGGCCTGCCTCTGCCCGTCTCCGCCCCCAGCGAGAGCACCGAAGGCGTCACCACGCCGAATCCCGGACAAGGTGGAGTCAGTGCAGTCGTTCATCTCTCGACCCAGCAGATGGAACTGTTGGACGCAAACAGTGCGGTGCTCCATGAATTCCCGATCTCGTCGGGTCACGACGGGCTCACTCCGATCGGTACCTTCAATGTGCAGAGCAAATCTGACGTTGCATACTCCTCGTCGGATTATCCGGAAATCACGATGCTGTGGATGACACGCTTCAACGGCGGGATTGGCTTCCACGGGATCCCAGTCAAGAACGGCTCCGAGCTGGACACCCCGCTCGGGGTCGCCCCGGTGAGCGCAGGGTGCATTCGAGTGGCCGACGCTGACGCCAAGGTGGTGTTCGACACGCTGCCCGCCGGCGCCCCAGTCGCGGTTGTGGGCTAGACAACGGCCGTTTCGACGTCTGGATTGACACGAGCCACGGCCACCCCTGCGGTACGCTCGATTCATGGTGTCAGCCGATCAACCGACCCGACCAGGTGCCGAGCGCGCCACCGAGCGATACGGCCGCGTATTTCTCATGCTGGTGGTCGTCCTGTTCTTCGTGATGTTTATCGAAGAATCACGCTGGGCGCGGGTACTCGTCGGCCTTGGGGTCATTCTGGTGGTGCTGTTGACCCTCAAGGCGACAGGCGTCACGCCGCGAACGATGTGCAACACGTGGTTCGTGGTTGGAGCGCTCGCGGTTCTGGTGGTCTCCGGTGGCTATACGGATGCCGCCGAGGTTATTGCCACCATTGGGTTCGCCATCGCAGCGGCTTTGGTCGTCTCGGTGCTGATGCTGCTCAGGCGGGTATTCGAGAAGGACAGGATCCGTATTGCTGAGGTTGTTGCAGCTTTGGCGGCCTACATCCAGATCGGTCTTGCATTCGGGTTTGTCTTCTCCGCAACTGCGGCGCTCTCCGAAGGCGACTTCTTCAACAATGGCATTGCCGGCCAGGCATCCGACTTCTTCTACTTCTCGGTCGTCACGATGACAACCCTTGGGTACGGGGATCTGTCGCCCGCGACCGACATCGGCCGATCCTTGGTTATCGTCGAGACATTGCTCGGTCAGATCTTCCTGATCGTGCTTGTGGCATACCTCGTAGGGATGCTGGGAAGCTCCCGAAGAGCCATCGGCAGCGACTCGTAGCACCAAGAGCGAGGCCGCTACTGGATAGTCCCCGAGCGACGTGTCAATGCTCGCCTCAGCGCACCTTGGGTCCGGGGGCTTTGCAGTGGAACACCGGCAAGTAGGCGGGCATCGGGCGTCTGCTGCGACGGCGCCGGAGGTGCCTCTTCCGCTTTGTCGGCCTTGATCCGAGCCGATCGCTCTACCTCGAGTTCTCGCAACGAGCTCTCGATCCTTGTCATCTGCTCTTCGGTCACACCTGGCAGGTGGAACGCATCGCGAACTAGCGCCGCCGTATCGGCCCGATAGTCGTGTCCATATGAGAGGAACTGCCCCGGCACGGTCACCATCGCGTTGGCGGCGTCCAGCATGGTATGGGTCATCGTCACAATCGGGATCCACACCATCGAGGGACTCACGTTGCGGCCCCGTTCTCCGTCACTGATCCAGGAGGGCTGCTTGATCGCAATATCGGGCACAAGCTGAGCGATCGGGTCATTGTCATGTGACAGGATCACCGCTCGGAGCTGATCGCGCTCCTCGTCGGATAGCGCTGCAAGCTGATCTGGGTGATCGAACACACCCACGGTTCCCTCGGGAACCAGCTCACTGGAACCTCGGGCCATACCGTTGCGAGACCACTTGGCGAGACCGGGCAGCCCGAACCAGAGGGCTCGATCAACGCCGTAATGGTCGAAACCGGCGATTCCCTGGTACATGACGACGTCCGACGAAGCCCAGGCACCGAGACTCTCGCCGAAGATCAGTACCTTGGGCCGGTCTTCTGGGGCTCGGTCGCGGAGGCGTTCTCTGATACCCCACAGCAGGAGCCGGAATTGCGATCTACCCAGCGCCACTTTCTGCAGAGACAGGAAGGAAGGGAACTTGCCGTACTGGACACAGCAGGTGGCGATGTCGCCGCGCGTCAAGAGCTCTGCCGACTCAATCATCGTGTGGTCTACCCAACCGGTTCCGGTTGGCGCTACCAGTAGGAGATAGGACCGATCGAACGCATTGACCCGGTCGAGCTCGGCCAGCGCTAACTCGGCGCGACCGGTCGGGTAGATGGGCTCCGTGTTGTAGCCGACGTAGACACGAATCGGTTGGGCTACTGCGGGTTCGCCGAGGACTTCCTCTATCAATTCTGGCGTCGCTACATCGTTGACATACCTTCGGCCCTGTTGTCCCAAGTCCTCGAATGGAAGCAGGCTTTCCTCGCTGCCGGACATAAGCGGGCTAGACGGTGGGGTTGCATATCCCGGGTCGACCTTCTCGTTGGATCGGCCGATGTATCCCACCCCAGCGTTGTAGAGGGCACTCAATCCGGCTCCCCACAGAGCCGTGTTGGCAGCGCGTGCCGCGACATTCTTCACCAGCCCGGGACCGGCCCAGTTGATAAGACCACGACGGCTTGCGGTGAAGGCCTTGGCGCCACCGCGACCGACGCCGACCACAACATTTGCCACGACAATCGACTGCGGCAGCTTGTTGACCTGCGGGACCGGCCACTGTTGGATCTCTTCCCTACGCGTTGCCAACCGCTGTGTAGCCCAGTAAGCGACCGCGGCAACACCCAACGCCGATACGAGCATCGGACGCATCGGACTACCGGGCGGGTACCTGTCCTGCAGCTTCCTGCCAACGTCGTACATCGCACCGCCGAGGGCGGCTCCTCGCAGCAGTCGACCGGTGGAACGAGCACCGGCAACGTACAGCGATTCTTCGGGCTCTTCCTTGATGGCGGCGAGTTTCATCCCGGCAACTCCGGTAGCTGCCCGAACGGCCAGTTTTGCTGGTAGCGCTGCCCCTGGTGGTAGCACTCGAGCGTTCACCACCTCGACGGCGGTCTGCACCGCCTGAGCGGCGAGCACATTGAGACCGGTGACAACACCTTGATGGGCAGAGGTTCGCGGCATCAGCGACGGCCCGTAGGAGTCGATAAAGGCAGATGCCTTCAGAGGAGCCGATGGCGTGCTCGTGATGGGATTCAGCCAAGCCCCAAATCGCAGGATCCCGTTAACCCACGCAGCACGGTCAGAGGCCGTGGCTACCGCCGTCTGCACTACGTTCAAGCTTTCCTCTGGCAACACCATGTGTCGCACCTCCGGGTCGTCTGATGCATCGGTAATCATATGTCCACGCCGCCGGCTCGGGGAGCCTCGGCCTCCGCTCTGGATGTTCGAGCCGGCCGCTGCACGCTCGTTGCATGCATAGCTCAGCGAAGCTCGCCGCACTCGCTTGCAGTGGCACTAGTCCTTGTCGGGCGTCTTCTTGTTCTTCTTCTGCCGCCGTAAGGCTTCGGCCTGTCTCTCGATGTCTTCCGATTCTGAGTGGTAGACGACTTCGTTCGAGGCGTAATAATTCGCTATGAACGAGCTGATTAGGGCTGCGACCGGCAGCGCAGTGAAAGCACCCATTGGACCTGCGATGGCTCCGCCTGCGAGCGCGGCGCCAAACGCAACGCCACCGTTGAGAGTCATGGTCTCGGAACTGATCTTGGGGCTGAGCCAGTAGTTCTCGATCTGCTGATACACGAGCACGTATCCGAGCACGATCAGGCCACTTGTCAGGCCTTGCAGTGCCCAGGTGATGAGGACTGGAATTGCGCCACCGATGTAGGTCCCAATCGCCGGGATAAACACAGAGACAAAGCCGCCGAACAACGACAGAGACGCCGCGATGGCCGTCGGAACACCGACGGCCACCATCGTGAAGAAGAAGCCGAAACCGTTGATGATCATGAGGATCAGTCGCGAGTAGAAGTAGCCGCCGGTCTGATCGATTGCCTGGTCCCAGGTCCAACCGACCCGCTGCTGGGTTTCGGCGCTGAAGAGCCGCATGATCGCCTGCTGGACCCGAGGGGCGTCGGCGCTCAGATAGAACGTGAACATGGCAATAGTCGCCAGGTTGAAGATCAAACCGATGCCGGAGGTCGCCAGACCGAGGACCGTCCCGAACAGCTCATCGGCCCAGTCTGTCAGCACGATGTCGGTGTTCTCAGCCAAATCGCTGGCGGTTTCGACTCCGGTGATGTCGAAACCGAGATTGTCATTGGCAAAGTCGGAAAGGTTCTTGATCCATTCGGCGCCGCTTTCGCCAACGGTCGTTGCGAGTTCGGTAATCGTCGGAATCAGGACGACAATCAGCAGAACGGAGAACAACGCCCCGCCGAGATACACAGCACCCACGGCTGCCCCCCGCCTCCAGCCAAATCGCGCCGTCAGCTTTCGCACCGCAGGTTCCAGAGCCAAGCTGAAAAAGAAGGAGATCGCCACCATCGAAACGATGCCGCGAGCCTGGTTCAGGGCCCACAGCAACACCAGCGTCGTCAATACGGCGCCGAT
>JAAETI010000855.1 GCA_024228555.1 bacterium | reverse complement strand
GTCTCCCGGCTTGCTCCGGCCAGTCGATCGTGATCCGGACGGGAAGGCGGAAATCTATGAACACGGGGCCGTCGTACTCCGTCCAACGCCAGCCCACCGGATTCCTCACCTCGTCGAGCAAATAGACAAGGTGCTCCTCATCATGCGCCGTTACTAGCGTGCACGAGAGATCCGGCCACCGGACGAGATACAGCGCCATGGTTACCTCCTATGTATTGCTACGGGCAACTTGGAGAAATCGCGTCGAGTTCTCGAACCCGGCGGCGAGCAGTGCCTCATTCGCAGTTTACGTGCTTCAATCATATTGCTGCCAATCGGAAATTTAACTTCAATGACTCTTTACAGGATCGCAAACCAACTATCAGGCGCAGCCTGCCACATCACCAGCAACCGGGGCGAACCTCATGAGGAATCACGCCCACGCGCCTCCTTCTTACACCCCAACTGCAACATTCCTTTTCCAAATCGACCTGCAACCTTGTCGATGGTCTCCAGCAAACGGTCATCGATTTCACGCTTCTGAGGCTGATCGAAGAGGTCGGCTTGCATCGGCTCGGTCTCAGTTTGTTGCCAATCGCTTATCCCGACCCCGATGAGCCGTACCGGCTTGCGCGGCAGGTTACCCTGATTGAAAAGTGCCCAGGCCTCCCGCAGTATCACCCGCTCGTCGTGGGTAGGGGCCGGGAGCTTGCGCTGGCGGGTGTGGGTCTCGAAACCTGTGAAGCGGATCTTCAGCGTCACCACTGCACCGGAAAGCTGCTCTCGGCGAGCCCTAGCGGCGACTTCGGCCGCCAGCTTATGCAGGGTATCTTGCAGGATGTCGTGCTCGCGGACGTCCGCCTCGAAGGTGGTCTCTTTGGAGATGCTTTTCCGGCCCCGACCGTATACAACCTCCGCTGAAGCGATCCCCAGAGCCTGATTGTGGAAGCTTACTGCGGCCCTGCTCCCCAGGTGCTCCTCCAGATATCCCGGCGGCAGAGCACGCAGCTGTGCCACCGTCCTGATTCCCAGGCCCGCGAAGATCTTCTGCGTCTGGCGGCCCAGGCCGCGCAGGTTGGCGACCGGCATGGGTGCCAGGAACGCCAGGACCTGGTCAGGGAAAACCACCATCAGCCCATCCGGTTTCCGATGTTCGGATCCCAGCTTTGCGATCAGCCGGTTCGGACCTATGCCGACCGAGACGGTGAGTCCGGTCGCCTCCAGGATGCGGCGCTTGATCTCGCTCCCGATGACTTCGGGTGGTCCGATCAATTTCTCCAGCCCGGTCAGATCCAGATAGGCCTCGTCCACCGAAACAGGCTCGACCACCGGGGTGATCGTCTCCAGGATCTGGAATATCTCCCGGGAGACACGGGCGTATTTGTCCATATCGGGACGAAGATAGACCGCATTCGGACAGCGGCGGTAAGCCTCGGCGATAGGCATGGCCGAGTGGATGCCGAATGTCCGGGCCCGGTAGTTCGCGGCTGCCACCACGCCGCGGTGGCCTGGCTGGGCGCCGACCACCACCGGTCGGTCACGGTACTCGGGACAATCACGCTGCTCGACGCTGGCATAGAACGCATCGAGATCGGCATGTCCGACCCAGCGCTGCATCGTTGAGGATTGCGTCATTGCCGGTGGTATTTCATGAAGGGTGAGGCACCCTGAACATTGTCATCCGCATCATCCTGGTCTCAGTTTGTCGACATCGCTCATGCTATCAATAATGACCATAGAACACAGCGTAATGGGCGGAGGTGTATGTCAGCGACCAATCCGATCTTCGAGCTGTCCACAGAATCCATAGGCCCCTGCCCGTCACGGTGGAGCGAGCCCGAAAGCTCGCGCAGCCAAGGACGGGGCCGCTTCAGCGGCGGCTGTGGAGTCTGTGGTCAGGTCGATGTGTACCGAAGGCCGATTCCGTCTTCAATATGCGAGCGGTATGACAGGCCTTGGCCTGGCGAACCACTTGCCCCGAGCGAAGC
>JAAETI010000854.1 GCA_024228555.1 bacterium | reverse complement strand
TTGATGACCTTGAACCGGTCTAGATCCATGAACAAGACTCCGAACACGGTCTCATCTCGCTTGGCCTGAATCAGAGACTCATCGAGGGCCCGATAGACCTCGGTCCGGTTGGCCAACCCGGTCAGAGAGTCGTGCTTGGCATCGTGGGCCGCCTTGTTGAGGCGTTCAGAGGCTTTCCGAGAGGCGAAGCGTTGCCAGGTGGCCATGGTCGACGCTCCACAGGCCGTGAAGGCGCCGACCGAGACGGAGCGACTCAACTCAGCCGAGGTGCCCTCCGCCCCTGAGTAGACCAGGATCGTGCCAAGTAGGGCTGCCGCCATGCCGGCGAACAGCACGAAAATCGGAGAGTGGATGAAACGAAAATCGGGCATCGTTGTTCGAAACAACGGCCTATTGGACCGCCTGCTTGACCTAATTCACCTCGACCGCCAGGCGAGTCATCGTGGCGGAGATCTGGATAGACCCGGTGAATCCCCGGCTCTCAAGCCAAGGTTGAGGCCGACTGCTCCAAGAGGTTCAGCTGATCTCCGCGGTTGGCTCGGAGCTCGGTGTGCCAGTGGCGGCGGCACATCAGCTCGTAGCTGACCTCGCGCTGGGTCTCTTCTGCGGCGGTGGCGGTGTCGCCTACTACCATCAGCTCACCGGAGTAGACCTGGGTCCCGTTGATCAGCCTGGCATTGTGGGTTGCACGCTCGCCGCACCAGCAGCGAGCCTCGACCTGGATCTCATTGCGCTCATCTGACAGCTCCAACAGCCGCTGAGTGCCGG
>JAAETI010000853.1 GCA_024228555.1 bacterium | reverse complement strand
GGCACAGCCAAGCCAGTCTCACGGTCCTCTTCAGCTGGAGGATTCCTATCAGAAGACATCAGATATGGTCCTTTCCACCCAACACCACCAGTGCCAGGCAATCTAGACCACACCATTTACACAACTTTTGTGACAGTCCCGGTCAAGGGGGCACGGCTGCGTCAACGGTCGGGGCGGCACTGGGCCTGGACGGGTTTCGGTACTCCCGCGACCTCCAGCTGCTCCGCCACTCAGGATCCTGCAGGGATCTTCGTCGCACCCCGAGTAGCGGTCTTCGTCGGCTACAACCATAGGCGCTGGCGGCTGATCTGCTCCTTGACGGCACCTTCACGCTTGGAGTTGTGGGAGCCGACCATCCTAATGGCCCACTTCCGGCTGCTCACCAGGTCCACGCATGGACGCCCACCGCTGCACTTTGCGTCCAGCGTCTGACGCAGATCGTCCATGCAGATGGCTCTGGCTTCCCGCCACGACAGCGTCCATTGCGCAAAGGTCTCACCGGGCGGCAGCGAATCGGGATGTATCTCGATGTGGTACCCGGTGCCCGACCTGTACAGCCGGCACTCCCATCCTCTGCGGGTCACTTCGTTAACGGCACGACGGGCGAGGTCGTCCAAGTCATACTGCTGGCCCCCATCGAGATCGAGGTCCACAAGCAGCGGAGAGATCCCGAGCGATTGCGTGCCTCCCGGATCGGTGTAGACGTCGAGGCTTCTGAACCCGTACCTCTTGTCCGACTCAATACCGCGAAGCTCAGAAACTCGGACGATGCAAGCCTCGCTCGGTTCCACAAGCTGCTGGTGCGGGTCGGAGAAGTCTTCCCATCTCACTCGCACCCACAAATCGTCCACGTCGGCGGGTATGGTCCAAACGCTTTCGGATCCACTGATCATGGGAGCAGAGTACGCGCTCCAGAGGGGGTCTAAGGATGATCGACGCAGGATCCTGAGGGCGATGGCGGGACAAGGGCTCGCCGTTCGATCTAACGATGACGCGATGACCAGACGCTGGGTTCGGTAGACGACCCCAATACGCGATACGTCTCTTTATCGCGAGTTGGCTAGAACGAGTCGAGGCGAGCTCGATGCGGCGGTCTCCTGCCAGGATGTCTGTATACAATAAAGCTCCCAAAAAGAATAAAGGACAATAAAGGGGGATGCGGCATGGTTGAGCGAAATCCTTTCTCACCGACGTTCGGGGCGTCGCCACCGGTGCTGGCTGGACGCGACGAGATTCTCGAGGACGTCGACGATGCTCTTGAGACTGGACCTACCCATCCGGACTACACGACGCTGTTCATTGGTGTCCGTGGTGCCGGAAAGACGGTCATGCTGAACGCGGTCGAGGATCTTGCCCGCCAGCGTGGGTGGTTGGCGATCTCTGACAACGCTTCCCCGACCGGTTTCGTGGGTCGGCTGACAACCTCCGTGGCTCGTCTCTTGGAGGAGCACGGAAAACCCGACCAAGATCGGCGTATCAAGGGTGTGACAGCAGCCGGGTTTGGCGTCGAGTTTGAGCTGGATCCCAACAGCGACCCTGCCCAGGGCTTCCGGGAACTGCTGACAGAACTCGGACGTGTTCTTGATCAACTCGGCACCGGCCTGATCATTACGATCGATGAACTCCAAAGCGGTGACCTCGACGAGATCAGGCAGTTCGGGGCGGTGCTCCAGCATGTGACCCGTCGTGAGCAACTACCCGTTGCGTTCGCCGGGGCCGCCCTGGCACAGATTGAGGAGACCCTACTCAGCGACGACGTGGCGACATTCCTGCAGCGATGCTCCCGATACGACATCGACCGGCTTGATCCTCAAGCCACAGCATTTGCGATCGCAGGCCCGATCCAACAACGTGGAGGGACCATCGAGGACCAAGCGCTTAGCACGGCTGTCGAGGCAACGTCCGGGTACGCATTTATGGTGCAGCTCGTCGGATTCCACAGCTGGAAGGCTGCGCCCGACCCTACGGCCGTCGTCACTGCCGACGATGTGGCAACTGGAATCGCCGAAGCGGAACGACGCATCGGACGACTCGTCCTCGCACCAACCTGGCGGAGCCTTTCCGACGTCGATCGACGATTCCTCATCGCAATGGCCCGCGACGACGGACCGTCTCGGATCACAACAATCGCCGAACGTCTTGAGGTGGACAACGGATACGCCGGCGTTTATCGCCATCGGCTTATCAAAGCGGGCATGATCATCGCGGCCGGCAAGGGGCGCATCGACTTCGCTCAGCACTCCACGCGCCAATGGCTCCGCACCGAAGCCGCCTACCTAGCGGCAAAGTTCCCCGACGATGACCATAGGTGACAGCACCGTCAGGTATCACGGCCGGACCAGGACGCCATCCAAGCTGCCGTCAACCGGCACGATCCGAATAACCGACGCCGCTGACCTGGGAGTTCACCGGACGCCAGGCACTATCCCCCTGGTCCTTTGCAGGTAGCATCGGGCCTCGACGTGTCCGTGGTGTGAAGGGTGTTGGACAGCGGTGTCAGTTACACAGGTTCTTGAGTCTCTGAGGGAATCGGCTACGAGTGAACGGGATAAGGGTGACCGTTTTGAACGGCTGGTTCAGGCGGCGTTCCAGACCGACCGCACCTACCGGGAACGTTTCACTGACGTGTGGTTGTGGATGCAATGGCCCGGCCGAGGAAACGAACCAGACACGGGTATTGACTTGGTGGCCAAGACCAGCGATGGGCAGATGGTGGCCATCCAATGCAAGTTCTACGACTCCGATCACACACTCATCAAAGGCGACATTGACTCGTTCTTCACCGCGTCGGGGCGGACCCCGTTCACCGAACGGATCATTGTCTCAACAACCGATCACTGGTCCCGCAATGCGGAGAAGGCCCTTGAAGGCCAACAGATCCCGGTCCTTCGCATGGGTATCGACGACCTGGACGCTATGTCGATTGATTGGACCCAGTTCGACCCACACCGGCTCACCCATCTCGTTGAGGCACCCCGCAAACAGCTCAGGCCTCACCAGCTGGTAGCAGCTGAGAAGGTGCGGGCTGGGTTCGGTGAGACCGATCGGGGTCAGATGATCATGGCCTGCGGTACCGGCAAAACGCTCACCGCTTTGCGGATCGCCGAGGAACATGCCGGTAGCGGAAAGACAGTTCTGTTCTTGGCGCCGTCGATCGCTTTGGTCTCGCAGTCACTCAAGGAATGGACGGCTGAATGCGAGGTGCCTAT
Organism: bacterium; assembly: GCA_024228555.1. Taxonomy (GTDB): domain Bacteria; phylum Actinomycetota; class Acidimicrobiia; order Spongiisociales; family UBA5794; genus JAAETI01. Next base: position 232 of record JAAETI010000853.1, on the reverse strand, counting down.
TCGTCCTTTCGCTGTGTGTTCAGATGTCAGCGCCGGCCGCCAGATAGAGGGCGACAACGCCGCTCCCTACGACCTTCCGATCCCACCCACGACGGGGTCTGCTCGTTTTTTGGACAGGATGTTGCAGTTGGTGTCGCGTGGTGTGGTTGATTGGCCGCTGTTCGTGGTTGGGATGGTCGGGTTTGGGTCTGGTGGGTTAGCGTTGTTGTCGAGGAGGCGGCGGCGTGGATCG
>JAAETI010000852.1 GCA_024228555.1 bacterium | reverse complement strand
GACATTCCCGGAGCACCCTGCCACATGAAATCGTAGTTCTGGTTTTGTCTTGCGCACTGGCTGCATGCACCTCCGGAGAGGGGGCGTCACTCGGCAACACGCCGCAGGAAGTTGTTTGGAACGCGGACAATCGAGTTGAGTACCGTGATGCAACGGCCGGGGGATGTCCCGCTCGATGTTGACGTGAGCTAGAAAAAGAAGTGGCGGTTCTTGTCGACCCGAGACCATCTCGGGCTTGCAAGACAGGAGACCGCCATGAAGAAGAATCGCAGAAACAAGAAAGCAAACCAAGAGGCACGTGGCCGAGGGCAGCGCACGCTGTGGCTGGCGTCGGTGATTCGCGAGAACTTGTACGAGTTCGTAGTCCAGGAGGGCATGAAGGCGCTCGACACGATGCTCGAGCAGGACCGAGAGCGCCTGTGTGGCGCAGCTCACAGCAAAGGCGCAGAGGACGACCCGGTGCGCTGGGGTGCGACGCACGGGCGTCTCGTGATGGGCGGCCAGCGGGTGGTTGCCCGCAAGCCGCGAGTCCGCAAAGCCGGCAAGGAGGTCGCTCTGCCCACCTGGGAGCAGTTTGCTGACGAGGACCCGTTGGACGAGCGCACGACGGAGCAGCTGGTGCTGGGAGTTTCCACACGCAACTATTCACGCTCCGTGGAGCCGCTACCAAATGAGCTCGGCGGTCACGGTGCGAGCAAGAGCGCAGCTAGCCGGCGATTCGTGCAGGTGACAGCTGAAAGGCTTGAAGAATGGCGCAACCGCGACATCAGCGACCTCGACCTTGTGGCGATCATGCTCGACGGCATCGAGGTGGGCGAACAGGTCATCATCGTCGCACTGGGAATCGATGGCAGCGGCGAAAAACACGCGCTTGGGCTTTGGCAAGGAGCCACTGAGAACACGGTGGTTTGCCAAGGTCTCGTCAACGACCTCGTGAAGCGCGGACTTGATTGTCAGCAGTCGTACCTCTTCGTGGTCGACGGCGGCAAGGCGCTGCGCAAGGCCATTCGCGAAGTCTTCGGAAAGCGGTCGCTGGTGCAACGTTGCCAGGAGCACAAGCGGCGCAACGTATTGGGTCACCTGCCGAAGCGGCTCCATCCGAGTGTGAACAAGGCGATGCGTGACGCATACCGCAGCTCGTCTCGTGCAACAGCCAAGCGGCGGCTCCTGCAGCTGGTCTCTCACCTCGCTGACGACCACCCGGATGCAGCGGAGTCGCTTCGTGAGGGCCTCGAAGAGACACTGACGCTCAAGGACATGAAGCTGCCAACCTGGCTCGAGCGAACGCTCTCGACGACAAATCCAATCGAAAACTTGAACGGAGCCATTCGCCGCGTGACGCGCAACGTCAAACGCTGGCGCGACGGCACGATGGTGGGCCGCTGGGTCGCCACTGCGATCCTCGAAGCGTCCCGTGGCTTCAGGAAACTGCGTGGCTACAAGGGCATTCCGAAGCTCGTTGTCGCGCTTCGTGGACCTGAACAAAACACCCGCGTTGACCACCAAGAACAAGCTGCATGAACATCAAACCGACAAGACCGCCACTTCCGTGATCAACAGCGGGAGGGACATTCCCCTATGCTGAGCGCGGCGAGAAAAGCGTTCACGGCGCTGCTCGAGGCACATCCTACCGAGACGTTCTACTACTTGGCCCTTGTCACGGCCGGCGGTGGAGAGGCGCCCACGATCACCGCATGGTCGCGTGAAGCGCTAGCTCGCACCGTGGAGACCGACGGCGGGACCGCTGCTGATCTGAAGTGGTCGTACGCAGATTCTCCGTACCACTGCTTCGGCGAGGAGCACTTCGCCGAGGTCTGGAAACTACTCGACGACGGGGACGCCACGTTTGATCCACTGAGGATGACCGAGCAGTATGAGCTGGTCATTGCCGCCATGGAGACCGCGATGGCGCGCCTCGACTCGGAGCACCTGTTCGGTACGGGTGAGCAGCGGCTTCGAGTGGTAATCAACGCCGAAGTGATGCCTCCCGATCACACCAACGTGCACCGGGCGAAAAGATTGAACCCACCAGCCGCGCTGTCAGACTGGCTCATTGAGGCCGCCGAATCATGAAGAGCTGCAAAGTGAAGGGTACAAAGCAGGGCGGCGAGTCCGTCCAAGTGATCAACACGCTCAACACCGCGGGCGAGCTGTGAGGCAGGTAGTGGACCGCGAGGTCGTTTTTGGCCTGCTTGCTCGTGTTCGACTGCAGCATGACAATGAGCAGCGGCTGACGGAGCTTCTCAGTGACTACGAGATGAGCAACATCTCGGAGAAGAACGTCGCTGCAGCTCTCCGCCAAGACTACTCGGGTGTGAGCAATGGCTTCCTGGCCGATGTCTACGAGGCGATTTGCG
>JAAETI010000851.1 GCA_024228555.1 bacterium | reverse complement strand
TGGCTTCGGGTTGGTAGTCCCAGAAGTCCATCGAGTGCCCGAACTCAGCCAACACGACCTGGTGGCCGTTGGGGAGAGAAGGCAAGAGATCGTTGGTTGCGTTCACGGGCGGAGTGGACATGTCCACCGTCCCCCCGATCAGTAGCGTCTCGACATCGGACGGCAGCACCTGGCGGTAGTCGTTGTTGTCCGGACTGTCCGGCCACGCCCCAACCAGTCCTCCACCGCTGAAGAGAAAGTCTGTGCCGGGGTTGCCGAGGATTGAGCCAGGGTCCCCACCGGCCGCGTAGGTAGTCGTCGGCAACCTCGGCATCCAGCATGGCAGTGGCCGCCAATTCGCCCCAGACAAATGCCTCGGGGAAGGCGAGATCGGCCAAGAACGACACGAACCAGAACCCGCTCGAGTCCCCATCGGCGGCCGAGCGCCATGAGTGCAGGGTCATGGAAGCGGACAGCGGGTTTGCCTCCGATGTCGTCTCGAAGAGACCGAAGAAAGAGGCCAGCCTCGCGTTGCCGTCCTTGATCGGCAGGAACAGCCAGCGGTCAGGCATATCAGCAGTAGTGCTCCTCATCGACGCGGCGAGGTCATCGGTTTGATCGCTGCACTTCTCGTCCTGGGAACACAGGTCTGCGTAGTGGCGGATCTGCTCATCGGTCGTCGCCGAATCCCACAGGAAGTGACCGGGAGGGTTCACTCCGATCATCACCGACCGGTGGATGCTTTCGGGATACCGCCAGGAGTAGATCATCGCCGTGCGGGTACCGACGCTCTCACTGACCAGGCTGATGTGGTCATAGCCGAGGCCAACCCGGACGGCCTCGAGATCATCAACTCGCTGTGGGAGCGTGTACCCGTCGAGGTCGACTCCATCATCCTGGAAACGCTGAGCGCAGGAGGCGAAGGCCTCGGAGTATTCACGCAAGGAATCGTCACCAACCAGGTCGCCGGAGCGCTTCAACGCCGATTCCACCTCGGGGCAGTCGAGCGATGAGGACCCGTCCACGCCCCGATACCCGACGAGGACGACATCGTGACTGTCGGCGATCCGGCTCACCTTTGGGAAGGTCAAGTTGGTGATACCAGGGCCACCTTCGAGACGGAAGATGGGCTCTAGCGGATCGTCAACCCTGGCCCGGACACGAGTCACTGGCAGCGCTATCAGGCGGGAGCCGTCATCCGCTCGGTTCTCGGGAACGATGAGCGTGCCGCAGTCGGCGTCGTAGCTTCCGTCCTCGGTGCCGTATGTGCAGGGCTCCAGGATCAGATCACCGGCCTGCGCCCCGTCAGGCACCGATACGGAGGAGTCACTGGTAGCGAATCGCAGATAGGCGAGACCCAGCACCAGGACACCGATGACCAGGAGGGCAATGATTCGCGTGCGCGTATAGAGGGGCACCGACACGTCCTCGACATCAGCCGAGATCGGTCCCCCGGCTCCCATATTCACGTTGTCCGTCGTCATGGCGTTGTTGGGCGATGGACGGTGCGTGTCATTGGAATCACTCCCTAGTCCGCTGTTGTTAGGAGCGAACCTAGAGGCTCGGTTC
>JAAETI010000850.1 GCA_024228555.1 bacterium | reverse complement strand
GCAGCTTTGGTGACCCCGTTCTATGTGCTCGGGATAGCTCTTGCGATCGGCCTCGGGCTGGCTCTGTGGGGTGAGAACCGTATTGCAAACAGTGGAGAGTTTGGTACAGTAAACCGTAACAACCGTAACAACCGTAACAACCGTAACGCTGGAGAAAAGTGATGGAACGCACCGCAACAACCGAACAGCTTGCGTACGCTCTGCACGTCAAACCGGCAACCGTACGCAAATACGCACGTGCCGGGCGGGTCCCATTCGACTCCACCCCCGGCGGTCATCGACGATTCAATATCGACGAGGCCCTTGGGAAGCTCGTAGACACACAACAAGGGACTCCTCAACCTACAGAGCTTTCTGCATCACCCGAACCCCCGGGATCCTCCATTGAAACCGCCCACGTGTACGTACCGGCCCCAACTCACACCGTTGCCATCGTCACCACAGAACATGCTGCACGTCGCCCCATTGCGGTGCGTGACACTATCGACGATGTAGAACTGTGGGCTTCGGAGATGCGTGTTGAGTGACTGGTGGACCGCAACAACAGACAGCGCCTTTGAACAAGGCGACCTCTTCACCAACGTCCAGATCTACGAAACATCGATTGCCGAAGCACCCACTGCTGACAAACCCGCCAAAGTCGAGGTCAAGGCTTCCCTAATCGACGCGATCATCGTGACCCAAACCTTCGATCTCGCCAACACCAAAGCAACCGAAGTGCTTATCGCTCGAGTCCTTCCCTGGAAGGATTTTGCGGAGGCCCAATACCAAGCTGGGAACACATCGGTGATTAGCAAGGGATACATTGAGAACGTACGCCGCGGCTATATCCCCCCGCTCACGATTCTGGCCTCTAGGGATGCGCGTCCGCCGCTGCCGTGGTCAATTGTCGATTTCAGAGAACTGACGACCGTGCCTCGCTCTTTGCTTGCACACCACATCCAACAGCCAGGATCGAAACAGAGGCTCCGGTTGATGCCTCCATACAAAGAGCACTTTGCACAAGCATTCGCTCGCTACTTCATGCGGGTCGGCCTTCCCCACGACGTCCAACAGTTCACAACTGAGGCCAAAGAGCAAACCCGTCACCTCAACAAGAAGTAGCCCCACCCAGCCGCGCCTCCGCTGTCGAGTTCGTGGCGTAGTTCGACGATACCCCGTAGATACGGGCGGTATCAGCCTGGGAACGGCCCTCGACGACAACCGACAGAATCACAACACGTGCTTTCGACATCAACCCACAGAAGCAGCCAGCCAATGTTTCCTATGTCCCGCGACATCCCTCGCCTATGTCCTGAAACACGACACCACTCCCTCCGCGCGAGTCGATCTATCACCCGTCCGACGACGAGTTGCCCGGTTGCGCTTAGCTCACTTGTCGAATAGGACGTCCGCTTCTACGGCGGTGCCGAGAGCGGCAAGGTAGTTGACAATGGTCGAGATCTCGTCGGTGGTCAGCGTCTCGCCAAAGGTCTGCGGCATCAAGCCCGCGGTACACGGTCCATCCGGGCAGTTGGTCCTCACAAAGGCGTCGGGGTCGACGATCGATTCCTTTAGATAGTCGAGTGCCTCGTAACCCGGTCGACGTTCACTTGCGATGAATCCTGCTCGGGAGAGGCTGGGTCCGAGTGTTGCGGTGGCGCCGCCGATGCCTTTGATGTTGTGACAAGCGACGCAACCACCGGAGGCGAAGGCCGCGGCGACTTCCTCGCTGGCAACACCTTGACTCAACGGATCGGCCAGATCCTGACCCTGCCCGTTGCCATTGCCCGGGCCATTCCCGTTGCCCTGTCCGGAGCCGTTGCCTCCGCCGCCTCTTCCATTTCCCTGACCGTTGCCGCCATTCCCGTTGCCACCGTTGCCATTGCCGGGGCCATTTCCGAGGGCCGCAACCACCGTCGTCGATGTCGCTTCGGATGAGGAGGTCGAGGGATCTGGACCGTCATCGTCGAGTATCGGGAGGAGGGTCACAAGGGCGGTGATAGCGAGGGCCATGACAAGGCCGAACACAATGCCAAGGAGGCGTGATTCTGTCTGACTGCGTGTCGACATGCGGGCGATACCGATCAGCTACTCGACGACCGTGAGGACCCGTGCGGTGTCCACGTCGTAGATCACGCCTCTGATTCGGTCCTGATTCGGGAGCAGCGGCACCTCCCGGAGCAACCGCACCCCACGGCGTAGCTCTGTCTCGAGATCGTCGAACGGGTGCATGTTGAATGAGATCCGCTTGCCGATCTTGCCCTCGAGCCGGGCCCGTTCGGCGTCCGCCGGGTAGGTCATCGCCCCGCAGTCGGTATGCATCATCACAACGACCGCGGTGGTGCCATGGAATTGGGACACCATCAGCGATCGCAGTGAGTCGTCGGTGACGAGACCGCCTGCGTTACGAATGATGTGGTAGTCACCGGCTTCGCCGCCGAGAACGCGTGCTGGTTCGACCCTCGAGTCGATACACGCAATGACCGCAGTCGCCTTGCGTGGGGACTTGGGAAGGCCACCCTCTGTCACGTTTCTGGCCTGACGGATCAGATCATCACTGCCGGTCATCTCAACCAACCCCTTCGGTCCGAGTGACCCAATGGTATTCGACCTGTGAGTTGTCAGAATCGGCGCTGGCCGCCGACGTACGGAGGCTCGGCTCCGGCCGAGTACTCGTCGACGTTTGGGCCGCCAAGAGCGTCGCGTTTCCCTACCCCAACCTTGTAGGTGAGGTAGAAGAGCGGCAGGATCGTCGGCCATGAAGTCAGCGTCTTGAAGACGGCCAGCAGCTCAGGCTGTTCGATAGCGAACAGCCATGCCGACCCGCCGCCACGCACCACGAAGTAGGCGAACCAGAACCACGACACATAGCTGTAGGCGGGGCGGACATCATCACGCCAATACCAATCGCGCGGCCAGCTTCGATAGGCCCAACTGGCCCATCCCGAAAGCGGTCGCTTGATCAGGATCGACAGGAGAGTCCCGGCGGCATAGGCGAGAGCGGAAACGATCCCGGGAAGGAAGTACGTTTCGGCGCGACCGGAGCGCACCGCAAGGAACGCGGCAAAGGCAACGCCGATGATGCCGGCAATCGCATAGATGATCTGCTGTCCCTTGCGGATCCTCCACAGCGCCACCGCGG
>JAAETI010000849.1 GCA_024228555.1 bacterium | reverse complement strand
TTAATACTACTGCCGCCAATTTCTCGCGCTGCGGTGACGAGGTCGCGGAGGTCCGGTAGATGGATCGGACGTGTCGCGGAGACAGTAGGGGCAGCGCGGCAACCAACGAATGAGGATCACCCTTGCGAGGGTGATCCTCATCGTGATCAGTGAGTCTCGGAAATGCCGTTCAGGCCGCGTGCGCGAACGAACAGTGGGGACACGTCCAGGAGGCCGAGGGGGGGAAAGACCGAGCAAGCTCGGCGACGAGAAATGCGTAGCAGACCAAGGCGACCGTGACATGGTGGTGCCAGCCAATGAACGAGCGGCCCTCGTAGTGATCGAGGCCGAGCTGCCCCTTGAGGTCTTCGTATGAGCGCTCGACGCGCCAGCGGTTCTTGATGGTCCGGACCATCTCCTTGATGGAGATGGTCTTGGGGAGCGTGGACAGCACGAAGTGGTCGGGTGCGTCTTCGCCGAGCGGCCACTCGATGACCAGCCACTGGGAGTCTTGCGGGCTATGGTCATCGGCACCGACAACGACACGTACGCGGGCGAAGCGGGAACTGAGAGAGGCCTTCGATCCCTCGCGCCAAGTTGATTTTCTGAACTTGGACTTGAGTCGACGACCAAGCCGCATCACGGTCATCGGTTCGCCCAACGTTCCGCCTGCACCAACGCGCCGCACGATTACGTTGCTCTTCACATCAACGGCGTACAGGAGACCGTGGGAGTCCAGTTGTTCGCGGAATGCGGCGACGGTGCCATAGGCGCTGTCGGCAAGGACGACACCATGAGGGAGCCCGGAATCGACAGCCGTCTCGACCATGTCCAACGCGAGTTCCCATTTCGCACAGTAGCCTACATCGTCGGGGATGTGCGCCTGCTTGCAGCGTTTCGGGTCGTCGGCCCACGACTGGGGGATGTAGAGCTTGAAGTCGACGGGAACCTCAGCGATGCTGTTCGCCAACACTAGGCTCACGCCGATCTGGCAGTTGGTCCTCTTGCCGATACTTCCGGTGTACTGCCGCTGGACCCCCGGAGAGTGAGTCCCCTGCTTGAGGAAGCCGGTGTCATCGAGGACCCAGGTAGTGATGGGCTCGTGACGCTCCATCTCCCCCACCGCGTAGTGGGCCGCCAAGCTCCGGATGGGTCCGTCCTGCCACGCCTTGGTTCCCAAGAAATGCATGAACTTGTGGTGGATGGCCCCCGCCTTCTCGGGGTCGCCGCTGAGCCGGGCAGCCATGGGCTCCATGCTCTTGCGGTTGCCTTCACCCAACAGACCGGCAGCGTACATCGCAAACGACGCTCGTTGACGCTTGTCTCGAAGGAAGCCGCCTATTTGATCCAGGTAGCTGTGGAATCGCGTCTCTGCCTGCTGGGAGAAGCCTTGTGTCCGCATGCGCCCTGTAGATCACGCCCCGACCTCCCTTCAAAATTATTGGCGAAAATTGGCGGCAGTAGTATTAATGACGGCCGTGCATCTCGACTGGACGGACCCGCCCGGCACCGGAGGCCTGCCGTTCGATGTGAACGCCAATAGGGACATATGCTGCGGCACATTTCGGGACGTCGGTCTCACGTTCTCAGAGGACGGAGGCGACCCGTTGACCCTGTTCTCAAACACTCAGGGCGAACTCACGGGAATGAGCGCGACGTACACAGTTTATGTTGGAGCCGCTTGGTACGAGCCGTGTCCGTCGGGCTTGACAGACATCCCCTCGACAACCTTCGACTACGTGGTGGTTCGGAACCCGTGACGGAGCGCAGCGATATTCGATGTTGACACGGGGGGATTCGGCTCCGCCACCATGGGTCTGGACATGTCCAAAATGGTCGGGGACGGGATGGAGGTGGCCGGCGTGGCCATGCAGCCCATTCTCTACGTGGCCATTA
>JAAETI010000848.1 GCA_024228555.1 bacterium | reverse complement strand
GAGCGGGCCGTATCCGGCTCGGCAGTCTTTCTTGGAACGCGTCGGCCCAGCGGCAGCGCGACGGCTGAAGCCGGGGCGATAGCCTGCCGTGCATGTGCGCGATCTCAACCCTCGGCAAGGCCAGTTGCAGAGCAACGGCTCGCGAGGGTCGGAAAACCGGCATCTACCGGCGCCGTCGACCTGCCGAGACCCCCTTGTACCGAGTGGTACAGGATCACCTGGAGACCTTCCTGTCACTGGCGGATGATCCCACGGGCAACGGATTGCGCAGGCTACGTGGAACAGGAGTTTCGCAAGTATCTCCAGTGCGGAATTTTAATGCATGGCTTCGCAAGGGCCCGGTGCGCGGAATGCGGCCATGACTTTCTGGTCGCCTTCTCCTGCAAGGGGCGCGGGGTATGCCCGTCGTGCAACGCCCGGCGCATGGCGGAGACGGCGGCGCACCTGGTCGATCACGTCTTCCCGCCGCTGCCGGTGCGCCAGTGGGTATTGTCGCTACCGAAGCGGCTGCGCTATTTCCTTCGCAACGACCGGCGCACCGTCACCTCGGTTCTGACGATCTTCCTGCGGGTGGTCGAGCAGGTACTGCACGAGCGAGCCGCCGGTGCCACCCCCAAGGCGAGACTGGGGGCTGTGAGCTTCGTACACCGCTTCGGGTCATCGCTCAACCAGCATGTCCATTTCCACTGTTGTGTGATCGATGGCGTATTCGAGCCGGACCAGGGGAGCAATGAGGCTGTGCGTTTCCGGGAGGCGGTGCTCACCGACGCCGATGTCCAGTGGGTACAGGCGCGGGTTCGGCAACGGGTGCTTCGCTGGTTTGCTCGTCCCCTCCCTGGGACTCGCCCCCATCCCTGGGGGCTTGCGCGAAAATCCGCTCCCGGCGGATTTTTGTCCGTCAAGGCTATCTCGACAAAGATGACGCGAAGGACATGGCCCAGTGGAGCAACGGCGGCGGCTTCTCGGTGGATGCCTCGGTCCGGGTCGAGGCCGATGACCGAGCTGGGCTCGAGCGGCTGCTGCGCTACTGTGCCCGCCCGCCGTTCGCCCTGGAGCGGCTGGAGGCCATCGACGCGCACCGGCTGATGTACCACCTGCCCAAACCGCAGCCGGATGGCCGCACCGATTTGATGCTCACCCCACTGGAGCTTATCCAGCGGCTTGCCGCGCTGATTCCGCCACCGCATACGCATCGTCACCGTTACCATGGGGTCTTGGCGCCGAATGCCACATTGCGCGCCGCAGTCACCGCATTGGCCCGGGAGGCCTCGAACAGCGCACAACAGCAGCCAGGGCAAGAGAAGGCAACCACAG
>JAAETI010000847.1 GCA_024228555.1 bacterium | reverse complement strand
TTCACGGCGTCAGTGCCGGAATCTTGCGATGGTCCAGATATCGCAGCCGACAGATAGAGGATGAGCCCGATCAGAAGGACCAGCAAAGTGGCCAGGGTGATGAGGAAGACCGGACTGCTGACCAGATCGTCCTCGAACTCCTGATCGGCCTGGGGTTGGTTCACCCCAACGACCTTGGTCTCCCCCGTCCGCGACCTGACGGAATGGCCGTTCATACCCGCATAAATGTCTACGAACTTGCGGAGATCAGCCTCAGCAGCTTCCGCCGATGGGTAGGACGCGGAGGGATCGGTACTGAGGAGTCGTTCGATGATCGAGCTCAGGCCCGTAGGAATGCCTTCTCCGACCATTTGGAGCAATACCAAACCGAGGGAAGGCAGGTCGCCATCGGGGCCCACGCCGAATCCGGCAATGACTCCGGAGCCTATGATCTTGGCGTGGCCTGATGGGGTGATGATGATGTCTGTCGGTTCGAGATCGTCATGGACGATGCCTTGCTGGTGAGCGGTCGTGAGGGCCGAGGCGATGTCGGCCGCGATCTCGGCTGCGGTGAAGACCGGCACCGGTCCGCCGCTCGAT
>JAAETI010000846.1 GCA_024228555.1 bacterium | reverse complement strand
CAACGTGTTTGGTACCAATGATCTGGCAAGCCTCGCCGGTTGGGGTGGCGGCCGGGTCGACACTGCCGGCGACTACGCCTGGAATCTCTGGCGCCCTTACAAGTGCTGCCGCCGTCGCGGCCAGTGGTTCCTGTTCAGCATTGATTGGTTCTCCTACCCGCCATGAAATCCAAATTGCGTTACTCAGCTCTCCACATCCCAGTTTCCTTCTTGCTGCTAACGTCGTTGCTCGTGTGGAGCAACCTTTGCAACGCAGCTCAGGCGCCGACCGAGGACAGTCTCTGGTACTACGAGATCGGTGGAGCGGAACCCGTCTCCGTACCGGCCAACCCTTCGGTGGTGTCGGTCGCCTTGGGCGGTTCGGCTCAGCTGGGTCTTGGCTACAGCTGCGGCAAGTTCGATCCGGTCGCTGCTGTTACTAACACGCTGAATGACATCCGCACCGGTGCGGACAATATGATGAGCGCGATGACCGCGGCTGCCAGTGCTGCTATCGCGTCACTTCCGGCACTGATTCTGCAACGCGCCAATCCCGGGCTCTACGACATGTTCCAGAACGCCTTGCTGCAAGCCGAGGAGATCATGCAACTGGCGACCAAGTCCTGTGAGCAGATGGAGGCCGAGATTGCGCAAGGTAAGAATCCCTATGCCGACCTGATCACCTTGTCCAAGGGTAATGACTGGAAAGTTCAAATGGGGATTGGTGGCAACGATGCGGTAACCGCGAAAAAATCGGTCGAGAGATCGAATGGCGACAGCGGTATCCCGTGGGTCGGCGGTCAGGCCGGCGGGGCAGGGCAGCCGACACTCCAGTTCACCGGGGATATCGTCAAAGCCGGTTACAACATCAACATGAACCGGACGATTACCGCAGCGGGTCCGATTCCCCCGGCCTCTGCAACCCGGCTCTCCGAAGTCTGGAACACGCCCACGGATGCCCGCGACTGGGTCGTGGAGGTGGTGGGTGAAAACATCGTTACTACCTGCGATACCTGCCGCAAGGAGAGCATTCCCGGAACCGGCCTGTTGCCCAAACTGCACCAGGAATCGGCAACCGTGACGGTGGATCTGCAGAACCTGGTCAGTGGTGCCGCATCACCGACACTGGCCAACCTGGACAAGATCACAGCACCCGGTGTTGCCATTACCCGGCAGGTGATCGAAGCCATCCGGGAGATGCCCGTCACCGAGCAGGGTCTGATCATGGGGAGATTGGTATCGGAGATCAGCACCGCGCGCACCGTTGAAAAGGCGCTGTTTGCCCGGCGCCTGCTGCTGACCGGGCGGCAGGTGCCGGAAGTCTATGCTACCGAAGTGGCTCGCGAGCATGCCGATACCTCAATCACGGAACTGGACAAGGAGATCGAGAACCTGCTGTTCGAGACGCGGGTGCGCAAAGAGGTCGTCTCCAATACCCTGGCCACACTGCTGCAGCGTGCCGCGGCCAAACGTCAAGCCTCCCTGAATGTCCCGCAAGTGTCGCCTTTGGATTCCAGACCACTGAGCAACGGCCGTGTTCAGTAAAGT
>JAAETI010000845.1 GCA_024228555.1 bacterium | reverse complement strand
TCAGACTGCGGTCACCGCGGGCAACGCGGGGGACGCCAGCGTCGCAGCCGACCTCATCGACGATCTAGATAGCGAGGTCGCGTCCTCTGAGCCAGGCGATGCCAGTACCGGCTGCGAGCCGCAGCCCAGCTCGGTGGAGGAGCCAGAGTCGGAACGTCGGAAAGTCTACGGCGATGCGGCCTACGGCACCGGCGAATTTCTCAACCATCTCGAGAAGGAAGGTATCGACTCGGGCTGCAAGACCCAGCCTCCGCACAATCGCGACGGTCTGTTCCCGAAGAGCCACTTCCAAGTCGACCTCGACACGGAAACCGTGACCTGTCCCGCCAAGCGTACTGCTCCGATCCGCCACACTGCGGACGGCGGGGGCATCGCTAGCTTTGCCGATGCTTGCACCGATTGTCCGTTGCGAGCCCAGTGCACCCAGGCTTCACGTGGCCGCAGCATCCGAGTTGGACCTCATGAGAGGCAGCTCGCTGAAGCTCGCCAGCGGCAGCAGGATCCCGACTGGGCCGCCGACTACCGAGCCACCCGCCCCAAAGTCGAACGTAAGATCGGCCACCTGATGCGGCGCCGACATGGTGGACGTCGCTCACGGGTTCGCGGCCAAGCCAAAGTGGATGCTGACTTCAACCTCCTCGCCGCAGCCCACAATCTAGCGCGCCTCGCCGTGCTCGGGATCCAATGGACAACTCTCGGTTGGGTGGCGGAAATGGCCTAGATCGGGCGCCGGAACGGCCTGGAGAACCGGATTTCGGCCTCTGAGAACCGGATGAGCGCCCTAGAATCGCCAGACTCGACCGGACCGCGCCATGAACCCCGAACAGCGCACTAACCCAGCACGGAGCAACAATCGAAAGCCCGG
>JAAETI010000844.1 GCA_024228555.1 bacterium | reverse complement strand
GGTGGCCGCCATGTTCGACGACCCCGAGGCACGCCAGTGGTACCCGACACATAGTGAGCCCGACCAGGCTCGGCGCTGGATCGATTGGAACAATGAGAACTACGCAACTCATGGTTTCGGCCTCTGGGCCATCGAGGAGCGTTCGTCGGGGGCCTTTCTCGGCGACTGCGGACTGACCTACCAGACGGTGGAGGGTGAGCAGCTCCTCGAGCTCGGCTATCACCTCCAACAGCTCCGCCGTGGCTTCGGCTATGCAACTGAAGCGGCCCAAGCCTGTCTGGCGTACGCTTTCGAGGACCTGGACGCCGACCTTGTCTGCTCGATCGTCAACCCAGGAAACGTGGCCTCAATTGCCGTCGCCGGCAGCATTCACGAGCTACAGCGACAATTCGTCAACGACGCTGGCACGACGATGAACCTGTACTGGACGGATCGTTCCTAGACCACTCGGCTACGGGGACTCGCGGCGTGCGCGACAACACCGGCCGTAGAGTCGTTTGATGGAGTCCGCTGGTGCCTGGCAGACACGTCATGATCGGTGACTCTCATCTGGCGCGCCGGCAGGAACAGTTCCAGCGGGTTCGACATCGGCTGGAGACCCTCTCCGAGGCAGGGGTCGTCGACCTCCTCGGCCAGGGGGTGGTTCTTGGCAGCGGCATCGGTGGCACCCGATCGCGGGTCACGGTGGACGGGTATCCCGTCTTCGCCAAGAGGGTTCCCCTGACCGACCTGGAGAAGCTGCCCGAGAACATCGGTTCGACGGTCAACCTGTTCAACCTCCCCTAGGCTGCCAATACGGGGTCGGCTCACCATCGTTTGGTGTCTGGCGCGAAGTTGCTGCCAACACCATGACGACAAGCTGTATCACGTCTGGGTCAGCTCGATCGTTCCCGATCTTGTTCCACTGGCGAATGTTGCCCGTACCAGCCTTCGATGGGCCGCTACCTGACGAGCTCGGAGACATCGATGCGCTGGTCGCTCATTGGCACAACTCCCCAGCTGTCCGCCGTCGTGCCAACGCAATCGCCGAGTCCACGGCGGCGGTCGTCAGTCCGTCGGACCTTGATGGCGGTCGGGGGCTCTCCGTGGTCTCGTTTCCGATCGCTTGGACCACGGTGGAACGCCGGCTGATCAGTGCCCGGTTTCGATCTCTTGGTGTGGTGTTGTCGGGTGCTGGATGAGTGGCAGCATCGGGGGATGGACCAGATCGATTCGCTTGCTGCTCTCCGATCCCTGGCCGACCTCGTTCGGGAGCACTACCTTTACCCGGACCGGGCCAACGACCTGGCCGACCAGATCCAGTCGTGGGCAACAAGCGAGATCGCTGCAATGCGGTCCGCTGAGCTACTGGGTTCGGCGTTGACGGACTCGCTCCGGGAGGCAACGGGCGATCTCCACTTCAAGGTCATGCCCCGGGTCTTCACCCCCGAAGAGCTGGCCGCATCTCCCGAAGATCGGTGGAAACACTTCATGCCCGGGGCGGCATCCAATTTCGGGTTCCGATCAGTCGAGGTCAACGACGCCACAGCACTATTGAGGTTGACTTCACTCGACCACATCAAGTGGTCACGACCAACGGCTATCGCGACCATGAACTTCGCTCGGCACGCCGAGCGAGTATTGATCGATGTCCGAGGCTGTCAAGGGGGCGACCCCGAGCTGATCGAACACCTCGCCGGATACTTCCTGGGAACCGCACCCAT
>JAAETI010000843.1 GCA_024228555.1 bacterium | reverse complement strand
TTCCCACCCCGTCGACAGCGACCGCAACGACTTGCGGACCCTCGTGTTGGGCATCCCGAAAGGGGCGCCAGCGACGAAGCACCGCGAGCCCGGTCCAGCCAAGGCCCGCCGGGGACATCGTGTTCAAGCGTTCCGGGACTCGCTTCTCCGGAGCTCTGCTCCCTCGCGTTGTGGAAGTTGCGCTGGTGCAATGGCCGGGTCTGACCGCCTAGGAGGCTGCTGAGGAAAGCGATGTTGGTGGGTCGGTTCTGGCGGTTTCGGTCGCCGCTGGGGTGGTGGTGTCCCGGTTGGGTGCGCGTCAACTCGTTGGTGGCTTGGGGGTGTTGGTCGGTGTCGATCTGTCTGTTCTGGGGTGTTGTTTGACCGCGGTTGGGTGGTTCAGGCGGGTTGGATGGTCCAGCCGGTCGGTGTGGGGGTGAGGCCGAGGTTGATGAGGCGTTTCAGGTTGATGGCTGCAACGCGGTGACCGAGCCAGAGCCGATTGCGGGCGGTGCCTCGGTATGGGAGCCGCCGGTTGTCTTTGACGAGCCAGGCAATAGTTCGTTCAACGAGGGGCCGTTTCGTTCGGTAGAGATCAGCGAAGGTGTCGGTGTCGGCTTGGACGCGGGCTTGGGCGAGGAGACGGTGGTGTTGATGGATTTTGATTGTCCGTCCACTTTTGGCGGTGGTGCACAGGTGACGGACCGGGCATTGTTTGCAGTGTCCCCCGAAGCGTGCGATTGGTCCGGACTTGTTGACCTGGATTCCAACGGTGATGTCTTCGGGGCAGGTCACGGTCATCGTGGTCTCGTCGATCGTGAAGTCGTCGAGACTGAACCCGTTTGCAACGGCCCGTCGTAGGTGCGGGGGTTTGATTGTCGAAGCCATGTCACGTTGTTCGAGGTGATCACGGAACTCGCCTGTCCCATAGGCTGCGTCGCCTAACACCTCAACATCAGTGTCTTCGTCGGCGATCAGAGCTGGGGCTGCTTGTCCGTCAGAAACATCGGCAGCGGTCAAGGTTGATGCGGTGATCAGACCGGTGTCAGGCTCGGCTGCGATGTGGGCTTTGAACCCGTCGCGATAGTTGTGTGAGGTCTTGTGGACATGCCTCGATTCGGTATCGACTGTGGACACGATCCTGTCTTTGGCGACACGTTTCGCTATCCGCCAACGGCCTGTGTTGGCGTCGACTTCTTCGACGTCTTGACCCACGATCACACCGAGCAGACCCACAGCCTCAGCTTGCGCATCGCTCAGATCGAGTTCTTCGGCAGCCAAGATCAGCGAGAAGGCGTCTTCGGTGAGTTCGGACACGACACGGTCAACATCAGTCTTGTTATGCCAGTCGCACAGCGGGCGAGAGAAATCGAGGTTGTCGTCATGAACCCGCACCGCGGCGAGGGTTGGGATCATGCGGCGGACACGACGGATCTGGGTAGCCAGCATGCGGATTGTGTCCTGGCGGGCTACCGCGTCATCCAAAACTGTCGAGTCGAGTGCCCTCAGTTTCTTGCCGACCAGCACACCAGACGCGTCGATCAGACCTTTCACAGCGATGTCGATACGTTCAGGATCGACCGAGTTACGGATACGTCGGCGCCACAACACCAGCACTGTCGAATCAAACGCCTCGTCGTCCAACGCCAGTCCACACGCGGCCTTCCACCCAATATCGGTGCGAAGACGAGCCACAGCCTTACGATCCGACAGCTGAGCGTCAGCCTGGAGGACCATGACCGCGGCGATCACATCACCAGGCACAGATGGGCGGCCACGGCCGGAGACGAACAGATCGGCGAACATCTCGTCCGGGAACAGGGCCTGGCGATGCTGCGCGAGGAACGCTTCCAACGAGTCAGGCCCGAGCAGATGGCCACACAACGCTCCCGCGTCCAACAACTCACGATCCGAAACCGACTGACCCTGCATCACCCCATCATCTCGCGCGCCACCACAAAACGCGAGCCCTCAACCCGAATTGCTCAGCAGCCACCTAG
>JAAETI010000842.1 GCA_024228555.1 bacterium | reverse complement strand
AGTCGGAACCGTTGCGACACCATGGGCCACCGACGCAAACCAAGCCCCGGTACCAACCCATTTCACAATTGACGGCACCACACTCACCCAACACATCAAACACACCAACACCGAATACGCATACCCCATCGTAGCCGACCCCAAGTTCTCCAAGACTTGGTACGGAATGCACACCATCAAACTCACCAGCTACGAACTGGGCAAAGTGCTAGCCGCGGCGGGTGGTGGCTATGCAGTGTTCGCGATCGTCTGTTCGGGGTCCACAGCTGGCCTGTGTGCACTGCCGTCCGGTGTAGTCGGAGGTCTAGTTGGAGGAATGGCTGCGGGATTGAAGTTATGCTCCAACAGTAAAGGTGTCGACATACATTTCACGGCAGCACCGCAAGCAATCTGGTGCACAGGATACTGATCATGAGACTGACACTGATCATTAGGCTACTCATCATAGCACTCGGACTAGTCACGATCTTCATCTGTGGGCGGGTACTACTGGATGACAGCACCCCGTCCGGCTGGTTCGTGCCAACACTTTTGCTGTTGGTGGGCACTATTTCTGTACTGTCGGAGGTCCGCCGTCGAATCCTAAAGAAGGAGGCAGGCCAAGCCTGAACCCAACCCGGATTGATCGCAACTGACTCTGGTTTGGGTTCGCCAAAGACCCCCTGACCCGGGACAATGGATGTCGTTGAAGCAGCCATCGAACCCGGCAAACAGGGGGTCATGTCGCGTCCCATACTACTGGTCTGATGTTGCCACGGAAAGCGACGAGCAATGGCGAGGGGCTGATCACCCACGGCGGCCTAGCACAGCTGGGAGCAGTCCCTGACCGGGTCGGGCCGACGCGCGGTCAGAGGCCACGACCACCGAGTTGGAATCCCGACCGAAGCGCCACATCACCGGCGTCCTAGGGTGGTCTGAGCGATCGGAAATGAGACCACGGGGAGCGGCCGTCCACCATCAGGGTCCGGCGGGGGTGCAGACCGCCACTTGGAGTGACCACATCGCCTTGATCGCCGGTGATGTCGAGCGGGCCGGTAGTGCCGTCCTCGGGCGCTTGCCGGGCGTTGGTCACGAACATTATTGATCGGGCTTGGCCGGTCTTGGATCAGTCGGCACGGTCGTCGAGTTGGTTGTAGGTGGCGGCATCGATTTGGTCGAGTCCGCACAGAATGGTCTCGACGTCTGAGATCGTGAGCGGGCTGTGGCCAACGCCGACGCCGCGACTGAAACCGATCGGCTCCAATGGACCGAAGTCTGGGCCGATGGAAAATTCCATGCGGTCGATCAAGGCGATGGCGTTTGTGTTAAAGGGATCCTGTTCGTCGCTGAGGATGACCTCGCCGCAGGCTGTGGAGTGTTGGCTGGTCTCTCGACCTATCCGCCAATAGGCTAGGGTCAGCTCACTGCTGTCTGGCAAGAGCGGTGCGATGGTTAGCTGTAGTGCACAGTCTTGTCCTGGGTCGACCTCCGGGCACCCTAGACGGAACACATGGATCACTTTGTCAGTGTTGTTCTCGGGTTGAAGGTCGGCGACCACTTCGTACTCGTTAGCGAGTGGCGCACGAAGCTCTGTGATGTCGCCTGTCACCTCGTCGTGCTCCGCCGTGGTCCCTGCCGCCAGCCGGAATGCCTCGTCCATACCGGCCGATCGGGCGCTCAGATAGAAGCGATATCCGTCTACCTGCCAGGTTAGAACCGTGTTCAAGTCGTCGGCCCAGATGACGCCGAACTCGACGCCATTGATGACTTTCACAGAGATCGGCTGCTCATCGCTTTTCGTCCCGTCGTCGGGTGTTGCGCTGATCATGATGATCCGGTCGCCGGGGGCGATGGCCGCTAGGACGCCGCTACCCGTTGGCGCGTGCTCGATTGTCTGCCGCTCGGTTTCGAGGATCTCCCAGCCGGGCGGTAGGTCCGATGGCCAGTAGTACAGCTCCTCGACCGGGAGCGAAGCCGCTGCCTGTAACTCGGTGTCCCCTGAGGGTTGGAAGGTGACGGCAACCGCTCCGACGATGATGAGGACTGCCGCCGCGGCAACGAAAGCCGTCCGGCCCCACTTGAGGGCCCGGCTAGCGGGCACCTCTGCAACCACCGCAGATTGGGATGAGTCCAACCGCTCCGCAAGCGCCTCAAAGTCTGGGCTGTGTGTCCTTGCCTGAGCGCGTCGGTGGAGTT
>JAAETI010000841.1 GCA_024228555.1 bacterium | reverse complement strand
GGTGAAGTGAGAGCATCGAGGGGCGGGTATTGCCTGGGTCGGTCGAGGGTAGGACTGATTCGGCGAGTTGGAAGACTTCTTCGTCGCGGCCGGGCCGGAGCATGATCTGACCGAGTCGGTAGACGCCAGCTATGAGGAGTTCGGTGTCGTCGGCTCGTTTGGCGGCGTTGATGGCCCGATCGGCGGCTACCCATCCGAGGTCGGTTTGGCCGATCCGGCTTAGCAGTGCTGCTGTGACCTGGTGTGTGCGGGCGACGAGGGCTAGGGCTTCGCGTTGTTGGTCGGTGTTTGAGGCTTGTTCGGCTGCTAGTTCGGCGCTGCGGATGGCGAGGGGTAGAAGGGTTCCGGCCCGGTCGTATTGGGTGGCCTGGTTGAGCGAGTTGATCTCAACGAGAACAGCGCCAAGCGTGACGGCATCGGGGATGTCCCGTTCGTCTTCACCGTCGAGGGTGACGTAGGTGGAGATGGCTGCGCGTATGGCATCGACGGCGGCGAGATCGGGTCCGCCTTGATGGGAGAAGTCGAGGGGTTCTCCGAGTAGTACGGCGAGGTCGACTCGGAGGGCTTTGGCCATTGGTATGAGGATGGAGAGTTTGTCGACGTTGCGTTGGCCTCGTTCGACTTGGGAGAGCCAGCTTTCTGATCGGCCGACGAGTCCCGCCAGGACGGTTTGACTGAGTCCACGTTGGCGTCGCTGGAGGGCGATTCGTTCTCCGATGTGGTGGTCATTGTCCATTGGCTCGATCTCCAAGCTCTGGATGGGTTCACACTAGCGCTTACAGTGTCCCCCCTCCCCTAGCGAGCAGCCCGCACTTTTGTCCTAGTGCTCTAACGAGCGGTTTCTCAGCGGTGTTCCGTGTTCTCGTTTGAGCATGGAACAACCACCAACCGGTGAGGGCATCACCGCCACAGAAATGAAGCAACTCATGGAGCGCATCGAAGCGCTCACTGCCCTGGTGCAGGACGTGTCAGCTACCGCTTCCGCGCTGGAGACTTCGGTTTCGATCGAGCCGACTCGATCCGCTCCAGGCGATCCTGGACCGACTGGAGTTCGCCAGCCAGGGTGTCGAGCCGTTCGTTCAGGGCAACAAACTCAGGCGAAGGACGGCTGTCATCAGACACGGTGACGGCCAGGGCGTCGAGGTCGATCTCTTCGGAGACGAACGTTCCCCTACCGGGGACGCTGTTGATCAGCCCCTGTGTCCGCAAGACCCGCAAAGCGCTCTGGACGGTCTGATTGGCCACGTCGTAGCGCTGCATCAGATCTCGGGCCGAGGGCAGCTTCCCACCGGGGACCACGTCACCATTGGCGATCTGGGCGATGAGCTCATCGGCGATCTGGCGGTACGGGGGCCGGGGGTCGTTGGCGCTGAGAGCCATCGACTCATCGTACCGGTGTGGCAGTACGTACTGCAGATTTCTGCTCCCCCGACTTGACCGTAGCAGAGGTAGCAGATAGGTTGCTACGTATTGCTACTTACCTAGGAGTTAGGAATGTTCATCCCAGTTGATGAAGGGAAGTTCAATACCAGCGTCGAGGGTGGGATCAGGTCTGAGCCTGTGATGGATTTTGATCCGAAGG
>JAAETI010000840.1 GCA_024228555.1 bacterium | reverse complement strand
GTGTTCCCGGGGCATGCGACGTGATTTCGGCCACAGTTATCCTCCTCAGTCCTGTTCCCCCAGCGTACGCATCGGCGGACGGAGACGCACCAACGCCGCCGCGTGTCTGACCGAATGCAAAAAAACCACTCACGTTGGAAATAGGAGATGCATACACTCTGTCTCAGAATCTCAGTGCGGATTCCGAGGGGCTCGCTGCGTTGCGTGGCCGGCGACCAACAGAACAAGGTTATCGAGTCGAGGGGAAGCACTCGAGTGAAGCACAAGAGCATCATCCGAACTGTTCGCCACATTGGCATTTCTGGTAGTCGCCACCATCTTCGTGATCCCACAGACGGCGTTCGCCGGCCCGGGCTTCAACGACGACGACGGAAACGTCCACGAGAGCGCCATCGAAGCCGTCGCCAACGCTGGAATCACGTCGGGATGCAACCCGCCGTATGCAACCGATTTCTGCCCGCAGCGTTTCGTGACTCGCGGCGAAATGGCTGCGTTCTTGGTGCGCGGTCTGGATCTGACAGCCTCCGGTGGCACCGACTTCACCGATGACAACTCCTCGATCTTCGAGACCGACATCGAGAAGCTGGCCGCCGCAGGCATCACAAAAGGCTGCAATCCCCCAGCGAACACCCGCTTCTGTCCCGAGAGCACAGTGAGCCGCGGGGAGATGGCGGCATTCCTGGCCAGGGGCCTCGGCCTCACGGACACCGACCCATCGATTGACTTCATCGATGACAACAGCTCGGTATTCGAGGCAGACATCGAGAAGTTAGCCACGGACGGCATCACAAAAGGCTGCAATCCGCCTGCCAACACGAGATTCTGCCCTGATAGCAAGCTGACGCGTGCCCAGATGGCGACCTTCTTGACAAGGGCTCTCGATCTTCCGGTCACCGCCCCCGCCTCGTTCGCAGTGACCGACGCTGACAAGACGTTGGTAGACCGCTACCACGTGATTCGCCAAGACGACGGCGTCGAAGAGATCTACACCGACAACATGCAGTACTGGCCACGGGCCCTCGCCAAGAATCTCGACATCGAGCCGTATCCTGACCGCTCCGTGACCATCGACAGCCCAGGCCGGTACACCGGCTGGGACGTACTGTCACCGTCGACGAACTGGGAGTTCAAGAACACCGGCCCCAGGGCAGACTGGATGAACTTCACCCTCAACCGGCCGGCCAGGGTCGCGGTCGTGTGGCGGGATGACTTTCCGCTACCAAGCTGGCTGGGGAGCTGGAGCGATGGAGGAACCGTCGCAATTGATGGCGACCTCCACCCTGTCTACGAAAAGGACTTCCCTGCCGGACCCGTCCAACTGGGCACCGTTGAATACACCGACGAATGGCGCGAGATGTACCTGGTACTTCTCGCCGAGGTCGACGGCAACCCATCGCCACAGCCACCAGCTCCGGACGGCTTCACCCCTGCAGCCGCCAACACCCCCTGCCCGGCATGGGTCCATGAGCTCCATCAGACAGTGGCTCCCGATGGCGAGAACTATCAAACCTGGCATCCTCAGATCGACCCAGTGTACTGGTGCTACTTCGGCCACGAGCATGGGTCAAACCCGGCATTGATCCCGGGGACCCCCCTCATCCCCTACGAGTACGTGGCGTCGAATGTCCCGCAGAACGAGCCCAACATGGGCTTCAAGGAGTTCATCTTCAAAGACATGACCGGCGAACACTGGGTGCGCTTTGTCATCCACGCCGGGACCGCATCAGATCGCAGAGTCTGTGCGCAGTTCCATACGCTCTATGTGTCGATCTACGACCTCGATGGAACCGAGAAGTTCGGCGTTGGCTTCAAAGCAGACTACGGCGCTGCATTTGCCACCAGCGACGGTGGGAAGGAAGTACTGACGCCTTCTGGCTGTGGCTACAGCATGCCTGCCCTCGCCAACCAGGTCGACGACCAACAACGTCGCCGCCTCAACGTAGGAGCGGGCTCGAACAACTATGAAACTTGGGACAGCAGAGAAGAAACACCGCAGGTTCTGAACCTCGGCATGGTGCAGTTCGACCATGCATTCGACATTCGCAACCCAATGTCACATTGCGCCAACGCAAACTGCGATTCGGTTGTGGTGCGCGATCCGGAACGGGAGAACGCAACACGGCGGACTCTGCAGATGGCGAGCTGGCGAGCTGACTTCGAAATCGAATCCGAGCACTCGCTTGGCACCGGTGAATACTTCACCGATGCATATGGCGACGGACTGCTCAGCCCCAGCAATCCATTGGCCACACGTCAATACGCTGAGCCGGGATTCCATCTTGCGTTCGAGAAGAACGCAACGGCCAACCGCATCGATTGTGCAGCCGAGGATCCCTGGTTGCTCCGATACACCTGCCACCAAATCGGTGGCGCCGGCAACCCCGATCATCTGCCCCATATCCCCGATATGAACCTCGAATACTCGTTGTGGCGCAACTAGCCAGCCTCGAATAGACACCCGTGCGAGAGACACGCGGGCGGAGATAGAACAGCCGGGTCCAGCAACAAGCTGGCCCGGCTGTTCAAGTAAGGCGACACAAAAGCCGATGCGGGATAGAGTTGTTCGAATCGCTCGGAAGGTGTCACCACAAATGCGCAGGATCTTGGCAATGGCAGTGCTGGTCTTGGTCCCGGCCCTGGCCACGTCCCCAGCAGCAGCAGTCAGCGGGCCGCAACCGTTCGCCGATGGGGTGATCGGGCCGGTCGAGACCGACGCCGTCGCCCCGGTCTTTGATGCCGTCGGCTATCACACCCAATCAGACGATCCTTTCGCCGCCCCCGTTATCGACGAGTTCTCCGGTGACCCACTCCGTCTGGTCGTTTGGCCAAATGACGTTCGCCGCTACTCGACGTCCAGTGACCGGTTTGGGGTGTACGTTTGCACCTGGAGTGGGGCCACGGGCGGGGTCGATCTGACCGCGGCGACCGCAACCCTCAACGGCCGGGTGACGACGTTCTACGAAGTACTGTCGGGCGGCATCTACAGCCCGGATTTTGTCGCCCGTAAGGTGGTCGATGCCAGTGGGTTCTCAACCTGTGCCGCGGCGATGGCTGCCGAAGCCAACCCCTTGTGGGACGACGACGGCGCCATCGGCATCCTCGACAACAAGTCAAACGCAGGCTTGGCCGGCCCCGGCCTCTACTGCAACAACTGTGAGAACCTCAGCGTCGAGACATTCCCCGGCAACCAGCGCTGGGCGGTAATTGAGGGTGGATCGGTGAACCCCGTGGCC
The DNA here is from genome assembly GCA_024228555.1 of bacterium. Classification (GTDB taxonomy): domain Bacteria; phylum Actinomycetota; class Acidimicrobiia; order Spongiisociales; family UBA5794; genus JAAETI01. The sequence goes on along the minus strand of JAAETI010000840.1, from coordinate 4,889 downwards.
TTGCGCCCCGCCCATATCACCACCGCCGCCCATGAGGTCGGGCATACGATCAGCTTCCCCCATTCATTTTCCGGTGAAACTGTCGATGAGTACGATAACCCAATCGACTACATGAGCGGCAACATGCCGGGCAACTTCCTCGGCCGTGGTGACGACCCGTACAGCTCTCTTGCCTTCAACCGCTACCGAGCCGGGTGGGTTGATCCAGCCGACGTCGTCTTCTACGCCGGGGGGATCACAGACCTGACCCTCGCACCGGTCGGGGTCGAAGGAACCCAGTTGGTTGTGCTGCCGACCGACTACGAATACTCCTTCGTAGCCCTCGACGCACGGGTCAACTCAGCCCTTGACCCGATCCCCTCCAACTTCGAGGGGGTCAGCGCCCACTACATCGAGCAATGGTGCAAGAACAGCCCCACAGCGCCGGCGACGCCGTGCGGTGGTCTCTCCTCGCGTCCGTACAGCTATCCCCCGTCCCCTGATGCGATCGATCACGTCACCGGAGTGGGCGACACCGCCCGCTTCAATATCGCCCAGGGCGAGGAGCTGATCGCACAGGGCGCCATGTTGAAGGTTATCGAGCAGAACGCGGGCGGACTCAGGATCCAGCTCATCGGCTTCGACGACATCCTCACCTCGGTCTTCATCGAAGACATTCTCTGGCTCGCTGATTCTGGCATCACCACCGGTTGCAGCGACACCAGCTACTGCCCTACATCAAATGTGACGAGGGGCCAGATGGCGGCTTTCTTAACCAGGGCGCTCAGCTACACCGACCGCGGCGAGGGCGACTTATTTATCGATGATAATGACTCGATCTTCGAGCCGGCGATCGATGCGCTAGCCACGGCCAAGGTGACGACAGGTTGTAATCCGCCCGTCAGTGACCGGTTCTGCCCTGACTCGTTCGTGACCCGTGAGCAGATGGCGGCATTCTTGGTGCGAGCACTAAACCTGACCGACAACGGCGGCGGCAACAACTTCACCGATGACAACGACAGCATCTTCGAAGAAGACATCGCCAAGCTGGCTACTGCTGGGATAACCCAGGGCTGCAATCCGCCAGACAACACCCAGTTCTGCCCCACCGATCGTGTCACTCGCGAGCAGATGGCGGCATTCCTGAGGCGAGCGCTCAGCTCCTGACCAAAGCCAGCTGGATCTCCAATACGCCGACGTCGGCGATGCTCAGGACCGAAAACCCGGTCGGCTTCTCGATGCCGTAGTCGGTAAGCGCTACATCAACAGAGCCGACGACAACCATCGTCCCCTCCACAAGCGTCCCTTCGAGATCAAGACTGATCGACTGGGTCACACCATGCAGCGTTAGGTCACCGGTGGCCGAGGCACCAATGCTCTCACCATCCGCGGGAACCGCACCGAGATCGATCGGTGACGTCAAGACAAAGCTGGCTTCAGGGAAGGTAGTCGTCTCGAGTCCACGGGTGGCCATTGCCCCATCGCGCCGCGATCGGTCGCTCTGCAACGTCGTCATGTCGATCGTCACCAACAGATCGGTCACCGCGAACCCCGCAAAAGTCAAGGTCGCGTCGACCTCACTGGTCCGGCCGACCGCGGTCACAGAACCGATGCTGGCCAGTTCCTCTTCAATCCTGTAGCCGACAAACGACAGGCTCGGATCAGCAGTCCATGATCCATCGAGTCCACCGCTGGTTGCCGGAGCGGAGGTTGTACTGGGTGCCGCCGTTGTGGCTGCCGGCTCACCGTCCCCTGATGTAGTCGTGGTTTCGCCGGTTACCGCCTCAACCGCACCTTCGAGGGTCGCAGGTGGCGGCGCATCGCTGCGGAGGAAGAAGTACCAAACCGCACCAGCCAAGACAACGGCGGCGCCCACTAGACCGATGACGATATTGCGCTTGTTCAAGAGACTGTCCTTCCGCTACCGGCCGGTGCGACGTGTCGCCCGCTCCTTCAGTTGACGTTCGACGTCAAGTAGCGGAAGGCCGTATCCCTCCTGAGAGGACTCGTTGTGATCAACGATCATTACGTTCAAGGACTCTAGGTCGGTTCTGACTTTGTCCGTGACGTCGCCGGACAGTATCCGTGGTACCTCGCGTTCGACACGGTGGGACAGCTCCGCCGCCAGGTCACGGGCCCGCTCATTGACGATCCAAGTGCGAGCCCACCAGGCCGGGTCGTAGGGCTGAGCTAGACCCGGGATCGGCTGACCGGATCCTGCGACGTCATCAAACGTGCCGGATTCAGCAGCCTCGCGGATCACTCGCACGATCCAAGGCTCGTGCTTCAGGTGTAGCAGGCTAGAGGGCGGCGAGTGCAACCTCGTCGACGACAAAGCTTGCCAGGATGGCGTCCAAGGCCTCGAGATCGGCATCGGTGACAATCACGACCTGAATGACCAAGAGGACCTCAGAACCCGGCGTCTCGGCAGCGAGCACAAGAAACAGCGTGTCGGTGCCATCGCACTGCGAGTACAGGTCGTAGACACCGGTATAGAGCGCATCCGAATAGTCGGTACGGCCGTCATAGGTGCACACATCTCCGAAATAGTGACCGTCGAGCAATGAACCAACACTCTCCGTTGCGGGAAGCAAAGTCGAGGCCCCAAAGAAGATGCCCGGCGTAGTCCAGCCAGAAATCCAAGCCTCGGTGTCAACCGCAGCGTTCATCGACACCCCAACGGACTGTTGGTCATCTGGGTAGCCCCAGTAGCTATCGAGAACCGTGTCGGACCAGGCCGATGGGACCTCAACGCTCATGATGCCGTTGTCATCTATCAGCGTGTAATACGAGTCGTAGCCAGCAACAGTCCCGTCGGTTTCCGCAACTTCGTCATCAAGCTCAGCGGCGAACGAATACGACACTTCAAGAGTCTTGTCAGTATTGAGGGTTCCCTCGAGAAACACATCGTCGGCAGCGCGATAGACCTCGAGGCTCAACGGGTCGTCGGGCCCATGGGATCGCAGAATGTCGCAGTAGTCGGCCATGGTTCCGTCTGTTGCCGGGATGAGGCCCTCGACAAGAGTGAGCAGGTCACCGGACTGGACGCCGCCAAGATCGGCGGGGCTCCCCGAGGCAACCGATGCCACCCAGATTCCAGAGAACTCACCGTCGTACAGCGCTTGACCATTGATGCCAACTGACGTGACGTCGTCGCCATCGATCAGTGTCGGCAAGACCTGGAGGGCTTCGTCACGGCCAATCGCAAATGACTGGCCAGAACTGTCTCCGGCGTAGTTGACGGCGACAATCTCGCCACCCTCGCTGACGATGGGCCCACCCGAACTGCCGGGCAGGGTGTCGGCCGAGTGCTCAATCACACTGTCGACGGATGCCCAATCGGACTCACCATCTGCGCTCTCTTTGGAGACTATTCCGTCAAGCAGTGTGTACTCATCGTCGCCCAGTGGGAATCCAGCGGCGAAGATCGGCATTCCGACCGCGACGTCGTCGTCGTGCCACTCGAGGAAAGGGAATCCGTCGCCTTCGACATCGATCACTGCAAGATCTGAGCACTCGGAAACGCCGAGAACCCGCGCATTGCGTGGTGTCTCTTCACCCTCGACATAAACCTGAAGGAACGCAGCGCCGGTCACTACATGATTGTTGGTGACCGCAATACCGGAAGAGTCGATGAAGAAGCCGCTTCCGGAGCCGGCAGCGTTGTACTGCTGCCCGAATTCGGGATCGGCAAAGCTGCCTTCGGCAACGATCCTCACAATGGCTCCACGCACATCCTCGAGGCTGGAAACTGCACCGCTGTCACCGACCGCGGTCTTGGTCGGTGCAGTCGTTTCGGCGACCTCCTCTCCGGCAGTAGTTGCCGTCCCTGCGGTTGTTGTGGTTGCGGCGTCGCCGCCACCACAGGCCGTGAGAGTAAGTGCCAAAGCGATCAGAAGCGTCGCAACCCTGCTGGCCTTCGTCATGGATATCTCTCTAACTCGCTCGATGGATTCGGGAGATGGATCATGCGGTCCTAGTACGCATGTGTTCTGCCCACCCATATATCGGCCTCTGTGCCCGAAACAAAAGCGGGCTTTGGCGGGGATTCGCCATTTTCCAACTAATTGGCAACGCGAACCTGGGGCGGTCCGGGGACTCGGGCAGGGATTCCGAGCTGGGAGGACGGCAGATCGTCATCCCATCGATACTTGAGGGCCAGGTTCTCGTAATCACGCCGGTAGATGATGCGGCATTTCACGTCGGGGTAGAGCTCACCCAGGAGGCGGAGCTTGCGGTTCTTCTTGGTGCAAAGACACTGCTTGAGGACGGTCAGTTCGATGTATTCGTCGGTTGCCGGCAGATAGAAGTCGGGGGTGAAGAACTCGATGGGGTCGCCTGCGGAGTCGAAGGCGATTGGGAAGCGATGTGGTTCGTGGAGCCAGTCAATCCCGTAGCTGTCGAGAAGCGACGCGAAGTGCTCTTCTGTCGAGTTGGCCCAAGCCGGCTCAGGCTGGTTGACCACTCGAATATCGCGGTTGCCAACGGTCTTCGCCACAGCTCCTCCTGGGAGTTCGCTGTAGCTTTCCTGTCGGCAAAACCGCTATCTGGACAAGCGGACCCGGTCAGCCCTTCTTCTTCACCTCCACTACGCCTATCGGGTCGGTGATGCTCGTGTGACCGTCATCCCATTTGATCTCATAGGCATGACCGCTCTTGCCGACGATCTTGCCCTCTGGAGATGGTTGACCGACCTTCTTGGTCATTCGACGAACCCTGGTCCCGGGTTTCAACATCTCAACCTCCTTGGGTCCCTGTGCCTCAAGAATAGGTGGATGAGTACCAGAGAGGGACCGGCCATAGGTCCCGATTACTCGTTGCACGCAACCGGGTCCGATGCGATTCCCAGACACTCGGTGGGAGCCATCGCCATCGCCCGGCAGCCGTGCTGACTGGCGAAGCCGACCGCG
>JAAETI010000839.1 GCA_024228555.1 bacterium | reverse complement strand
CGTAGCCGACAACCGATAGACGGGTAACGGGTCCGGGAGGACACCCAGGGACGACTCTTATTCCAGCGTGACCGGCTCAAACCCTGATACACCGGCACTTCGGATAAGTCACTACCCGGACCCAACCTCAACACTACGCCCCATCAGGCCCGCTGAACAGGCCAGGCCAACCAACCGCGCCCACACCACCCGAAAACAACCCCTTGACGCAAAGAGGCATCGCCCTGCGTGGTTCGGCGATGTGCTGGTTCTTGCAGCAGAATTGTCGATATGCGTTGCTTGTGGCCAAGGACCGGTCGGGCTTGCCTGGCCCTTGGGTCCAGCCCGCTTCAGACCATTGTGGTGGGTTTCCGGTTCGCATTGGGACGGCGCATACCGTTGAATAGCACCACCGATGGATGAAGTGACCGAGAGAGCACGGCGAGGTTTCGAGATGGATCCGGTGAGCCGCGGTTTCCGCTCAGTTAGTCATCCCGTAGTGGTTGTAGCTATCGCGGTCCTGCTGCTAAACGACCACTACTTGAAGGCTGAGTATCCCGGCTGGTTGACCGGGAAGGTTAGCGATTTCTGCGGTCTTGTGTTCTTTCCGCTGTTGCTCGGTGTTCTCATCGCTTCAGTCACCAGATCGCGGTACAGCCAGGCCATTGCCTCGTTCGCGACGGCTGCATGGTTCACCGCCATGAAGACCTCCAGTGTCGTTGCAGGGATCACCGAGTCGGGCGCTGAAGCCGTCTTGGGCCTGCCCGTCCGGATCATCGTCGATCCTTCCGACCTGATAGCACTGCCGATGGTGGGTGTGGGTTGGAAGATCTGGCGTAGGGCTGGCTCAAGCGCTGCGGCCGAAGGCCGCCGGTTCAGAAAGGCCGCCGTGGTTGCGTTGGCTGCGCTTGCGTCGATGGCTACCTCGATAGACTATCCGGAGGGCGTGATTTCCGCTGACAACACCGATACCGAAGTGTGGGTTGGCGTAGCCAGCATCGATGAAGAGCAGCCTGGGTTCTGGTATCGCGGCGCCTACGGAACGGGGTACCGCAGCAGCGATGGTGGGATGACCTGGGAGAACGCTGCGTGGCCAGACGGTGTCCGCCCCGATCCGGAACAGCGTCTCAACGGTATCAGGTGTGAGCCACACGAGACGAGTACCTGCTACTCACAAACCGACAACTATCTAGTCGAGGGCCCAGGTACCTTCTACGCCGCGTCGCAAGACGGAGGAGTCACTTGGGTACCGCTACCTGCCGATGCGCCGACCCCGGACCCCTGGCGGTCCTACTCATCCTCCGATGCATGGCAGGTTCGAGGGCCGGCCTGTCTCACCGAGAGTGGCGGCGCATGCTTTCGGGTGTTTGATCCTGACGGCCAGACTGTGACTCTATTGGAGGTTTCGACCGACCAAGGCGCCACTTGGGGACCATCGTGGACACCGTCCCCACGGTTGCCAGATCGCAATCGGTTTGCCCCACAAGACGTTGCGGTCGATGAGCGCACCGGCAACCTCGTCGTCGCCATCGGCACAGGCGGCGTCGTAATCCGAACGCCCGCCGGCCGTTGGACTACTGCAGCAGTGGGCCCAGCTGATGCCTATGGCATCCCGACAGCGTTCCCGCCCTCAAGCTGGCCGATGGCTGCACTCTGGGCAATCTGGACATTTGTGGTGTCGCTGGCCGGCGGCATGTGGCTCGTCAGCCAACCGCCCATTGCTCGCAGCGCAAACTGGCGTTTGGCCTCTACGGTGCCGTTGGCAACCGCCGCGTTGGTAGCAATCATTTCAGTGACTGCCAACTACCCGTACACCGTCACGGTTGGGCCTAGTTGGCTACGGCTACCAATCGTCCTAACCGTCGTCGTCGCCGTTCCAGTCACGCTGGTGTGGCTGCTCATTACCTACTCGTCGAAGCACGTCCCCAAAGGCAGGGCCTGGCGCACATGGCTCTGGGCGGCTGGCCTTTCCCTGATTCCGATCGTGGTATCCCAGCTCGCCGACATAGACTTGATCTAAGACAGAACCCCAACCCAACGACCCTCAAGGCTGACAAACCGTCAGTTCGCCGCACCCTCCACGATCACTCAACCCAAGAACGATGTCGCGAGCCCAGCAACGTCCGGTGACTGGCAGATCGCGCGCCGCGTGCGCCGATTCTCACCGTCGGTGTTCGATGCCCCGCACATCGAAGTGCCGTTCCCGCTCACCGGCGGATTGGATCGTTATCGCAACGTAATTGGCGATCCAGGACGGGGGCTCCTCGAAGATTCTTGGGAGAGGCGATGCACACAATGGCTGCCGCTGCGAGCCCCGGGTAGTGTGCTCTCGGGTTCCCCCTCCTTTCGCCGATCGGGAACTTGTTCTGACGGCGAAGACGTCCAATACTTGTGGTGATGAGTAGAGGCGCAATTGGATGGATCGCAGGGCTCGCTGTCGTCGCGCTCCTAGCCAGCGGTTGCTCAGGGGGCGCTGGTGAATCAGATCTGTCCCGCGAGGCCTCCGAATCCGCGACATCTCCTTCGCCACCGACGACCACAACCTCGGCGAGTCAGGCCCATGACGGGTCGAACACGACGGCGGCTGACGACGATCCAAGTGCGGAGGCATCGGCTCGGTGGCTAGACGTCGCTCGGCCCAACTTCGTGCTGGAATTCGATCTAGCGTGTGGAGACGAATGCGACATACCGCCGGGTCGCCACGGGGTCATTCATCGATCCGGTAAAGCGGTAGGAGCCTGGCTGGTGAACGATCAGGGGTTCAGATCGCCACACCTCAACCAGTACATCGAGCAGCTACCAACCGTGGATGATCTGTTTGTGTTCACCGGTGACGAATCCGATGTCAGCTACGACCTGATCACTGGGCTTCCACGCCAGGTCACTGACGGCGACACCGTGTATTCGGACATCGCTATCCGGTTTGATGTCGATGATGCCGTCACCGACCTCGATGCGGCTCGGGACCGGTGGCGCGACGCGAACCTCGATAGTTACGCGCTGGAGTACCAGCTGGGTTGCTTCTGTGGCCACTTTGGGGCGTACACGATCCAAGTGAACGACGGTGTCCCTCATGTCGTGTCATATCCGGGCCAAGAGGACGGGAGCCCGGTGTCCGAGGAAGCGCCGCTAACGGTCGACGGCTTCTTCTCGCTCATCGAGCGGACGTTGACCGAGACACCACCAGATCTGTTCACGATCAGCTACGACGACATCGGAGCCCCGACGACGATCGGTCTCGACTTCTGGGCAGGTGCAGAAGACGACGAGGTGGGATATACCCTGATCACCGTCATCGAGATATGAGACACCGAACAACCATGCCTACCCTGGCGGGCCGCCGAGCATCCTTGACGAGCCAGGGGTCCAGCATCAGCCGTCGCTAGGCGCCCCGGGAATGTCATCCTGACGCTCTCGGTCCTTAGGAGAGGTTGGCGGTGCGCCAATGGGTGAGGACATCGGGGCAGTCGATGGAAGCCAGCAGCAAGGTACTAGCGCAGCCCACTGTACAACCCTGGGTGCTCGCTCCACCCAGCGCGCAAGTGAGGATATGTGGGTAATCCGTCCCTTGTTTGGTGGACGGTGGGTGGTTGCTGTGGGACGGTGGGTGGTGGTCCCGTCGGGGCTGGAAATGGATGTTCTCATGTCTTGGTCTCCGTGCTTTTCTCGGTCGGTTTCGCCTG
>JAAETI010000838.1 GCA_024228555.1 bacterium | reverse complement strand
CCGATATGGGGCATCTAGCAATCGGGCCGTAAGGAGACAGAACGGCTTGCGTGATGCCGGAAGCCGCCGAGGTAAGTGCTCCTGAAACCTTGTCGTGAACGGCACACGCAACCATTGCACGAAATGAACGAACAAGAGAAGAACCCACCCAGTGAGTGGCGATTGATCACAGCGCGGCCAGAATCCCAGACGGGATCTCGTTCGCATCGACCTTTCTGATTGAGCGCCGAGGTTGGAGAAGGCGAGGAAGCTATGTCCCCTAGGAAGACCCGGTCCGCCTCCGGCGCTCCCCGCACGGCTGTCATGACGGGAAGCGTCCCATTGAATGTTAGAAATTGACGACGGTCTCCCGTTCGGCGACAATCGCCGGGCGAGAGAATCCCAAAAAGGCTGGAGAGTGAATCCAGCCGTGGAAAGGAGACCATCGTCATGGATCAGTGTAGTTTGATTGAGTTGCTTGGGCAAGCGAGCGGTAGCGAGGCGGGCGAGATTTTCCGGGAGTATCTTCGAGGCGGGGTTCGGATGATGCTGACTCAGGTGATGGCCGCGGAGGTGGCCGAACTGTGCGGTCCGAAGTACCATCCGAGCGAAGAGGCGACGTGCCGCCGTGCAGGCAGCGCGTCGGGCTACGTCGTTTGGGAAGGCAACCGAGAGGACGTGAAGCGTCCTCGTGCTCGTCGCCAGAAAGACGACGGCTCGACCGAGGAAGTCCATTTACGGACTTACGAATCGGCGCGACAGTCGGACCAACTCAACGCGATGATACTCCGCGCTCTTTCGGCGGGCGTGAGCGGCCGCGAGATGGGCGATGTCCATCCGGAATCTCCGAATGTGAGCAAGTCGAGCGTATCGCGTCTCTGGATTCAGGCGGGCGGGAAGCTGATCGACGAACTTCGCTCTCGCGACATTGCCTCGCGTGACTGGCTGGCGTTGATACTCGACGGCATCGTGTTGAGCAAGGACCAAACGGCAATCGTCGCGGTCGGCGTGTCGTCGGGCGGGACGAAACACATTTTGGACTTTTCGCTTGGGAGCACGGAGAATTACGAGGTTTGCCGCGATTTGATGGGGCGTCTGGTCGATCGCGGTTTTGCCCCGACTCGCCGGTTACTGTCCGTGCTGGCCGGATCGGCGGCGTTAAAGAAGGCGGTCTTGAGGTTCTTTCCCGACGCGGTGATTCAGCGTTGCCTGGTGCATAAGGAGCGGAATATTCGCGCGAGGCTGTCGAGGCGTGATTGGGGTGAGCTAGCCAGGCTGTTCAAACGTCTTCGGCAGGTCGAAGGAGAAGAGGCGGCGCGTGAAGTGCTTCACGACCTGGAGGATTTCCTTGGAAAGAGGAATGCCGAATCGTTGTCGAGCCTTCGCGAGGCGGGCGACGAGTTGATCGCATTGCATATTTTGGGTGTGCCGTCGACGTTGCATCGGAACCTGTTGAGTACGAACCTGATCGAGAACTCGTTCAGGAACACGCGTCGCAAGTTGGGTCGGGTAACCCGTTTTCGGGCAGAGACGGATCAGGCATCGCGATGGCTGGCGTATGCGTTGCTTGAAGTGGAGAAGGGCTTCCATCGGCTCTCGGGCTGGCGCGATCTGCCGGCGTTAGGGCGAGCGTTGGAGAGGCCCCCTGTGGCGTCGCGCTCGGATGGGGCGGCGTCTCCACTCCGGGCTGCGCCCTCCGCTCCGTCGCCGCCCCATCCGGCCGAAGGTTGACGTCAACACAGAATCGTAGTAGCGTAACTTACCCGGAGACCAACGTCAGTTTTAACAACCTTTGGGACATCCCCGAACAGATTAGCCATGTAGCGATGGTCGCTGAGCCGATCCGCCTGTAAACCGCACTTGAGTTCCT
>JAAETI010000837.1 GCA_024228555.1 bacterium | reverse complement strand
ACGGGTGGAATCTGCTCAGGGTGTAGAGATTTTTGAAGGTGAAGCAGGCAAAACGTACGAGTTCCTGGCGCTGGCCACCGACACCGCGGGCAACCGCGAGGAGCCGAGTGACGGCTCTGCCGTCACCTCCGATGGCACGCCAGTCAACCTTGGCGCCCCGGCGACAGTGGACAGCACGACACCGCCGAACTTCGGCCGCCCGCCTGTTCCGACGCCGGAGCCATCATCTAATGCGCTATTTGACATCGCCGAAGAGCTGGTGCCGAGCGCCGATCCCCTCTCCAGCCCGTCGGAGTTTGACAGCGTTCTGCGGCCTTTTGTGGCGCAGAGTTTTGCAACCAATGTCCCGGCCTCCAACGGCGGTATCGCTCCGATGGCGCTGCTGGAGCTTTCCGATGGCAATTTTCTCGTCTCCGGCGGCCTGAACCGTGGCACGCTCTATAAGTTCGACCAGCAGGGCGGTAGCGCCGAAGACCCGACCGCGCTCTTTACGGCGCTCGATGTGCCTGTCTTCAATTTGGCCGAGGATAGCGATGGCAATATTTGGGCCACCACCGGCGGCGGCGCGCTGCTCAAGCTCGATGCTGCCACCGGCGGGATCATCGGCGAATACGGCGAAGGTATCACCATGGGCCTCGCTATCGAGGAGGCTACTGGGCTGATCTATGTGGGCACCAATTCCGGCATCGTTATCTTCGACACCGAGTCCGAGACCTTCACCCAGTGGAGCCGCGATGAAAATCTGCGCATCGGCTCGCTGGCATTCGACAATTACGGCAAACTCTGGGCGGTGACCTGGCCGGATCGCATGCAGGTGGTCAGCTTCACCGAGCGGCAGCGGGCCGAGATCGAGTACACCTTTGATAGCCAGATCGACAGTCTCGCCTTCGGCCAGCTCGGTACGGCGATTGAGGATCTGATTTTCGTCTCCCACAACACCGGCCGCGTCTCCGACACTGGCGAAGTGGCCGAGGGTTCGGCCCTGACGATGATCGATCAGGCGACCCGCCGGTCGGTCGATGTCGCCAAGGGCGGTACGCGAGGCGATGTTGTGATCACAACGACCGACGGTCGCGTGCTGCTGTCGCAATCCAACCAGGTCGACGTGATTTCCCCAGCCTATGCGCCCATCGTGGTCGCAACCAACCCGCCACTCGAGGCGGTGGTTCCGCTGCCGCTCAGTGTATTTACGGTCAAGTTCGACCAGGACATGTTTGCGGGCGATCCGACCTCGACGGCTTCGGTCGCTAACCCGGATAACTACACGCTTGTCGGTGAGGTCCAGGGTGCGCGTGACATCGTGGGTGTGATCTATGATGCCGCTACACGCACGGCGCTCATCCGCTTCCTTGACGTTCTGCCAGACAATTATACGTTGACTGTCAACGGCTCGGTGACATCAAACTACGGCCTGCGGATGGGTGACAACTATGTCACGACCTTCACCGGGGTTGATGATCTGTCGACCATTGTCGATATCGAGTTCACCGACACCCGGTTCAACCGGGCACTCGGCACTGTTTCGTATGGTGTGACCATCACCAACAAGTCCGAGACAGACATTATCCTGCCCGCGCTGCTTACGCTCGATCCGCAGCGCGGCTACGAAGGTCTGCCGACGGATACTGAGGGGCAGAATGACCAGGGTGTTTGGCTCATTGATCTGTCAGCGTCGCTGCCGGCAAGCGGGGCACTTGCTCCGGGTGAGATGACCACCGGGCAGACAATCTCGATTGTCACGCCAGACAGGCAGCGTGTTCAGTTCTCCACCGGCATCGTTGCCGGGCTCGCGGCGAACCGTGCGCCGGTGTTCGTTGACGACGTGCCTACGGATGCTTCCGTGGGTCAAGAACTGCGTTTTACTGCCGTGGCCGAGGATCCGGACAACCAGTCTGTCATCTACGACGTTCTGTCCGGGCCCGATGGCCTTGTAATTGATGCGGTTACCGGGGAGGTCACCTGGATACCGACGGCAGACGACAACATTCAAGTGCCTGTCGTCATCCAGGCCTTTGACAGCCAGGGCGCCGTAGCCGTTCAGCGTTTCGTGCTCAACGTTGCGGGCGGCAATTCCGCACCGGTCTTCCTGTCGCTGCCGACCGAGATTCGCGCCAGCGAAGGCGAGATCGTTAACGTTGAACTGATTGCTGCGGATACCGACCTCGACGATGTGGTGGTCTGGGTTGATGATCTGCCCGAGGGTGCATCCTTCGATCCGGCTACGCGGGTGCTGAGCTGGAGTATCGGCTACGATCAGGCCGGCACACACCAGATCACGGTACGCGCCAGCGATGGCCGGGCCGAGGTTTCGGCCAACATTCTGGCGCTGATCTCCGAGCGAGCGCGGCCTGTGACGATCAAGGTCCCGGCAGATATCACGGCCAACGAGGGTGACCGTGTTCGCTTCTACATTGGTGCCGAAGCCGAGCCAGGGACGCCGCTATCCTTCGGCGTATTCAATAATTCGCTGCCCTACGGCGCGACGCTGAATGCCAGTACTGGCGAGTTCGAGTGGCAGCCGGGATATATCCAGGCGGGCACCTACGAAATTATGTTTGCCGTCTCCGATGGTGTCGGGGTGGCGATGGACACAATGACCATCGAGGTTTTGGCCGCCAACGGGGCACCCGTCTTTGACAATTTTGATGGCCTGCGTGTCTATGAAGGTCAACGTTTCGTACTGCGCGCCTTCGCCTTTGATCCGGACAATCCATTTTTCGAACCGGCTGTGCGTGAGGGCGACGGAACGCTCTACGAGCCGACCGATTATCCGAAGACGGTTGATGTTGAGCTTGTTGGCGATCTTCCCGACGGTGCGAGTTTTGATGCCGACACCTGGGAGCTGGTGTGGACGCCCGCTGGGAATCAGGCGGGAGTCTACGATATCTCCTTCCGTGCCACCGATGACGGGGCCGAGACCGGCGACCCGCTCAGCGTTACCGAGACGGTGACCATTGAGGTTCTTGAACTCAACCGCGGACCAGAACTTGCGGAACTTGGCAATGTCCAGGTCTCGCGTGGCGAGGTGCTGGAAATCCCGGTGAGCGCGGCCGATCCAGAAGGTGACCCGATCACTCTTGATGCTCGCAATGAGCAACCCGGATTCCCACTACCGGATTTCATTACCTTTACCGACAATGGTAATGGCACCGGCGTGTTGCGACTTGCCCCCGGTGTTGGTGACCGTGGTGAGCACCCGATCCAGGTCTATGCCTATGACGACGGTGGTGGTGAAGGCGTTCCACGTGGCTCTGGTTACACCTTTGTTATCGACGTGCTGTCCGATAATGAACCGCCGCAATTTGCCTACCAAGGCGACGTGGTGGCCCTGGTGGGTGAAGCCTTCACGCTGGAACTCAACGCCTCTGACCTGGATGCGGATGATCTGACTTTCGAGTTGGCCGGGCTGCCCAACGGTGCCGTGTTGACCATGGATCCGCTGATCTATGGTCGCGCCACGCTCGAATGGACCCCGACGATTGGCCAAGTGGGGGGGTACACCGCTGGGGTTTCGGCTACCGACACTGGTAATTCCGGCCTGACTGCCGAGGCTACCACTCTGCTCCAGTTCGGCGTTACCGTGCGTACCACGAATGCCGCGCCGATTCTCGATCCTGTAGGCGAGATCTCCGGTAAGGAAAACTCGCAGCTCGATGTGATATTTGGCGCCTCAGATGCCGATGGCGACGAAATGACGTTCTCCGCTGCCAACCTGCCGAGCGGCGCCAGCTTCAACCGCGAGACGGGCTCGCTTTCATGGCTGCCGACACCCACACAGGGTGGCACTTACAGTATTGATATTACGGTGAGCGATGGCAACAAGTCCTCCACTGAGACGGTGTTGCTGACCATCGCGGAAGAGAACCGTGATCCGGTCTTCATTCCGATGTTGACCCAGCTCGGGCGCGACCGGGCGGAGATGCTCTTTACCGTGGTGGCCGATGATGCGGACGGTGATCCTATTGTGCTATCGGTTGTCTCTGGTCTTCCGGAGGGAGCCAATTTCAACGAGGAGACAGGTCAGTTCCAGTGGATCCCGCAATACGAGCAGTCGGGTGATTATGTCATCATCTTTGCTGCCCAAGATCCTGTCGGCGGTAGTGATCTGCTCGAAGTAACCCTCTCTATCGCCAATGTGAACCGGTCACCAGAGCTGTTTTCCTCCGACCGGGCCTTCCTGATCGGCGAAGAGAAGAGTTTTATACTGGAAGCGTCCGATCCCGATGGCGACACGATTGTCTTTGAGGCGCTTAACCTGCCTGAAGGTGCGTTGCTGGACGCCAATACCGGTGAAGTGAGTTGGCTCCCCGGACCAGGTCAGGCAGGCGACTATTACGTCACCTTTATTGCCAACGATGGCGATCGCAAGACCCGTCAAACCATTGTCATGCGTGCCTCGCTGGAGCCTGTAGAACCGACAGTACGAATAGAGCTTACGCCTAGCTTCCCAGCCGTACCGGGACAGCCGGTATTGGTACAGGTGGTCGCCGATAGCTTGTCAGATATTTCGGATATCACACTCTACGTGGATGGCGTGGTAACCACGCTTGATGAAAAAGGCCGTGCGGTGGTGACCCCGGATGCTCCGGGTAAGATCCAGCTACGCGCAACCGCACTGGATTTCGATGGTGTGGAAGGGGAGCAGGAGCTTGTACTTAAGGTCCGTGACCCCGCTGACCGGATGGCGCCCACCGTTATCCTTGATCCGCTGCTGGCGCGTGATGCGTTTGCCGGTGTAGTGGACATCATCGGTATCGTGGCTGACGAGAATATCGACTACTGGCAGCTAGAGCTGATGGACAGCATCACTGGCGATGTACTGCGTGAGATCGCCAGCGGTGAGACAACCGGTGATATGGTGTTGGGTCAGATCGATACCGGTACGCTGATCAATGGTTTCTACCAACTGCGACTGAGCGCGCAGGACATTGGTGGACGCTTGACCCGGACCATCTCCGACTTTGAGGTGAATGGTACCGAGAAGACCGGCCGCTATACCACAACGCGCACTGACCTTTCGGTGGATCTCGGCGCAGTAACGTTCGACCTCGTGCGCCGCTACGACAGCCTCGTCTCGGACGACGCCGACTTCGGCAGCTGGAGTGCTGGCTTCGATACCAAGATTGCGCTCAACACCGACCTGACAGGCCGCGAGGACATAGGTCTCTACGCCCCGCTTGCAGAGGGCGCCCGGCTCTATCTCACCGCACCGGATGGAACTCGCCTTGGCTTTACTTTCGCACCGGAGGTGGAGCCCATCGGGCCGCTTAACTTCTACACCCCGGCATGGATCACCGACGGTGATAGCGGCTGGCAGCTTGATTCCGCCAAATGGGATCTGCGCAAGGCAGGCGGACGTTTCTACACCAGCGATGCTTCGTTGCCCTACAACGTCCTGGATCCGTTTATCGGCGGCGAAGAGCCCTTTGTTCTGACATCGCCGGACGGTTCGGAATACGTGCTGTCGAGCAGTGGCCAGGTGCGTGAAATTCGCACCGGCGGGGAACGGCTCTTCGTGGGCGACAGCGGTGTGACCGCCGCTTCGGGCGAGGTGTTGAGCTTCCTGCGCGACGGCGCGGGACACATCACCCGAGCAACAACCTCCGATGGCCAGTCCATCGTCTACCTCTATGATGATGCGGGCAACCTTACCGGTGTGCGCAAACTCAACGATGGCTCCGGCGCCAGATATGGCTATGCCGATGGCAAGCTCTCAACGCTGAGCGAGGTGGGCGGCACAGGCGCGACCATTGCCTACAATGCCGACGGTTCGGTGAGCGTGGCCGAAGTGGTCGAAGATCTTGGCGGTATCAGCCAGATTACGCCGCGTGATGTTGTGGTGCCTGGCGACGCGCCGGAGGCGAGCTACACGCTGACCATTCGCGATGGCGAGGTGGCTGCGGCCGCTGGCGGCCGGATGATTTTGCGGGTAGCGATCTCGGGCGAGGTCGGTACGCCATCGCTGGCCGGTGCCGGGCTTCTCAGCCTTAACCGAGCAGATGGGCAGACGGTTGCGTTGTTCCAGGTGGAGCAGGGCGGCTTCTACCGACTCGATGTCGATGACGCTACCAGTGAAACCCTGCAGATCACCCTGGGGGGTGATATCAATCGCGATGGATCGGTCAATGCCAGCGACAGCGAATTGCTGCGCCTTGCGGGTGCGGGCACGGATATCGACGGTGACGGCGACACCGATGCGCAGGACCGCCAGGTGCTCAACGTCAACTTTGGTATCAAACAGAACGATGCACCGGTGGTGGTTGAGACACTGCCGGATATCTTCACCCATGTGGAGCTTCCGGTGCTTGTGAGTCTCGAAGAGATTGCCGAAGATGAGGATGGTGATCGCCTGTTCTTCCGCATTGTCGGGACCGAGAACGTAGATGCAGACTTGACGGCCGATGGTCGCTTCATCCGCATCCGGCCAAACGATGGCTTCTCTGGAACGGGTACCATAACCGTTGTGGCCGATGATGGTTTCAATGCTTCCGACGAAATCACCGTTGAGGTGGATGTCTCCAACGCTTCGCTGATTGACCTCGAATTCGTTACCCGACAGTTCCGCTACGACAGTGCTGGCAAGGTGAGTCAGATCCTGGTATTGGGTGACTTCGAAGATCAGGAAGACGTACTGATGCCGTTCGACTATATAGACGTGCAGACGCTCGACACCGAGGTGGCCTATGTCAACAATTTCGGCCTGCTAACTACCAAGTCAGTCGGTGACACCGCGCTGGTGGCCAACCGTGGTGCCATTTCCGATGCGACCGGCGTCAGTGTCGGCGTTCCTAATGATCCCGATGGCCTCGTGTCACTCTACTTTGGCATTGATGCCTATCCTGATACGGTCACGATCGTCCCCACGGGTGGAGTCCGTCAAATCATCACCAGCCTCGGCACCGACCAGGAGATATTTGTTGATGGTGACGATGGTGTGGTCTATGTGGCGCATGACACGGACATCATCACGGTCTCGGCCGATGGTCTGGTCGAGGCGATGAGCGAGGGCACCTCCCAGGTCACGGTGATCTATCGCAATGGCGAAGAGACCATCGATGTCAAAGTGGCCGCGCCGCAAGTTGGCAATACGGTGACCATCGGTGAAGAGGGTGGTGCGATTCAGAACAGTGACGGTATTGTCGCCGCGTTCGGTGCTGGTCAACTGACCGATGAAGCGACGGTGACCGTCGAGACGATCGCCGAAGCGGACCTCGATACCGAGACACCTCCCGATTTTGACTACCTTGCTGCTTTCTCGCTGGATATCGAGGGCGGCGACCTGACCGGTCCGATCCAGGCTGCCGTACCAGTGGATGGTGCGGTCGCCCAGCCGGGTGACGAGGTCTTCTTCTTTGTCGAAAAAGACTACACCGAACTCACCGGCGGCGAATTCGGCAACCTCTGGACCGTCATCGACAGCGGTATCGTCGGTGCGGACGGCGTGGCCCGCACAGCCTCGCCGCCCTTCCCGGGCCTGTCGGAGAAGGGCAATATCCTGGTTGCCAAGGCTAATAAGCCGATGAACTACATGAGCGTCTACGCTCCGGCGCTGGCGGCCATATCCACGGCGATCCTGCCGGCTATGGCGATCGCTGGTGCCGCGGGCGGTCTGCTCGGTCTTCTTGCTGTGTCGGCGACGATCGCCGGCGGCATCGCCTTGATGGTGAATGACCGTGTGCAGGACATGCGCGCCTGGAATAAGTATGGTGAGGGGACGCCTGTCACCATCGATCCCACCGGTGTCGATGGCCGGATAAGGATCAAGGTCGATCTACCGGATGCGCCGCAGCAATCTCTGGCAGGCAATCCACCAAAGATTCTCGATGTTCAGCCCACATACGACTCGACCGGCAAGGTCACGCTGATGGTTACCGGTGAAAACCTT
>JAAETI010000836.1 GCA_024228555.1 bacterium | reverse complement strand
GGCGGTGATGCATTCCCAGAGATCCCTGAAAAGGACCTCCAGCGACGCGGTGATGAATTCCCAAAGCCTCCTCAAGATCATGTTCTGCTTTCCCTCATGTATTGCCGCGGCCTCCCGTCTGCCCCCCTGTGGGGCGACGGCGTGCCGCCGGCGTTATCTGAAACAGGCTCGGCACCGTGGGTCGCTCCCTCGGTGGCCGGACCTGTGGCGCCCTGAGTCGTTGGGCCGGTAGTCGGTGCATCAGCCATGCCTTTTCGGCGCTGCTCGGCCTCGGCGCGACAGTCGGCGGCATATTCGTCGAGGTCGGCGTTCTCGCGCTCGCACAGGATCTGCGCCAGTTGGACGGTGTGCACCTTGTTGTCGAGCGCTGCGCTTCCGAGAGGTCGTCGGCGTAGTGCCGGCGCACCCATTGGGCCTTTGCCAGCGAGGTGGTCGGCCGATAGCCGTCCTCGCCGTCGAGGATCGCCACCCTCATGCCGAGCTTGTCGCTCGCGATCTCGCACAACATTTCGACCAGCTCGAGGTCCGAGCAGCGCGATACTTCGATTATTTTGCGCTCGGTATCGGGGTCGGGGCGGGTGTCGCCCGCCTCGTAGCTGCGCAAGGTGTTGCGGCTGACGTCGAGCCGGACGGCGAATTGTGTTCGCGTCAGGTTCGAATGGCGTCTCAGTCGGATGTAGAGTGCGGGTTGGATGTTGTTGAGCATGGGCAAATCGTAGCCCGCTCGAAAATCCCTCGCAAACTCGCCAAACCGTGCACGTGCCCTGCCAGGCATGGCATTTCGCGAAAATGCCAAACCCCGCTTGGCATAGTTCTTTGATTTTCTTGGAAATGCACAGCCAGATGAGGCATATGCCAACCTGGCTGTAATCTGCACGAAATTGCAGTAATCTATCCGGCTAATTTAGTAGCAGCCTCGCAAAGTAGTATATCTCGAGTATAACTCATCTTCTACAGTTGAGAGTTTTCTGAAAAAACTCGGGTACTGATTCTAAAGGACTTACGCGGATCAGAGCTGGTTTTCTGCCGAAAACGGCCGAAATCCTGGTGCCACGTCGCTCGGCCAAGGATTGACTTAGCTGCATTCCAGGATAGAATCATGGTGTCCTTTGGAGGTGACCATGTTCTTCCGAGTCAAGAAATCCGGGCCTCGCGAGTATCTCCAGATTGTCGAGAATCGTTGGGAAGACGGCAGATCGAAGCAGCGCGTGCTCATCACACTTGGACGGGCCGATCGACTCCGAGAGTCCGGGCAGCTCGACTCTCTGCTGGCCTCCGGATCCCGCTTTGCAGAGAAACTCCTGATTCTCAGTGAATTCAAGAAGGGCACTCTGCCGACGCTTTCCAGCCGAACCCTGGGACCGGCGAGAATCTTCGAGAGGCTCTGGGAGGAAACCGGTTGCCGCAAGGTGCTCCAGATGCTGCTGGGCGAACGCAAATTCCAGTTCCCGGTGGAGCGGGTCGTCTTTCTCGAGGTGCTGCACCGCCTGGTCGACCCGGGCTCGGATCGGGCCTGTTATCACTGGAAGGACGACCATGCTGTGGAGGGTATCGACGAGCTTCAACTCCACCACGCCTATCGCGCCATGGCTTGGCTCGGTGAGCCCATCGACGAGGATTCCGCGAGCCTCTGCGATGAGGAGGAACCGGCGAGCCATCTCCGATTTCGCTGCACGAAGGACCGGATCGAAGAAGCCCTCTTCGATCGACGTCGGGATCTGTTCAGCTCGCTGGGCTTGGTCTTCTTTGACACGACCTCGATCTACTTCCAGGGCGAAGGCGGCGAAGAACTCGGTCAGCGAGGCTTCAGCAAGGATAAGCGTCCCGATCTCAAGCAGATGATCGTGGGCGCCGTGATCGATGACCAGGGGGCCCCGATCTGCTGCGAGATGTGGCCGGGCAACACCGCCGACGTCACCACGCTTCTGCCCGTGGTGAACAGGATGAAGAAGCGCTTCGGTATCGAGGACGTCTGCATTGTCGCCGACCGCGGCATGATGAAAGTCGCTACCCTGAAGGAGTTGGACGAGCGGGGGATCTACTACATTCTCGGCACCCGGATGCGATCCCAAAACGAGGTGCGCCACGAGGTCCTGTCGCGAGCCGGACGCTTCAAGAAAGTCCACCGGGAGCCTTCGAAGGGCAAGACACCGTCGCCGCTGGAAGTGAAGGAAGTTCGAGTCGAAGGTCGCCGCTATGTCGTGTGCCGCAATGCCGAGCAGGCGCGCAAAGACGCCCACGACCGCCAAGCGATTCTCGCGGCGCTGGAGGAGCGTCTCTCTCACGGCAGCGTCAAGTCGATGGTCGCCAACCGTGGCTACCGTAGGTATCTGAAAACCATGGCCAAAGGCACACTCGCCATCGATCCGGAGAAGATCGAGCGAGAGGAGCGATTCGACGGCAAGTGGGTCTTGCGCACGAACACGGATCTCGATACGGCCGAGGTCGCCCTGCGGTACAAGCAACTGTGGACCGTGGAACATATGTTCCGTTCCGTGAAGTCGCTGCTGTCGACGAGGCCGATCTACCACAAATGCGACGAGACGATCCGCGGCCACGTGTTCTGCTCGTTCCTGGCGCTGCTGCTTCGTCACGAGCTACAACAACGCCTGGAGGCCAAAGACCTGGGCCACGTGGAATGGGCTGCGATGATCCGGGACCTCTGTCGGGTGCAGCTGGTGGACGTGGAGAACGGGAGTCAGCGTTTTCGTCTGCGCACGCAGACCCCGGGTGTGGCCGGCAAGGTATTCCAGGCGTGCGGCGTGACGCTGCCGCAGACGGTGGAGCAGGTGACATGAGTGAACGAGGCGCTTGGAAATCCTGGTGCCACGCGGGATCAGTGCGACCGCAAGACGTTTATTTTCAATAACTTGGCTTCGTAAAGTGTTTAAGATGAG
>JAAETI010000835.1 GCA_024228555.1 bacterium | reverse complement strand
GTTTTGGATCGGAATCAGTGGCCGCTTCCCCGTCGGGATCAGTGGCCGCTTTCATCGGAATGCGCAGTTTGACAACAGACCCTGATGACCGCTGTGGGTCGTGTGTCACGAACGCACCAACGAAGAAAGGAGGTGCGATGCTGTACGAGAGATGAGGGTAGGTCCCTCGGGGTCGGCAGTCAGGTGCTGATCTCAAACCACTGCGAGCTGCGATCGTAAAGAGCGATTGTGGTGAGCGTTTGCAGGAAAGTCGGGGCAAGATCCCGGCAGGTAAGGTCCAGAGAGGCGAGCGCGAGCGAACCGCTGATGAAGTGTCGAAAGGAGATTAGACGATGTCGAAACCGGGGGCTAGCCATTCTCCTGGGACAAGTTCGGGGGTTGCCTGAAGCCCGCCCGAGCGGCATCCGGCATGTAGGCGGCGCGAAGCTGGACCAGGCTCTTGTATGGAACGTGAGAACCTGTCGTCCCGATGCGAAGGGAGACGTCCAAGCGGCTAAATCCGCAAGGACTAGAGTACCGAGGCGGGGCACGGGGGCGGAGCGGTTCGTAGTAGGGATGAAGGTTCTGTAATGGGATTGGACCGAAGGAACCGCGTTGTTCAGCTGCGGCCCAGGGCCAACCGGTAACGGGAGGAGCCCTGTGACCAAGGCAAAGCCGTTCGATATCTCCAAGAGGGAGGTCTGGGAAGCCTTCAAGAAAGTGAAGGCCAACGACGGAGCGGCTGGAGTAGACGGGCAAACGATTGCGGACTTCGAGGCTGACCTTTCGGGCAACCTCTATAAGCTCTGGAACCGCATGTCCTCGGGGAGCTACTTTCCTCCGCCGGTGCGACGGGTGATGATCCCGAAGCCTTGGGGCGACGGTGAGCGGCCGCTTGGAATTCCAACGGTCGCCGATCGCGTGTCCCAAGAAGTGGTCAAGCGATATCTGGAACCCATCGTGGAACCAATCTTCCATGAGAATTCCTATGGATACCGCCCCGGCCGCTCGGCGATCGATGCCGTCCGGTCGGCCCGTCAGCGATGCTGGCGGTACGACTGGGTGCTCGACATCGACATCAAGGGCTTTTTCGACAGCATTGATTGGGAGCTCCTGCTCAAAGCAGTCCGCCATCATACGGACTGCCCCTGGGTGGTGCTCTACATCGAGCGCTGGCTGAAGGTGCCTGTACAGATGGAGGATGGTAGCGTCGTGCCGCGTACAGCAGGGACCCCTCAGGGTGGGGTTGTCAGCCCGACCCTGGCGAATCTGTTCCTGCACTATGTGTTCGATATGTGGATGACGCGGAGCTATCCCAGCATCCCGTTCGAGCGTTACGCGGACGACATTGTCTGTCACTGCAAAAGCGCCAAGGAGGCGCAGGCTCTATGGTGTGCGTTGCAGGATCGCTTTGCGGCCTGCAAGCTGGTGATGCATCCGCGGAAGACCAAGCTGGTCTACTGCAAGGATGCGAACCGGCGGGGCGCCTTTGCCAATCAATCGTTCGACTTTCTCGGGTTTACGTTTCGAGCAAGGAAAACGATCTGGCAAGGTCATATCCACGCGCACGGCTTCATGCCGGCGGCTAGCCCGAAAGCGCTGAAGTCCATCAGCCGGACAATCCGGCGCTGGACCCTTCACCATCGCAGTGACAAGGCCCGCTGAATTCACAGGTCAAGTGCAACACCTGAGTTGATGTAAGAAAGCCTCGGCGGGCGTGAGATAGCCGAGGCATTTTTTGGGTGTGGTGTTGTTGGCCCAGACGATGTCCTGGATATCCGCCTCGCTGTAGTCGGTGAAATCGGTTTTGCGCGGCAGGTCGCGCCTGAGAATGCCGTTGGCGTTTTCGATCGAGCCGCGCTGCCAGGGTGAGTGCGGGTCACAGAAGAAGGTCAGCATGCCGAGGTCCTTTTCGAGCTTGTGGTGTTCGGCGAACTCCGAGCCGTTGTCGAAGGTGATGGAGCGCCTGGCGGCCTCGGGCAGGCCGGCGAAGAGGCCGGTGAGTTTGACAGCGGTGGCCTCGGCTGTCTTGCTCGGCAAGCCGTGGGCCAAAGTCAGTCGGGTCTGACGCTCGACCAGTGTCACCAGGTTGCCGCGCTGTGTGCGGAACTGCATGAGGTCACCCTCCCAATGGCCGAATTCAGATCGATTATCAATGTATTGGCCACGCTCATGGATGGAGCGGCGCCCCGGGATCGCTTCGCGTCGTCGCTTGAAATACCGTCGCCCTCGGGTTGTCTTGGCGCGCGCCAGATAACGATGGAGCTTCTTCGAGCGGACCTTGGGCCGATAGATATAGCGATAGATCGACTCGTGGCTCACCCTATGCTCAGATCCTTCCAGCCTGAGCCTGCCGGCGATCTGTTCCGGTGACCAGCCCATCGCAAGGTGGT
Organism: bacterium; assembly: GCA_024228555.1. GTDB lineage: Bacteria > Actinomycetota > Acidimicrobiia > Spongiisociales > UBA5794 > JAAETI01. The sequence goes on along the minus strand of JAAETI010000835.1, from coordinate 943 downwards.
CGCCGATGTGATCCCTCAGCGGGCTCAGGCGCTCAATCCGAGAGCAGCGCCGGCAGCGTGAAAGCGCGATCCGGTCCGCCGAGGCCGGCTTGTAACCGCTCTTCGGAAGGCGGTTGCGCCTGAGTTCGCGTCCGATCGTCGAGCGATGACGCCCCATGATCCTCGCTATCTCGCTCCGAGCTTTGCCGGCATCATGATGCCGGCAAAGCTCAATCCGCTCATCAAGATCGAGCTGGCCATAATGCTTGCCCATCGCAACTCCGGAGCATACCGGTGTTGCACTTCGTTTGTGAATCTAAGGACAGCGTTGGCGGATAAGGTTGTGGCGAGGGACAGCGGTCGGGCCATCGTGGCGCAGTCCGGCAATGAATGTCTGGGTGCCCCAGTGACCGAAGGGGGCCGCGGCGTGTAGCCGTTCGCCGCTCGGAGCGCGGCCCCGCAACCGGGTCATCTTCGTCGTTGTCGAGGTTTCATCAATGAAAACAAGGCGGTGAGGTTCCAGTCGCATCCGGGGCTGGCGCTGCATCACCCAGACATGGCGCTCACGCCGAATTGCAGCGCGTTCGCGCTCCTTGGCCATGAGCGATTTTTTAAATGTGAAGCCCAGCCCCTTCAGGAAGCGCGATAAGGACGCGGGGTGGGCGGTCACGGCGTGCACCTCTTCGAGCGCAGACGACAGTTCCGGCATGGTGATGTCCGGAGCCACCTCCACCTTGGCAATCAGGAAGTCGCTGAACGGCGCCAGCTTCCCGTCGCCTGGTGGCCGACCCTGGCGTGCTGGCGCCGCCGATCCCGTCCGGTCAACCCGCGCCACCAGCTTCACAGCGCAGCTCGGACTCACTCCAAAACGACGGGCTTCCTCCCGACGTGCACCGCCTCCTTCGACAAACCCAACAATCCGCTCTCGCAGATCCATCGAATAGCTTCTGCCCATGATCCACCT
>JAAETI010000834.1 GCA_024228555.1 bacterium | reverse complement strand
CTCGAGTTCTTTGGACCGGCCGGAGCGTACAGCGAGGCGGGCCAAAGACGTGAGGAAACGGTACAGAATTCGATACACAAGCCCAGGATCGGTGTGGATTTGCCCTGTTCAACAGCCACGTCCGCGTTTCGGGCACCCACAGGCAGGCCCAAACTGTGTACAACCGCCAACCCCTGCAAGCTCGTGCGCTTAACGCCGACCTGGCTGCGCGGTATAGTCGAAGTAATGGTGAAGCAGTGTGACGTTAGCCACGAGCGCCCAAGTCGGATTGCCGGGCACGAGATAGGCGATTACATCAACGACAATTCACCCTTCGGGCCCATCTCAAGCGAGGAGATCACAGACCGACAACTATGGGAACAGTTGTTCGATCGGGAGAACCAGGTCTATACGAACCTGCGTTCCAGGGATCCCGCCTTTGTCATCGGCCGTCGAGGCGCTGGTAAGACAGCGTTCTTGTACGCGTTGACGGCTGATGAACCAACCCTAAATGTGAAGATCAACACGTCCACTGCCGTAGCCGAGGTGGCTGATCTGTTAAGAGAGTTGGACGCACTTGAACTAACTCTGTTCACCGACCACATTGCCGAGATTTGGAACGCCGCGCTGTGGCACAGCGTGTTCGCCGCCCTGATTCTCCGCCCCTACGAGTCAATTGGTCGTGATAGTAACGACTTTGAGGCGGTGAGATTCTACCTGGAGGATCTTGTCGATGCCGAAGATATACCATCCGAAACTACGATACTTGCAGACTTCTGCCACGAGTTTCTCAACCAGGCGAAGGCCAAGCCGATCGTTGTGCGCAACCCTCTGCGATTCGACGTAAAGGGTACGAGCTTATCCAAGGCGATAAACCACGCCAATTCATTGTTCGACTCAGCTAGTGTTCGACCGGTCCTCCTGATGGATTCAATGGAGGACTTCCAGGACGTACTAAATCGGCATGCCAAGACCTTCGAGGGTCTGTTTATGCATGTTGGACGGTCAGGTCACCCCACCGCTCCCTATCGCATCCGCTTCTCCTTGCCAGCAGAGCTGCTCAACAGGCTGAGATCAATGTCAGGGAATCCACTCAAGGACTTTGGAAAGCGGATATTTCTGAACTGGAGCGCGGGGGAAATCACCCAAATTGCAGCCTACCGTCTCAGTATCTATCTTCGTGAAAGTCACCCTGAACATCTTGAGAGCATTCCCAAGTTGGCGAGCATCAGATCGTTTACTCGAGATGATTCGTTCGAGCTTCTCAGGTCCGCGTTGCCTCAAAGTGTGAGCGGGGAGCTCGGTGTCGCAGAAGATACTATCGCGTACGTGCTGAGGCACACTCAGCTACTGCCACGCCATCTTCTCAGAATGCTTAACGCGATCTGGGTATCTAACCTTGCTCGGGGCGACAGCCCGTTTCAGGTGACGGAGGTGGCCGTTGTAGAAGGGATCTCGGCAATTGAGTCCGAGATTGTTGCAGAGGTCTTCAAGGCGTTCGAGCTTGTTCATCCGCTTGCCGAGGAGGCGTGTGGAGCGATTATTAGGCATCTTCCGAGGCGGTTTAGCGACGCGGATCTCCACATAGCGTACAACCGACATGGGAAGGCAGCACTGCAACGGGGTTACCAGGAACGGCTAGCAGCTAACCCCTCGGCGGCGTTAACGATCGATTCTGATATTTCGAACATGAGTTACTTCGACTTCCGGTCGATGCTGGGAGAAGTCGGTTGCATAGGGCGAGTGATCCATGAGAAGGAAACGGAACGATACTGTGTTGCGCATTTTGAATACGCCCTTCCCGGCCGTGTTCATCTGGGGGACGACGATGAGTTCTGCTTGCATCCGCTCTTCTCGGGGGTCTTTCAGGCTAAAGGTAGCTCAGAGGGCGATTCAAAAGTAATCTACCCGTACGGCTCGGACCCTACAGAGGACCACCGCGCGACGTCGCCACGCCTGGCCTGAACTGTTAATCTTCGGCGAAATTGACTTGCGGTCGTCGAGACCGTCCCTCTTTGAAAGTGAGCGTCACGAAGTAGGATTTCTTGGCCGTGATGCGATCGACCTCATTGAGCACCTCAATTTTGAGTCTCACGACGCCCGTGTGCCTAGCGGTCTTTGCGCCGGCTGCGGACGTCCGCAGTTCGGGGCCGCCAGGGGCGTCAATTGGTTGATAGAAGTCGATCCGGCGGGGGCTCCGCACGCTCATCAAGTCGAGCACTTGCGAACTACCGGGGGCGATAGCAGCGGTTGTGATCTTCTCGTCGCCGCGCCACTTGATTCCCCATGGCGTGGTTGAGGCGTCCGCCAGGCCTGTCACGTCGATCACTTGCGCAGAGAACTTGCCACTGATCCCGCGGTTGGTCACGTTGACGCCGACTAGTAGACCAATGCGGCTCTCGCTGACGATCTTGCAGCTGAAGTTCTCCGGTCCGCGATCTGGTGGATTGAGGTGATTGCCAAGTTCCTTTCGGACTTCGTACACCATCGCAAGGTGTGTGCGGATGATCTGCACGACGAAGAGCACGATCACCAGCGCGATCGTGGACAGCAGCCCCAGGAGGATGTTGAGCCATGCGGCGAGGCCTGCTGTAAGGGGCAGCAGGAAGGCTGCCGTACCCATCGCGGCATAGGCCGCCGCGACGCCGAGAGCAAAGAGGATGGCGTATGTGCCTGCAAGCTCCCTGGTCTTGTGCCAAGCAGCCGGCAGAAGCCTCTGTGTCCAGAGATTGGAGTCGTTCTCCACACCGCAAAGGTATCAAGCCGGCCGCCATACGATCAGATGCAGATGCGTCGGTACGCCGCCCTGATGAGGTTTGGAGTCAGTCCTGCCGTTCCACTCGGCACCTCGCCTGAGGGTGCCGAGAACGCGTCGCTCCAGGTCACTGAGGGTGCCGAAAAGTCATCGTCGGTTTCGATTGGGCCGGTTGGGTCGTGGTTCGGTCGACATGACGTGGGCTGGGCCGCGTTGGAACCAGAGGTTCCGTTCGGGTTCAGCTTGTCCGGCGGTCTTAGGCTGCTGGTCGGTACTCGTTGATGAGTCCGGCGCAGGTGGTGGTGCGTTGGATCGGTTGGCCGATTGCGACCACAGACGCGTCGGTGTTGTCGGTGGGTGCTCGTTGGTTGAGGCTGCGGTGGGGGCGGTGCTGGTTGTAGTGTTCGATGAAGTCGTCGAGGAGCCGGGTGAGTTGGCGTTGGTTCCAGATCAGGGTGCGGTCGAGGAGTTCGTGGCGGACGGTGCGGACCCATCGTTCGG
>JAAETI010000833.1 GCA_024228555.1 bacterium | reverse complement strand
GTGTCATGGTCAGCAGAGGTACCGCCATCGCCATCACTCAGTACAAAACGAACAGTACGCGCACCGGTGGTGGCGTTGTCGCTGTCGCTGTTCTCATAGGTGATATTCTCGATCAATGCCTGCACCGCTGCGGGGTTGGCATTGGCGTTGAGGGTGATGACCAGATCAACGCCGTTTGCGCCACCGGTAAAGCTGCCGATGAGGGTGCCTTCATAGGCAACACCATAGCCCGCGACACTTATTTCGCCCGTGCCTGAGCCCTGGTTGCGAATGGCAAGTATGTCTTCCGCCGAGTCACTGCCCGCGGCAAAGAAAACCGTCAGCGTGCCGGTGTCAAAGTCGGTGGAGTCGACATCGGCCACGACCACATCCGATCCCTGTTCGATCACTACCGCACGATCCCCTTCCGAATAGGCCAGCGCATCGCCGCCCAGGTTGGTGATAACCGGGATGTCATTGACGGCGGTGATCGTGACCGTGGTGCTGCCGGTCGCCTGTTCGGCGTCTCCATCGTCAAAGCTCCAGTCGATCTGGGCGCTGGCCGGTGGCGCATCACTGGAATTGGAATAGGCGATTGACTGCAGGGTCGAATCGACCAGTGCGCTGGTGGCGTTGGTGTTGAAGCTCAGTACCAGGGTGCCGCCGCTGTTGGTGGTAACAGTGCCAATCGTAGTGCCGTTATAGACGAGCGACCCGGCTTCGGTCAGGGCGCCGAGCAGGCCGGAATTGCTGAACACATCTTCAGTACTGGCACCGCCATTGCGCACCAGGGTTACACTGGCACCATCATAGTTGCCGTTGCCACCGTTCAGTGCATCAAGTTCTGCATCGCTGACAATAACATCCGCATCCAGCACCACAGCCGCACCGTCTTCGGTGAAGGTGGGTGCGCCGTCAAGCGTAGTGACTGCTGTGTTCTCATACCAGGCGATCTTGTCGTCAAGGTGCGATGCCGAGAGCACATCCAGGTCGCCATCGCTGTCAACATCTGCCGTGGCAACTTGCCAAGCGACATCAGCCCCTGTTGAGATGACACGCTCGGTGAAGTTTCCGGCCCCGTCGTTCTCATACCAGGCGACCTTGTCGTCACTGTGCGATGTCGAGAGCACATCCATGTCGCCATCGCCGTCAACATCCGCCGTGGACACTGAACTAGCGCCAATAGCCCCTGTCGAGATGACTCGCTCGGTGAAGTTCTCAGCCCCATCGTTCTCATACCAGGCGATCTTGCTATTACCGTACGACGCTGAGAGCACGTCCAAATCACCATCGCCGTCCACATCCGCCGTAGTCACCGACTGAGCATCATTCGCCCCTGTGGAGATGGTGTGGGCGGTGAAGTTCTCGGCGCCGTCGTTCTCATACCAGGTGATCTTGTTGTCGAATTTCGACGCCGAAAGCACGTCTATGTCGCCATCACCGTCAACATCTGCCGTGGTCACTGATTTAGCGCCATTGGCCGCTGTGGAGATGGTGTGGGCGGTGAAGTTCTGGGCGCCGTCATTTTCATACCACGCGATTGTGTCGTCATTAAGCGATGTCGAGAGCACATCCATGTCGCCATCGCCGTCGACATCCGCCGTGGTCACTGAACTAGCGCCAATGGCCCCTGTTGAGATGACGCGTTCGGTGAAGTTCTCGCTGCCATCGTTCTCATACCAGGCGATCTTGTTGTCGAATTCCGACGCCGAAAGCACGTCCATGTCGCCATCGCCGTCCACATCTGCCGTGGTCACTAATTTAGCGCCATTTGCCGCTGTGGAGATGGCGTGTTCGGTGAAGTTCTGGGCGCCGTCATTCTCGTACCAGGCGATCTTGTCGTCATCATGCGACGCCGAGAGCACATCCACGTCTCCATCGCCGTCCACATCTACCGTGGTGACGTAAATGGCTGCATCAGCCGCTGTGGAGATGATGTTCTCGGTAAAGCTTATGGTGGCAAAATCGGGCGCGTCGTTGACCGCCGTGATGGTAACTGTGGTACTGCCAGTCGCCTGCAAGGCTCCGCCGGTACCCTGGCTGCCGGTATTGCCGTCGTCGAAGGTCCAGTCGATCTGGGCGGATGCCGGTGGTGCGTCGGAGCTGTTGGCGTAGGTGATCTGTTGCAGGATGTAATCGACGTCGGCCGAGGTCGGTGTCTGGCCGCCCGAGTTGGTGAAGGTGATTCTCAATTCGCCCGGGATGGTGGTGGTATCGAAGATGGCGATGGTGGCGCCGCTCTTTTGCAGCACCGTCTTGTTCAGCGAGGTGGAAGTCTCCAGCGTGATGCCGTTGCCGTCGGTGAAGGAGAAGGCATCCTCGGTGGAGACACCACCGTTGCGGCTCAGCGTGACACTGGCACCGTCATAGTCGCCATTGCCGCTGTTGAGGGCGTCGAGCTCGGCATCACGAATTTCAGCATCGGCGTCCAGCACGACCGCCGCGCCGCCTTCGGCAAAAGTGGGCGTGCCGTCGAGGGTATTGATCAGGTCAAAGCTGGTATCGAGCGAACCATCGGTGTT
>JAAETI010000832.1 GCA_024228555.1 bacterium | reverse complement strand
CGAGCATGAGGGCCTCGTTCTGATGGCCCGTGCCCTGAAGACGCTCGGCCGTCTTGATGACCCAGTCGACCCCGGCTGAGAGATACAGATCGGCCATCTGATCCTTGGTTGTCTGGTCACGGATGACCAACCAACGACGGCTCCCGTTGTTGCCTCCGGTCGGAGCCTGTTCGGCAACATCGATGCAGTCGAGCAGGACCTGGTCATCGACATCTCGCTCGAAATCGAGGCGGCGGCGCACCCCGCGGGTGGTCATGAGGGCATGGTCGACGACGGCCTGATACTCGGGGGTTGCCGGATCGAATGCCGACTCTGGTCCGTTCATGGCGTCAGTCTCGCTCAGTAGCGATCACCCGGTGAAAACGGGAGGAGACCAGGGCTGAGGAGGCCTTGGAGCGCTCAGGAGGTGAGCGGCTCCGCCGTGACCACCACGTTGGCGGCGTAGGACCGCTTGTCGGGGTTGAACGTTCCGCCACACGTGATCAGCTGGAGCACCGAATCACCATCCTTG
>JAAETI010000831.1 GCA_024228555.1 bacterium | reverse complement strand
CATACCTCCAACCAAGAATCCCGACATACACATCAGCCCGATCCACCATCGCCAACGACACACCAACCGCCGACTCGTCCCCCGCTCCCAGATGCTCCATCGCCTCCGGCTTCGCATCCATCCGCAAACACGCATCCACTGCCTCAGCACGATGCTCCGGTAGATCCAATGACGTGCTACTAACCATCACCCGCATCACACCGTCAACAGACATGACCACCTCCTACCAACCAAACCCCCACAACACAACCAACAACCCCTCCACACCACACCCAAACCCAAAAAGGCCGCATCAACCGGGTAGCTGTGTTCACAGAGTCAAACTTCAGGGCCGCCCGATATCACCATCCGGAAAGGTCTCCGAGCTGTACGCAGCGCGGTGCGACGCCGATCTGACCGTGAATTGGAACAGTTCGTCGATCATCGCCGGGGTCCGCAAGCGAGCGCCATGGCCCCCACACTGAATGGTCAGGCGAACAAGGCAGCAACGAAAGCGCTGGCGTACGTTACTCCGAAGAGCATGGGGACCCACTGTTCTAGATGCGTCAGTGGCCAGTAGAGGGAGCGATCCTCGTCCTTGCCCAGCGCTGTCCATTCAGCCTTCGACCAAGGTGAAGCCGGAAGCCTCTCCTCCAAAGCTCCGACGACCATCCACTTCCCGGTGCTGAGCTGTCGGTAGCTGCGGACGATCCAAAACCACGCCACGCACATACCCTCGAGGATTATCAGCGGGAAGACAAGGAACCATGCCGACGCATCAGGTGGGTTCGCCCAGAATCCCCCAACGACCAGCGCCGTGAGCGAGTTGACCGACAGGAAGAATGTGTTGGCGGCGCCGCGACGCTGGCTGACACGGTCGGCCAACTCGACGTAGAGCTTGTATTGCTCAAGCAGCACCTCCTCATAGGTAGCCCTATCGCCAGTGAAATTCCCGTTCCAGAGGTTCGATCGGATCTCGTCATACACAGGCGTGCCTCGGTTCGTCCAACGATCAGGATAGGCAAGCGCTCGGACCCCTCAGGCATACACGCTGTCTTGAGGTGAGCGACGAGTTGGTCGGCGTAGACGGCATCTGTGCGGCTGCGAGAGACGAACACGTATCCCATAGACCGCCCGTCTGGTCCGTGACTGGGAGCGAAGCTACCAGTTGGCGAATGCCATGACCTTGGACAGGCAACAGGGACGGCCTACTCAGCAGGCCCAAGCCGTCGCTGCTTGCCTAGTTGCTTGCCACGTCTGCCAGCCTCCCACGGCACCCGAGAGCGCGACACAGCCGTCGCCGCCTACATGGAAGCGCTCGATAGCCAACCTCGGCCCTGATGGCAGCGCTTGGAAAGCGTGTGACCTGCAAGGGTCCGTGGGTTCGAATCCCACCTCCTCCGCAGAGTGTCTGCCCTGGTCAGGGCTCCTACCATGTCGGGCCACCTCCGTTGGATCCGGTAGAGCATGAGCTAGGTGGTAGCCAAGTCGGTAGCCATCGTGGTCCGACGGCGAGAGCGTGGGCCGCTTCGTTGATGTTGTACAGGAAATTCTCCGGCGGTGAGCTGGAGATGCGGTCTGACCTGGGGCGGGTTCTCGGTTTCCTGTTTGGCCAGTTGTCGTCGGGGTGGGACCTTGGGTGTTCAGGGGTTCGTGTTGCTTTTCGGGCTTGGGTTTTGGGGGTCTTTCATCGTCTTTTGGCTTTCGTTCTGGGGTTGGGGTGACGGGTTTGTAGGTCTGTTTCCTCGCGTGTGGGCGGTTAACCCGTAAACCCGTCACACCCGTCACCTGTTGGCTGGTCTGAGGCCAGTCCGATGCCTTGCCAGACGGCCCCGCTCTTGGTTCGTTGGGTGTCGTAGCCCCGGTTTTGGAGGGCGGTGGTGAGGGCTTTGTTCATGTGCGGCTTGACTGCGATCGGCTGCCCGTTGATCTGATCGAACTGCTTGATGCGATCCTGGCCCTCGGTAAGAGGCAAGATACTCTTCCGCCCCACCCTGACCAGGCGGAACAACTGTGATGGCTGCGGCTCTTGGCAAGGTCAGCAGGGCTGTCTCTTCCGTCGACGACGGACCCGACCTGGTGGCCATGGCCCGCCAGGCCGTGCAGAAGACGCTCAGTCGCCACGACCGCTACCGGGCCGGGACCAGACTCCGGAAGCTGAACCGGTGGCTATGGCCGAAGGAACGGGTCGGCACCTGCGGTCGACGCCGGCGACGAACCGTCACCTTGCTGCGCTCCTCGAAAGGGACTGGCGTGTCATGGTCGGGGATCGAGACCTGCGGAAGCGTCTGGGCCTGCCCCATCTGCGCCAGCAAGGTCTGAGCCACCCGGGGCGACGAGGTCCGCTTCTACATCGAACACCACCTCGACCGAGGCGGCTACGTCACCCTGGTGAGCCTGACCACGTCACACACCTGGGCTGAAAACCTGATCGATGTCTACGACGACGTCCAGAAGGCATGGGCCAAGACGACCAGCGGCCGCCCCTGGAGCCGTCTCGCCAAGCAGTACGGCATCCTCGGCCCCATCGTCGCTGTCGAAGTGACGTGCGGGCGCCACGGCTGGCACCCCCACCTCCACGTGCTGTTGTTTCACTGGGAGCCGATGGGACGGCCCGGCTCAGACATGGACCTGGCCGCCGACCTTCGGGAGAGGTGGACCTACATGGTCGAAAAGCACACCGACCGGACAGCCCTGGAACGGATCGGCTGCGACGTCATCCCCATCAGCGGCGAGGCCGGCATCGCCGCCTACCTCAACAAGATCCACTACGAACTCACCCGAGGCGACCTCAAACGAGGCCGATGGGGCTCACGCTCCGCCTGGCAGATCGGCATGGACGCAGCCGAGACCGGCGACGCCAGCGACATCCGGGCCTGGGAGGAGTACGTCGTAGCCACGAAAGGCCGACGCATGCTCAGAGCCTCCAGAGAGCTCGTCGCCTGCTGCGGCAAGCCAGTCACAGCCGACGTATCCGACGAAGACCTGGCCGCCGTCGAACAAGACGGCCCATCCGTCCTTCACTTCACCGGCGGCCTCTACGACCGCATCAACGTAAGCCGAGCCCTCCTCTCAGCTGAGGTGCCGATCGCCTTCGAAAACGGTGCACTACCCGAAGTCCTCAAGCTTCTCCGTCGCCACATCGGCCCAGACGTCGACGTCATCGCCGATCGCTGGGCCGATCCGGATGGCGACCCACACACAGGCGCTCCTGATCTGCGTGCGCCGCTGATTGGGTTGACGTTGAAGACGAAGTCAAGTGTCCCGAAGCCCTCATTGCGGCTCCCAGCTTAGCTACAAACGAATACGTGTCTCTTGTTCGATCCTGATGCGCTGTTCAACAGCGACATGGAGCTCGAGATCGACCGTCTCAAGGTCCTCCAGCTCCACTGCAATTGCGTAGGGTTGAACCTCGTAGGCGTCGCCGAGCGCCTCAGCCCACGGTGAGCTGACATGTGTTACTACCAGGTAGTAGAGCTCACCGTCATCAGGATTTAGCGATCTCGCGTGAGAGAGATTCCACGTATGAACTTGCCTACTCCAAGCCTGTCTCGTCTACGTCAACACCCTCATGATCCAGCAGATCCTCGACGACAACGACACGCCCATCATTCTCGACGACATCGACCGACGAGGCCTCAACCCGCTCATCTACCGCCACGTCAACCCCTACGGGACCTTCAACCTCGACCTCGATACCCGCCTCGCCCTCAACTAACCCAGCCAGATGGCCCCATACCGTAGCTTCCGCCACGACACCCCAGAATCGTCCGGTGGCTAGGAATGCTTGACGGACTTGGTCGAGGGGGATTGTCCAGTTGGTGCCGGCCGGGCCGGCGATGTCATCAAGGCTCTGACCAGCCAGTTTGTAACTCTGCATTGAACACAGTATGGGCGCCATCACATGCGCGCCAAAAGCGAGAGCTGAACTTCGTTTAACGAGCCGACTCTGCACGGTAGGTGGCCCACAATTGACGTAGGTGAAGTCACCCACCATGATGTTGCAGGGGTAGACGGTGGAAGGCAATCCATGCCGACTTCCCCACCACCTTCATCTGTCTTAGGGGGCAATCATGCAACTCGAACATTCCTTCGCCGTGACCGTTTTCGCGGCCTGTCTTGGGGGTGAGCAGCCCTCCTATACACGCTCGTAGTGCACTGACGGGCCTGCAGCCTGAGAACCGAAAGCCGGACACGGCGTCGGTGCTCGTATCCGGTGAAGAGCCGGTGCGAGCACCGCTCTGCCGTCAACGTGCCGCGAGAGGAAACCTAGTCGCAGGACATACCATCGGTAATGGCCAAGAATCTAGTACTCGTGTCGTTTTCGATTGCCGCCTTGTCGCTGCTGAACGCGTGTCAGTCGGGTTTTTGCACCCTGGTCGCTGGCGTTCCAGGCGTCGTGGTCGACACGGCCGACTTACGGATCGGTGACCCAGACGAAGTGGAAGTGTGTGTTAACAATCGTTGCCTCCCGCTCTACGAGATCGAGGAGCCGAGCCTTGGTCATGGTGAGTCGGAGACGGTCATCCGGATCGAAGGCGACGCCCGTGAACGCACGATCGTGATCCGGGAGCGTTCCGGCCAGATCCTTGCCGGCCCAGCCGTGATCGACCTCGAGCTCTTCGAACCCAATGGCGAAGGGTGTCCAGGGTCCGCATTGCAGGGGCACTTCCGAGTGAGCGCCGACGGCGTCATCAGCTGACTGATCAAACCTGCTCACCAAACGGTCGTGGCGGTGTACCAGCCGCGGTTCGCGGGTCAAAGGGGTAACGGTGGGACTTGGGGTAGGGCCGTCAAATGGCCGAGATGTTACGGTCGACTTCGACAGAGCGTGAGGAGTTCGCCACGATGGGTCGACCTTGCCCCTGGGTTGTGGCGTTCTCATCGCTCGGATCACTCCCTGAGCGCTCCAGTTCTCAACCCAGCGACAGCGCGGAGGAGCGTTGCACCACCGATCGTGGCCGTCGCCCAGGCTGAGCATCACAGTTCGCGAGACTGACCGTACGATTCCGGCCATTTGACGGCCGGACCCCTCGTGGCCCTCCCGGGTTTCCGTCGACGTGCTCGGGACCGGTCCCTTTCGATGGATACGGGCCGTCGTACACTTCTCGGCAGTGAACGACGAAGCGTGTTGTAACAAGAGGCAAGTAGAGCCCGGCCCCGGCGTGAGTGCTGAAATGCTGTTCGAGCAGTATCTTGGCGAGCGCGACCTCACTTTCGACAGTGAACTCTCTGCCGGGGGTCGGCGGCCTGACTACTGGATCCCTAGAGGCGCCCATCGAGCCCTCTGCGAAGTGACCTCGTTCGAAACGGTTCCCCCCGCAAATCGAACTGGTTCGGCTGATCCGTATCGAGCGCTACGGTCAAAGCTGAAGAAAAAGGCCCGCCAAGGCAGGGGCGTTGGATCAGCCCGATTGCCGTACGTGATCGTTCTTCGAGGTAGCGGAGGTTGGCCTCCCCTCGATGAGATCTCGGTGGCTGGGGCGATGTTGGGCGACCTGACCGTAGTCATGCCATTCGATCCCGATCGCAAACCAGGTTTCGCTGCGCCGGTAGGTCCGGTCGCAGTAGAGGATTCGTTCTGGGTGTCGTTCCCATGGCACCCGCGCACGTGCTTGCCGGGTCCAAACTACGAAGTCCACGTGCACCGCTACGGCGACCGCCGAGAGCGAGGCTCGGACGAGTATCCCACGACGTGTAAGGGCCATCGAAGTCAGCTTCGCGCGGCAGACACCGCTGCCCGTTTCAGGGGCGCCGTTCCGGCCCTGCGTGAACGCCTCCCAGGGCGCTCGCACCCCGTCGAACTGCCCGGAGATGCGTGCAGCAGCAGGCCGTCCTGACGCGTTCCCACTGGT
>JAAETI010000830.1 GCA_024228555.1 bacterium | reverse complement strand
GGTGGCCTCGACGTGGGTGAGCCAGGTCTGGCGCAGGGTCTTGAAGCCGGTCCAGCGATTGTGGGGTGCCAGCGTGACGCCGAAGAGGTCTCCGAGCTCACGGTAGAAGTCGCCGAGGCTGCTCTGGGGGCGTGTGAGCACCGCGGCGAGGACGTCGGGCTGCGGCTCGAGGTGATGGGCGAGGATGCGCAATGCGACGGACTTGCCGGTACCGGGGTCGCCGGTGATCAGGGCGAAGCCGCCGTCACGTACGAGTTCCTCGATGCGCCAGCAGAAGTGCTCGATCTGGGGGGATCTCCAGAGGGCCTCAGCGGGCACATTGGGCGAGAACGGGTTCCATTTGAGCCCGAAGAGGGCGCGTAGCTTCTGAGTCATGAGTCCTCCTGTGGGATGTAGGCCGGGGGCAGGCCGGTGGCGGCGTAGTCGGCCATCAGTTTCTTGAGCAGCGGCGCGATGCCTGGCGCCTGCGACGGGATCTCTTCGCTCGGTGGCTTCTGGATCGCTCGGCGCACGCCATCGGCGTTTTTGGTTTTGTCCAGGGGATAGAGGCGCTCGAGCACGGTGCCGGCGTGCTCGTCCAGGAGCCAGACGCAGCGCAGGTCCCAGGTGGCGTAGCGGATGTGGAGCTGGCGAATGTGGCGAAAGCGCGAAGGCACCTCGAAGCGTTTTGCTTCCACGCTGATGGTCCCGTCGCTGCGGCGCTGGATGCGCGTGTGGGCGACAGTGAAGGCGAGGCGCAGCTCATCGAGTGACGGGCAGGGGCGGACGACGGAGGGCGAGTCGAGCCAGCGCTCCAGAGGCGCCTGCTGAATCTCGGAGTGAACGCTTCGCTGGTACTCCAGCTCCACCCAGGCCAGAGTCGCGGTGTTGAGCTGCGACAAGCTCAGATCCGGCTCGCCTTCGAGCATGGCCAGCAGGCGCCCCTCGACCTGAGCCCAGAGGACTTCTTGCTTACCGTTTTGGTGCGGGCTGTAGGGCAGGGTGGTCTGGTGCAGGATCGACAAGCGTCGCAGGCCCTGGGTGGTCTCACCGGCGACCATCGCGCTGCCGTTGTCGCTCATCAGGGCGCGGGGTAAACCGCGCTTGCAGAAGGCCTGGAGCAGACCGTGGACGAGACTCTGCGCCGTCTCTTGGTAGTACCATTGGGCGTGGCACACCAGCCGGGAGCGATCGTCGAGGATGGCAAGCAGGATCGGCCGGACCCACTGCCCTTGCCCGTCGAGAATCTTGCGAGACCCGTGATGGAAGTCCAGGTGCCAGAGCCCGCCGACGTACTCGGCCTCATAGCTGCGCACCTCCCGTGAGGCGTGGCGCTCGCGGGCGCGACGTTCGCCTTCCTTCAGCTCGCGCACCGGCACTCGGCGCTGCTTGCGCAGGCCGTGAGCGAGCATGTAGCGCCGTAGGCTGGCGTAGGAGGGCAGCCGGCCCAGGTCCGGCTTCTGGCGGATCCGAGTCGCCAAGTTGTCGAGATGAAGCTGATAGCTCCAGCTCGGGTGGTCGCTGTATTGCTGGCGCAGCACCTCGCTCAGCGACACGCTGAGCGCCCACTGCCGGCCGCGGTCGCGGCGGGGCTTGCGCCGCAGAACGCCCACCGGATCGGAGCCCGAGCGGGCTGCGTAGTACCAGCGCTCGATCGTGGATACAGCGAAGCGTACGCTCTCGCCGGTGATCGGGTGCTGCCACACTTTCTGCGCCAGTCCCTGGAGCTCTTCGCGCAGCTGACCACGCCCCGGCGGCGAGGCCAGCAAAGGTCCCACGACGGCGAAACGCAGATGGGCCCAACGCTCGTGCGATGAAGGTCTACTCATCAGTCTCTCCTTTCACGACGCAGATCCGTGGCGCCGTCGAACCGAGACTAAGAGCCTCTCCAGCAGGCATCCAGACGCATCTTCTGCGGGTCCACAGCGACCATCTCCCAGTTAGCTCAGACCCACGAGCGGCTGCTCAGCGGAGCGAGCCATTGCAACACCGCCAACACCTGCTCACCCGGACTCTCTGGGCTGGCAAAGGCGGCCAACAACGAGCCTGGCAACGCCTCCGTCGCCACCGGCTGAACCCACAGTCCCCGCGCGGCCTGCCAGAACCGGCTGGCCGGAAACGTCTCGCGCCACCACCGCTGCCAGCGCAGCAATGTGCGACGGCTGACGCTGAAGCGTTCCTCCAGCCGGCTCAATCGCTGCGCGCTCGGACCCTCCCGCAGCACCGGCAGCAGCACCACCCACAACCCGAAGAACACCTTCCGACCCAAGAACCGCACCGAGGGCGGAGTCGCCCGGCGACGGCAGCCTTCCAACGCGCAGCAGAAACTCGCCCGCAAGGCGAAATCTCTCCCCAGACTTGCAGGCCCGCCGCGTGGCTTGCGCCGATAGCGCGCACTGTGAAGTGACCCACCGCACGGGCAGCCCGCGGCCCGGGTCTTGGCCGCCAAGTCCTCGTCAATCCGTAGCAGCAGCGCGAAGAAACTCGCATCCTGAAGCAGGCTCTGGTACAAAATATCGTCTCCTTTCGTTGCCTGGCAACAACGAAGAAGACGCGCCCTCCAGGGTCCTGTCAAGCCCTGGGGGGCTCTTTCCTTGCGGCAGCATCGGGAAAACACCTGGTCCCGCCTCCGGCGGTAGATGATGGCCCTGCGGGCCGCGAATACTTAGGTTCTAAAACAAGGTCCCGCCTTCGGCGGGAGATGATGGGGCGCGCCCTACGGGCGCGGATGAGCCGATCTCTGATCATGCACGCTGATGGACTCGCATCCGTCACATCACCGAACTTGATCAGCACGACCGCCTGAGCCATCGGTTACCGGGCTCAGGCTCATCGGTCGTCGTCATCGAGGACGACGGCACCTTCCCTTGACATGAATTGGGAGGGATGAGAGGAGGGTGGAGGCTCCTCTCGTTACCTTCCGCCGCCTCAGTCGGC
>JAAETI010000829.1 GCA_024228555.1 bacterium | reverse complement strand
GCGAACGCCTTCGTACACCGCGAGTGGCCGCCTACGCCGGCATCATCTTCGCCCTCCTCACCGGGACGAGCATGGCGCTCGTCCAGCTCTCCATCCCTTTCAGCGAGCCTTACGAGTCAGATTGGTTGGTCGAGCGACCGGTTCAGGTCTCTCTGGCCGTCGCTCTGGTGCCGTTCGCCGGTATCGCCTTCTTGTGGTTCATGGGTGTGATCCGCGATCAACTCGGAGCGCTCGAAGACCAGTTCTTCTCGACCCTATTCCTTGGCAGTGGCTTGCTGTTCCTCAGCAGTCTCTTCGTCTGGGCGGCAGTCCTCGGGGCAGTCCTTGCCAGCCATGAGGCCGCTCCAGCTACGTGGGCCGGCTCCGGAGGGTTCATCTTCGCCATGTCGATGGTCAAGGTCATCAGCGGTGTCGTAATCCTGCGGATGGGGGGCGTCTTCATGTTCTCGTCGGGCACGATCTGGTTGCGAACCGAGGCCATGCCCCGCTGGTTGGTCTGGTTCACCTATGGGATCTCGCTGATTCTGGTGATCGGCGGACCATCGGTCCGGGCGTTCCGGCTGAGCTTCCCGATCTGGGTCTTGGTGGTGAGCATCCTGGTCCTCCAGGTCCAGGGCCAACTGGCTCACGAAGATGGGACCGAGTCCGGAGGCGTCGACTCGCCGGACTCGGAGTGACCAGCGAAGGGTGAAGATTGGGGAGGCGGCCGTCGATCGAGGGCGATGAGGGGAGAGGCCCATTGGGTCGTCGGATCGATGTCGATCAGCAAGGCCTTGGCCAGCAGCGTCAGGGGGACGGCCAGCAGGGCTCCGAGGGGACCCAGTACCCATCCCCAGAAGAGCAGCGACACGAAGGTCAATGTCACTGAGAGGCCAACTGCATCCCCGACGAACTTCGGCTGGATGACGGACTGGATGACAACGTTCAGCGCGCTGTAGATGATGATCACCCACAGGGCAAGCGACCACCCACCCTCGAGGAAGGCCAGCAGGGCCGGAGGAACGAGGCCGATCACGAATCCGATGTTCGGGATGTAGTTGGTGATGAATGCGAGCAACCCCCACACCAAGGCCAACGGAACCCCCAGGGCAAACAGGGCCACGGTGTCGAAGATGGCGACGATGAGACCGAAGATTGACGAGACGACGAAATAGGAACGGGTGGTGGAGGCGAAGTTCCCAAGACCCTGAGCTATGGCAGGTCGTTCCGTGGCCACATGGCGCAGGTTCTCAGAGAACTTCCCCGCGTCGAGCACGACGAACACCAGCGTCAGTACGAGCACGCCCAGGGCACTGAGGACCCCCAAGATCCCGGAGAGGGCCGCCGTCAACTGGCCGGCCACAGAGGCCAGGTCGATAGAGTCCACCGCGTCTTCGAGATCACCTCCGCTGGCCCCCAGCTCGGTTGCCAGGTTGGCGATGTCCTCCTGAGCCTGCTGGAGCTGACTCGAGTAGTCATCGCTCGTCACCAGTCCGGCGAGCTCTGAAGCACTCCAGATCAACGCTCCAAGCACGGCGGCCAGGACACCAAAGGCGGTCACGGACAATGCCACGGTGGCGACCCAGCCTGGTGCTCCGCGCCGGGTCAGTACACCTCGAATCGGATACACGCAGACCACCACCACCAAAGCCAGGAACACCGGGCCCACTGTGCCGGAGAAGGCACGGATGCCGGCGATGACGATGATGCCGGCCGCCAGAGTCAGCAAGACGTTGAGGCCCCGGGGCATCTGTGGAGTCACTTCCTCGACATTCGTGTCTGACATGAATCACTCCGGTGTTTCGATCTACTGGGTTATCGTGGCATGACCAGGACAACCAGGGTGAATCTCCTGGCTGTTCACCCGGGTGATCGTCAGGCTTGTCGACCTTGATCCCCAGCGGCGGTCTACGTTGAGCCAGACGGGATGTCGTTCTGACATCCGAGTCCGGGAACCGGAGTAGGGCCAGCGTGCGCATCTTGATCGCCAAATTGCGAGCGAGAATGAAGCTGTCGAGACTCGGTGTTGACAAGGCGACGGTGCGAGCCGACGCCAAAGCGGCGGTCGTGCTCGGTGTCGAGAGCGTGCCCGATGGTCTCGCCAGTGGGTTGCTGGCCGGCATCAATCCGGTGGCCGGGCTCTATGCCTACATGTTCGGGGTCACCTCGGCCGCCTTTGTCACCAGCACCACGTTCATGGCCGTCCAGGGAACGGGAGCCATGGCCATCATCGTGGCCGACGTCGACATCGATTCGTTCGATGATCCAACTGGAGCACTGGTCACGCTTTCTCTACTGACCGGGGCTGTCATGGTGGCTGCGGGCCTGCTGGGAGCTGGGGCGATTTTGCGGTTCGTCCCCAACGCCGTGATGGCGGGCTTCATCAGCGCCGTCGGGATCAATATCGTTCTCGGCCAACTCGGCGACTTCACCGCCTACGACTCGGAGGCGGCTAATCGTCTGGGTCGGGCGTTCGACGTCGTGTTCCACTTCTGGCGTGTCGACGTCCCAACGGTAGCGGTTGGGACGGTAACCATCATCTTGATCTTGATCCTGCGGCGCACCCGCCTGGGCGCCATGGGCCTGGTTGTCGCCATCGTCACGGGATCGGTGCTGGCGGCGATCTTCAACGGCCTGGATCAGGACATCAGCCTCGTTGGCGATGTGGCCGACGTGCCGAACCGGTTGCCGGCGCCCACAATGCCTCGGCTG
>JAAETI010000828.1 GCA_024228555.1 bacterium | reverse complement strand
TCCGGATACCGGTGGGAATGTCGGCTTGTTCACGTCGTTGGTGCTTGATGGACAGGGGTTCCCGGTGGTGTCGTACTACGACACCACCAACAATGATCTCAAGGTGCTGCACTGCAATGACCCGGATTGTGCCGGTGACGATGAGTCGATCACCAGCCCTGACACCGCCGGCAATGTCGGTTCCTATACCTCTCTGGCTCTCGACGCTCAGCAGCGACCCGTCGTCTCGTATTTGGACGAAAGCAACGGCGACCTTAAGATCCTGCATTGCAACGATCCGGACTGTGCCGATGAGGACGATTCGATCACGAACCCGGACACCGTTGGCTTCGTCGGCCTGTACACGTCATTGGTGCTCGACGATCAGGGCCACCCGGTCGTCTCCTACCAGGAGTCGCTGGACAACGACCTCAAGATCCTCCACTGCGGCGACCCAGTTTGCAGTGCTCCGCCCGTATAGGTCCAGACCTCCCGAAGCTACGGTGAGCCGCAAGGTGGAGTTCGCCGAGGGGCTGACCAGGCCCGCCGTGACGGTAGCTGCGGTAGGGGGTCAGGTGGAAGCACAATCCCTGGTCAGGAGCCTCTCAGGTCAAGCCGTCTGGACTCGTACCAGCGCCGATGTTCAGTTCAGTGCAGTTGCAAGCCGACTTGTATTGATGACCCGAACCAAGCAAGGCCGAACGAGCTACTTGACCCCTCGTTACAGCTTCCGTCACGGGGGCCCCTTGAACACCGGGTTCGTGAGCAACACAGGCCGAAACCCAGATGGCCTGAAACCATACGTTCCGTAGCAGCACCCCAATTGTAGGAATGGACGGGGTGTCTGGTTAGAGGCCGAGGTAGTCCGATGGGGGGTCGGTGAATAGTTCGGCGTCTTCGATGTAGGGGCGGAGGCCGTTGGGGTTGGTGTGTCCGGTGGTGCGGGTGATTGTGCGGTCGGGGGCGCCGTTGGCTGCGGTTTGGGTGGCGAAGCCTCGGCGTAGGGAGTGCCCGGCTACTTCTTTGGGGTTGAGGCCGATGCGGGCGGCGTGTTTCTTGACGGTCAGGGCGACGGTTTGGGCTGAGAGGCGGCGGTTGGCGATGTGGCCGTGGCGGTTGACTGAGCGGAATAGGGGGCCGATGGTGGTTGCAGTGTGGTCGATCAACACTGCGCGCCGCCTACGAACAAGCGGTCGGGAAACTCCGAAGGAGAATCCCGGTCTCCTCAACACCTGGGCACGCTGCGGTCCCTGACAGTGTCGAATGGCTCAACTCCGAGATGCTCAAAACCCGTGTCGCTCACGGCTACTGCTCACGCGACCTCGCCGCCGAAGCCTGCTCCTACGCCAACATCTGCGAAACCTGCCCCAACTTCACCACCACACCCGAATTCGCCCCAGCCATCACCGCCCAGATCAACGACATCGAAGCCCTACGAATCGACGCCGACCAGCGTAACTGGCCCTCCGAAGTCGCCCGACACGACCGCGTCCTCGACAGCCTCCAACACCACCTCCAACGCCTCCAAAACTGACGAACCGATCGGACACACCCTTGACCCCACCCCCGAAGGCCGGTTAGTTGGCGTGCCATGCCGTGCGAACTTCGCCATGGGGATCGCCGGCCTCAAGCAACCCGAGAAGCTTCGACCGTCCGTGTTCGTCGAGGCGTTCATCGGCCTTGGTCAGCAACCGCTGGCACCTATACAACGGGTCGTCTCTGCGGCCCCGATGCCCACAGGTCTCGTTCTGGACACGGC
>JAAETI010000827.1 GCA_024228555.1 bacterium | reverse complement strand
CCGCAAACCCGGTTCGGGCACCCCCACCGGAACTTCCGCCAACACAACCGAGTTGGCCGCCCAAACGCTGGCAGATCCACCAACACCACCAACGGGCGATCCTTCACCGTCGCCAAAACCCCACATTCCCCACAGCATGGTCGGGGCGCCCTGGTCTCGATCCTGATCTCCAACGGTTGACCAGCCACATCCTCAACCGCGAGCACCTTCACATCAGGCAATCCGACCAGCAGCTCACACATACGCGTAGGATCCATGGTCACAGGGGCTCTCCGGCATCTGATCGGCTTCGACACCGTCAGACTCGCAGAGCCCCTGTCACGCGCCAGCGATACCCAACACCCAAACCCAGATCAGACCCCGCTCAAATCCGAAGCGCCACTATGGATGGAATTGGCAATCAGCGTCACCCTCGCTGTTGTCGGCAGTGTTTTGGGATCAGCCGCACTTACCGCGCTTAGGCAGCTCTCCAAGGCCAGAGGCCTACCGCCCGCACGCCGTATGCTTGACAATGTGATCGCCTCCCGTCCTTCATCGCACAGGATTGTCCGCCGACCTATCGGTGCTCTGTTCACGATTCTGGTCGGCCTTGGGCTGCTAGCCGCCCTAGTGATTGGCTTCTGGTGGGCGTTCGACAACCCCCAGACTGTCGAACGGGTGGAGAAGGATCACGGTATCTCGCTACCTGAATCGACCCGTGATATTCAGGCAATGAGAGATCGGAT
>JAAETI010000826.1 GCA_024228555.1 bacterium | reverse complement strand
GGCGGATGCGAACACGACACCCACGAACTCCTCTAGGTCCTCGTCGACGGCGTCCATGTCGTTGAGGACATCACCTAGCGTGTTCATTAGCGCTAGTGAGTCTTGGTCGTGTGTGTCCGCGAGCGTGTCGAGTAGGCCGGTGTTGATCGCCCAGGCCTTGTCTTCCATCAGCTCTGCTAGCGACCGTGCTAGTGCGGCGACCGCTCGATGCTGGTTGACGATCTGGTGGCGTCGTTCCTCGCTCATATCTGGTCTCCTGTACTGGGCTCGTCACCACTGGGTTCGTGGACCATAGGCTCGCCGCCATGGAGGTCGATAGTGGTGGCTATCACGACCTCTTGGATATCGGTCACCCCTCGGCCAGATAGGACAGCCCGCCCATACTCCGAAAGGACACGTCGGGTGAGCGCATCCGCCTCGCCCTGCGTGTACCCGTCATGGGCAATGAGGGCATCAATGGCATCGTCGTAGTGAGTCTCGGCCATCTTGACGACCAGGGTCTTGGCTTGTGGATCGTGGTAAAGCTGCATCACTCACCTGCTTTCGGCTCGTTATCCAGCAGATCGGGCACGGGGGCCTTCTGGTAGGCCACATGCCGCCAGCCTGTGGAGCACCGGTAGCCCTCCATGAGCGGGTGAGGTTCGATCCATTCTCGCTCTGTGTCCCAAAATGGGGAGTAGTCGCCGGGGTCGAGGGGTGTGGGGTCGAGGTCGTTGTTGGTGAGGGGTGTGGCCGGCTCCTCCGGGGAGTCGAACCAATCGACTGGCAGGTCAGCAGTCATAGTCATGATGCTTCAGGCTCGCTATCCTCGGCCCACCAACGGCGTTGGCCCTCGTTTTTGTAAATCTGGCCTAACAGCTCATCGGGGTTGTGGTGGTCGAAGAGTTCCAAGGTTTCCCAGCGGGCTTTAAACTTGCTTTCAACGAACGCTAATGGGGGTGTGTTTGTTCGCCCGATGGTGTGCGTACCTTGTCGGTTTCGGCCGTGATAGGTCAGCATGATTCGCCTCCTGCTTCAGGCTCGCTATGCATGATTGGGTCAGCTGTTGCGTCGTGACCACAGTTCAGACATTGGCCGTAGCGAAAGGCCGGATGATCACAGCAGTCCTCGCACGGCTCGAACCCATCAGAACCTCGACCCGTCGCCGGAACAGTCCCAGTGTCGTTGCATGTAGCGCAAGCAGGAGGCTCGTTATCCACGCACGAGCAATACCATGACCACTCGCCGGGGGCCATCTGCCGGCACTCCCCCGGTGTGAGATCGCATACCACTAGCTGGTGCCCGCACTTGTCGCACAGGTGCTGGTGCCCGTACAAGGTCTGGTCTAACGAGATGAGTTGATTGGCTGTTAGCTCCATGATGCCTCCTCGGCATTCGGCTCGTTATCACTGGCTGGGATCCACGCGTCCATGATGGGGCGGGCGAGCGCCGGGTTGGCGTGTTCAGGTGACACACAGTTCTCGGTGCATGTTTCGAAGGCGACAGCTAGAGCAGTCTCAAGCTCTCGGATGTGGACGGCTCGTTCGTGTAGCGGAGTCCGCCCCTCTCTGAGATCGTCCTTAGCGATCTGGCCGATCCCTGAGAGCATCAGCCGCGTCATCGTTTCATGCACGGACCTTTCATCCTCTGTGGCGAGGCGGGTTACGTAGGCCCACAACCCCGTTGACATGGTGAAATCATCGACGTGTATCCTGTCGCCCT
>JAAETI010000825.1 GCA_024228555.1 bacterium | reverse complement strand
GCCGCGTAAGCGCTACCACTGGTTGTCAAGGTCTTACGCTGACCAATATTGTTGGTCGTATACACAAAGTTACTGATCACCTCATTGGTAGCCGTGATGGAGTTCTCCTTGGTAACCAGCACATTGCGATGCGGCTCATAGGTGTTCTCCACCATATGGACTGGACCAACAACCGATTCAACCAAACTCGCCGAGTCCGGCTCGTAGTTGTAAACAAAGTCTAAGGCCGGAGACTGGTGTGTCTCAGACACCGAACGCAAACGACCTGCCAAGTCATAGGTGTACGTCGTGGCATGCTCGACCGTGGCACCGTCCTTCAACGCATAACCCGTGGGCCGTAGCAGGCTGTCCTTGGTCGGGACCAATACGCGAGTCAGCGCAGCGACGCCATTGGCATCGATGTCGTACTTAATCGTTTCTGTCTCTAGGGTCAGGTCGTCGGGATCGTAGACATAAGTATGGCTATTCGCACCGTGGGTCGGCGACGCATCCTGATTCACCGTGACCGGACGACCGAAATCGTCATAGATATACTCAATGCTCGGCGTACCCGTCTGATCGTTTGAGTAGGTCACGTTGCCAAGCGCACCTTGATCATACTCATAAGTAGTCACAACACCCCGCTCCCAAGTCCGCGTCTTCAGGCGGCCTGAAGGCGTGTAAGCATAGTCCGGCACATTGCCGGGGCCGTTGCCCGTCTCACCGTCATAGTTCTTCTCGGTGAGCCAACCGCGCTGGCCGTCATAGTGCCAAGTGGTCAGAGCAAAACCCGGCGTCGTAACCTCAGGCTCCGTACCATGGGTCAGATCCTGATAGGTGCGCAGCTCGGACATGCGACCCAGGGTATCATACTGGTAGAGACGTGCATAAGTTTGCGAGCCCCAAGTGGCCAGGGTCTCGCCGCGGATGGTGTAGGAATTGTGGGTGGTTGTACCGTCGGGCAGAGTGGTAACAGTTACACGACCCATGGAGTCATAAGTGTAGGACGTAGTATCTGCGCCGTTGTTTGTCTCGACGGAGGTAACCGCGCCATTGTCGTGGCGCCCCATGACTTCGGTGTCCCCCGTACGTTCGTCGGTGGTAACCAAACTGCGACCGAACACGTCGTACGAG
>JAAETI010000824.1 GCA_024228555.1 bacterium | reverse complement strand
TCAAATCGGTGCCGGTGCGGCGTTCAGCGTGCCGACGATCACTTCTCTTGCCGCGACCCCGGCCTACGCAGGCACCGCTAGCGGCGGCGGTGACCTCGTGATCGACACCTTCGACCTCGACCAGGTTACTGGTACTACCGTATCTACAGACGGAACGTTCGTGTACGACAGTCGTCAGACAGTTAGCGGTGCCTACATCGATGCCGATGAAATGGTCTTTCCGGCTGGGGCCATCGATAGTCCGGTCCTTTATTACGAGGGCTTGACGGCAACCCCCTCCTTCAGCTTGGTTGGCTGCAAAGAGGTGGTCCTCACGGACTGCTCCGTCACAAACCCAATGGCTCTAGGGATAGGATCAGGAGCGGGTTCGGTAGACATTGATTCTACGCTGGGGGCTGGCGAAATCATCTTCGACCTCGGTGTCGTCTCTGCGGCGCTCCGGGCCAATCCGTCTCCGTTTTTTCTAGTAGGAGACTTTCCCCCACTTGAGGTTCGTTCTTTCGGGCCGCTCATTGCGCGGTGAGAGTAGGCCAGCTCAAGTTGGCGGTGTCCTGTCGGGATGGGGGGTGGTTCGATTGGTCACCTCGGTGTGGGAACCG
>JAAETI010000823.1 GCA_024228555.1 bacterium | reverse complement strand
GTCCGTGAGTCGCGTGAGTCGCGTGAGTCGCCTACACCCCAAGCTAGTTTGAAACCGTCATCTTCATGTGTGTGAGTGCGCGCACATGAGCATTGGGTGAACCTGACTCCCCTGACTCACGCGACACACGGGTGGCAAGTTCAGGAGGCACGCTCGCCGGGTCACTGTGGCGTGTTCACGATGGCAGTAGCGGGCCGAATCCGGGCGTTCCTCTACGGTGAACTTCAAGCGGACGACATCACGCTTGTCTGGATTGGTAACCTGCAATGACGAACCGAGTTATGTCTGGGCGGGACATGGTGCTCGTCACGCAAGAGGGCCCGGATCGGTGAACCAGCGGTGAACTTCCGGTGAACTCACATCGGTCCCATTTCCGCTCTCTGGGGTATCCATCTAACCGGAGGAATCGGGGGCAGATCTCCACGGGCGGTCCGCTGGAGGGCGCTCCAGGCTCGGCGGATGGCCACGCGTGCGCGGCGGCTTCGGTGGCGTCGTCCGAGTTCGTTGTTTGACGATGAGGTCCTTGTAGCGCACCGGGTTGTGCGCGACGGCGAGTTCAAGGACGCGGTAGAACACCATCCCACGGCTGCGGGAGCGGCGACGATTGAAGCGGAACACGAACTCGTTCAAGTAGCTCAGTAGGTGTGCGTCGTCAACTGAGCCCTGGTGCGTCCCGAGCAACCATCTCTTCGCCAGCGAGGCGATCCTGTGCACTCCAGGTAGTAAGGCGCCGGCGTCTTCGCCTCGAGCTCGGGCGGCCCGCTGGCTTCGACGGTCGTGGACGTAGCCAAGCTTGTCCAATCCGGCATATCCTTGCCATGCGTCTGTGATCACCGTCGCTCCCGCCTCGACGAAGTCAGTCACGAACGGGTGCAGCGATGCTGCGGACCCATCAGACAACGGCCGCATTCGGCACCGGCCAAACCCTTTCGGTTCCAGGACTTCCACTGCGATCCCTGTCAGGGTCTTCTTGCCGCGAGCTCGGCCGCCTGACAGCCCTTCCTCGTGTCCACCGATGTAGGTCTCGTCGACCTCCACCTTCCCTGCAAGTCGGTCTCGGCCAGGTCTGACGAGCACGGATCGAAACCGATGAAGCATGGCCCACGCGGTCTGGTATGAGCCGATCTCCAGCGTCCGCTTCAAGCTCAGAGCTGAAATCCCATCCTTGCCCGTGGCGAAGAGCCAGCAGGCACTGAACCAGACCGTCAAGGGCGTGCGGGTGCGATCGAAGATCGTGCCTGCTGTCACGGAGGTACGGCTGCCGCAGTCGGAGCACATGAACCGACCATCGCCCAACCGCCACCCCGCGGGATGATCGCAGGAGGGGCAGGTGAACCCTGCGGGCCATCGCAGCCACTCGAGGTAGTCCAGGCAGTCCGAATCTGTCGAAAACCACGCCTGGAACTCGCCCAGAGACCTGGGGTAGTGCGTGCCAGCGCGGGGGATGCTCACCGTGCCAAACTACCGCGACTCCGGTTAGATGGATACCCCCTAAGTAACCATATTCATGGTCCTTACACCCACTCCTGGTTATGATGGCTCTCATATCCAGCGCCCGATGGGGCGATAAAGAGTT
>JAAETI010000822.1 GCA_024228555.1 bacterium | reverse complement strand
GCGAACGGCCTGACTGTGCCTGGTGTGCAGGGCATGGTGTGGAGCGGGACGGCCATCGGAGATTGGACACTCTCTTGTGTCACTGGCCGCCTCGACTCCGTCACCTTTGTCTTTGAAGACGGTACCATCCGCACCTTCTCCGGCGATGACCGGGGCAACCAAAGTGGCGGTGCGGAGAAGCCCCTGGGCTGGATCTCGGATGAACAGGGCATTCCCTGTATCACCGGCGAGCGAAAGACCAATGCCCCCGCGTTTCTTACCCAACGTATTGGCGTGATGGCTATTCAGGCTGCCGCGGAAGCGGCAGCGAGTGCCGAGACGACTTCGGTCGTGAGTGACGCCGGCAGCGTTACCAGCAGTGTCACCGGCGATACCGGGACCTTCGTACTGGGCAAGACCATCTCGGGTGGCAGCGAAGAGGTTTCAAAATGGCTCCAGGAGCGCCAGTCCCAGAGCTTCGACGCGGTCTTCGTGCCGGCCGGCGCCCGCATCGCCATTCACGTCGACCATGAACTCCCCATCGATCTCGAACCCACCGGCAGGAAACTGACTCATGCACAAACCCTCGATCCTTATCTTCGCACTCGGCTGGATTAGTCTCGTACTGGC
>JAAETI010000821.1 GCA_024228555.1 bacterium | reverse complement strand
GGACCATCAAATGGTTCGACCCTTCGCGGGGCTTCGGTTTTGTCATTCCAGATGGGGAACTTCCCGAAGCCCTTCTGCATGTGAGTTCCCTCCGGAGTGCCGGCTTCGAAACGGCCAGTGAAGGCGCCCGCGTTGTCTGCAACGCCGTGAAGACCTCAAAGGGTCTTCAGATTCTCAGCATCGACAGCATGGACAATTCGACGGCTATCCATCCCTCGGAACTACCGCAGCGCACTCACATGATTGTCGTTCCTGAGAGCGAGTGGGAAAAAGCCGAAGTAAAGTGGTTCAACCGACTACGAGGATTTGGCTTTCTGACCCGCGGTCCAAAGACGCCAGATATCTTCGTGCACATTGAGACAATCAGACGCTGCGGTTTTGCTGAACTCAGGCCGGGCCAACGCGTCCTCGTGCGTTACGGCAAAGGATCTAGCGGCTTGATGGCGGCCGAACTTAAGCCACAAGACGCCGCCGGCTCACAAACCCACTGAGTCCAACCGCGCAACGCCTTTGGCATTCGATGAGGTCGGCCTCGGACGTCGAGGAGGAGTTCGGCCGGCGTCGGCTATTTAACCCGCATTCCCCAGATGACGCCCTGAGTTGCGCAGCTGTCACGCCGATTCAGATATAAGAGTCAGCAACTTATATCATCGGATCGAGGGTGATCATGGCGCATCCAACGGGTGAATCGGAATTGAACGCTCCTCGGCTTAATTTCGACCGCCGACTGAAGCTCGAGTTCCACGGTTCCAACGTGACCTCCGACGCAGGATTGCTGGCCTATCGCGAGCTGGACGATGCCCTCGGCCTGATGGAGATCGCGGGTCAGCACCTGGCCGACACGCGGACAGGCAAGAACGGCCGGCATGTTCTGATCGGGATGCTACGGCAATCCGTGTTCGGACGCCTCGCCGGGTACGAGGACGTCAACGATGCCGACCGCCTCGGCCATGATCCGGCGATGCGCTGGATCGTTGGCGGTCGTGCTGCAACGAAGCAGGCAGCCTCTGCCAGCCAGATGGGACGCTTCGAGACGGAGTGGCTCGCGAATGACGAGAACTTCGCCGCGCTCGCCGATCTCTCCGGTCATTGGATCGACCAGGTGCACAGCCCTCGCCCGCCGAACGGCATCGTGCTCGACATGGATTCGAGTGTAAGTCCGACCTATGGCGACCAGGAAGGTACCGCCTACAACGGCCACTTCGCCTGCACCTGCTATCATCCGCTATTCGTGTTCAATCAGTTCGGCGATCTGGAACGGTCCACGCTGCGTCCGGGCAACGTCCACTCGGCGGACGGTTGGAAGGAAGTGCTGGAGCCAGTCGTGGCCCGCTACCGAGGCAAGCTCAAGCGCCGCTACTTCCGCGCCGATGCCGCCTTTGCGAACCCTGAAGTCTACGAGTTCCTGGAGGCCGAAGGCTTCACGTACGCGATCCGGCTGCCTGCCAATCAGATTCTTCAACAGAGGATCGGCTACTTGCTCAAGCGCCCTGTTGGGCGTCCTCCGAGCGAGGTCCGACGGTACTACGCCAACTTCAGCTATCAGGCGCAAAGCTGGAAGGCGGCGCGCCGCGTGGTGGCAAAAGTCGAGTGGCACCCGGGCGAGCTTTATCCCCGCGTCGGCTTCATCGTCACCAACATGACGAGACCGGCGGAGCGGGTCGTCGTCTTCTACAATCATCGTGGCACGGCGGAACAGTGGATCAAGGAAGGCAAGAACGCCATCAAGTGGACGCGGCTGTCATGCTGCTCGTTCGGCGCCAACGCCGTG
Source organism: bacterium (assembly GCA_024228555.1). Taxonomy (GTDB): domain Bacteria; phylum Actinomycetota; class Acidimicrobiia; order Spongiisociales; family UBA5794; genus JAAETI01. The sequence goes on along the minus strand of JAAETI010000821.1, from coordinate 1,379 downwards.
CGGCTTCAGTTGCATGCGCTGGCCTACAATCTCGCCAACTTCATGCGGACGCTGGCTCTGCCGGAGGCGGTCAAGCAGTGGTCGCTGACGAGCCTGAAGGAGAAGCTCGTCAAGAGCGGGGCCAAGATCGTCACGCATGCCCGCTACGTCACGTTCCAGGTGGCCGAGGTCGCGGTGCCAAAGGAATTGTTCCAGGAAATCTTGCGGCTGATCGCCGGGCTGCGACCAAGACCGGCCCCAAGGTAGGACTGGCACGGTCGGGTGCGTCATCACCACGGGAGGAGTGTGTCTGAATGACGAGGAAAAGGGCCAAATCGGCGGATTAAACGTCGTTGGGGAAGCCGGGGAAGACGGAAACGGCGGGAGTACTGCGCAGTCCGCCTCGGGCTTACGGGGAACCCCGCCGTCTGCTATCGTTCACGCTGGTCCCGGATCATCTGGGGAATGTCGGTTTGATCCAGCCCCCGGAGCGAAGGCATCGAAGAAATTATAGACCCGACCGCGGAAGAGACGCTAGGTCAGCCCTTCCACCATATTGCGGAAGCGTTCACTGCCCGCGACGAGTTCGTCGTAGGCCCCGCTCGCCGAGAGACGACCGTTCTCCAGTAGGAATATTTGGTCACAGCTCTTAACCGTCGTCAAACGATGGGCGATCAGAACAACGGTTTTTGTGCGTCCGAGGTTGTTGACCGCTTCCATGACCGCGCGCTCGGTAATGTTGTCGAGCGCACTCGTGCCCTCGTCCATGACGAGAAGATCAGGATCGCGATAGAGCGCGCGAGCAATACCAACGCGCTGACGCTGACCGCCAGAGAACCTTATGCCACGCTCCCCAATCTGCGTTTCGTAGCCGTGCTCCAAGTTTTCCGTCACGAAATCGTGCAGATTGGCAATGCGTGCCGATCGTTCGACTGCGGCCATGTCGATATCTCTTGGCGCCACCCCGAAGGCGACGTTTGCGGCTACCGTATTGTCGGCGAGGAAGATATCTTGCGGCACGTAACCGATTGTCTGCTGCCAGGCACGCCGGTTGGCGTCGGTGATCGGGATGCCATCAATGGACAAAAGTCCCGACTCAGGTTCGAGCAGGCAAAGGATAACGTCGACCAGGGTCGTTTTGCCGGCGCCGGTCTGGCCGACGATGCCCACGGCTGCCCCGAGGGGAAGCGTGAGGCTCACTTGACTTAGTGCCTGCGTTGGCGCCCCCGGATACCGATAGCTGACCGCGCTTATCTTCAGCTCGTTCTTGAGGCCGAGTGGCTGCGTCGATTCAAACTCGGGCGAATTGACGTCCCGCACCTCGGTTGTGGTGGAGAAGCTAAAGCGGACCGATCAAGACCTGAGTTTCAAGTGGGTCGTCGTTGGTTTCAGCGTGATTG
>JAAETI010000820.1 GCA_024228555.1 bacterium | reverse complement strand
GATTCTCAGGGGCCCTCAGCGCCCCTCTCGGCGTTGCTGCACCTTCGACATATCCACGGATATCCCTGCGGCACAGCGCCTTGCGAGGATCGCCGATGCCTCCCTGATAATCGTCAAACAGTCTGAATCACACCACTAGGGAACACTCTCCGAAACCGGGCCAGCAGGAGTGAGCTGCTGTATCAGCCCAGGCTCGACGGACTTGGTGTCATGCGGCACAGCCTGCTCCTTTGAGTCGTGACCCCAAGGCCCGTAGACGTAGACGAGGCCGGCGACCAACAGAACAGGCACTAGAAACAGATTCAACGAGACATGAGAGATTGCATTCGAGAGGACGGCCCTTGAAACGCCGAGCAGCGTGGAGACCGAGAACTACCACGTAGAAGAGTATCATCGACGTTCGCGGATAGGACAAACTTGTGCAATCCCGTGCTGTCAAGAAACAGAGCCGACGACATTCGAGGCCGATTCAAGCTCTAGCTTGTTGCTCAGCCACGTTTGAGAATCGTGAGCAGCGCCGATCTGCGTCGACGCGGAGAGACCGCGGGCGTAGTTCCCTTCGACCAGGTAACGATGACCTGGGCTTGATGGCAATTGGCCCAGCCGGCGAGAAGAAGTAGGAGAGGGAAGGGCTTGGCCACAACGCGCTCATTGTGCCGGTTGGCGCTAGGTCGCAAGTTGAGGCGCTGCAGTGCCGTCGAATTGTCG
>JAAETI010000819.1 GCA_024228555.1 bacterium | reverse complement strand
CTGTGGCATGACGATCGCCCAGTGGAACCCAAGGACAAGGACAACCAAGCAGGAGGATCTTCTCCTGAAACGCTCGCGGAAGAAGCGGAAGCTCTTCGCGTTCCTGCGTGAGCATCGCGCGCAGTTGTTCGACGATGCGTTCCAGGAGGAGCTGGCGAGGATGTATCGCGACACGGGCGCGGGCAAGGACGCCGCCCCGCCCGCGCAGATGGCGATGGCGCTAGTCATGCAGGGCTATCTCGGACTGTCGGATTCGGACGCGGTGGAGGCGACGGTCATCGACCTTCGGTGGCAAATGGTCCTCGACTGTCTGGGGGCCACAGCACCTGCGTTCTCACAGGGGGCACTGTTCGACTTTCGCCAGCGAATGATCGCGCACGACATGGACCGCAGGTTGCTCGAACGCACTGCAGAACTGGCTCGTTCAAGCAAGGGGTTCGACGCGAAACGAATCCCGAAGACGCTGCGAATAGCGACGGACTCGAGCCCGCTGGAGGGGGCAGGCCGGGTCGAAGACAGCATCAATCTCATCGGTCACGCGGCGCGGAAGGTGGTGGAGTGCGCCGCCGAACTCGTCGAGTCGAGCTATGAGGATCTTTGCCGGAAGGCGGGCATCCCACTGCTGTTGGAGACAAGCATCAAGAAGGCTCTTGATCGGGACTGGAGTGACTCCGAGCAGAAAGCGGAGGCCGTCGATGTCCTGGCCCGACAAGTGCTGAGTTTGGAACGCTGGCTCACCAATCATCTGGCCGAAAACATCGACAGACCACCACTGAATGCCCCCTTGAAGGTCCTTCGTCAGTTCATGGAGCAGGATCTCGAGCCGGACCCTGGTGGCGGTGGGGGCATGCGCATCATCGATGGGGTGGCCAAGGACCGTCGCATCTCGGTTGAGGAGGGCGACATGCGTCATGGACGAAAGTCGAAGAGCAAGCGCATTGATGGCTACAAGCGTCATGTAGCGATGGACCTCGACAGCAAGGCCATCTTGGCGTGTTCGGTCACGCCGGCAAATCAGCCAGAACACGAGGCGTTGCCGGACCTAAAGTCGGACATCGACGCACAGGGAATCCGGTTCTCCGAGTTTCACTTTGACCGCGGTTACATGGGGAGCCCCACTGTGGGCGAACTCGCCGAGGCAGGTGTCGTGATCCTCTGCAAACCTTGGAAAGCTCGGAACGGAGACCTCTTCTCAAAGGAGGAGTTCGTGCTGGAGTTGCGCGGAAAAACGATCACCTGCCCGGCTGGAGAATCAGAGCCCATCGAGTTCGGGAAAACCGTCCAGTTTGATGCGGAAGCGTGTGACGTATGCCCGCGACGCGTCGAGTGCACCTCAGCTGCCGAGGGGAACGGCAGGACCGTAAGCATCACCAAGGATGAGAGACTCCAGAAGCGACTCCGAGCGATGGCGAACACGAAAGCCGGCCGCCAGACCTTTCGTGAACGCGTTCCCGTCGAGCACAGCCTTGCGCATATCGGCCAACGCCAGGGTCGGCGAGCGCGCTACGGCAGCACGAGGAAGAACCTCTACGACCTTCGTCGCGCCGCCAGCATACAGAACCTCGAGATCGTTCAGCGGAACGCCGCCTAGGATGGCGAATTCAAACCGGTCGCCGCTCTAG
>JAAETI010000818.1 GCA_024228555.1 bacterium | reverse complement strand
GATGGCGAGGACGATTGCCAAGGTGGACGGCTCCTACCTGTACGTCGACGTTGGTGTTTCGACGCAGGCAGGGGAGGCCGGCGCCACGCAGTTGTCGGAGGACCTCAAGGAGGACTTCGCACCGGTGATTGCGGCCGGGGCTACTGCGGTTCCCACCAATCAGAACATCATCAGTTCCGGCGTTGTGACCGCCCTTTCTGACAGTCAGGCGACTTCCCTTGGTTTCACGATTCTGGCGGCAATGGCCCTCTTGGTCGTCACGTTTTGGATTGAGGCACGGCGTCCGTTCCTCGGCGTGATCACCATCCTCCCGGTCGTTCTGATCGTTCTGTGGGTGTTTGGGGTCATGGCTGCCCGAGGTATCTCGTTCAATCCGGTAACAGCAATGATTGCCAACCTGGCAATCGGTATTGGCGTTCCGTATACGATTCACATCACACATCGCTACCAAGAAGACAGACAGCGCTTTGACAATCCTGAAGAAGCAATCCGCTCCACAACCACACATACCGGTGGTGCTTTGGCAGGGTCGGCATTCACCACCGCTGCCGGGTTCGGCATCTTGATGACGTCGACACTGACCCCGTTCAAGCAGCTTGGCGAGGTGACCTTCTGGGCGATCATCTTTGCGCTGATCGCCAGTGTGTTCGTGCTGCCGTCGATGTTGGTGCTGTGGGATCGCTGGCATCTGAATCGAGGCGAAGACATCGTCGACCATGAGGCCTACGAGAGTGCACGCGCCGGGCTATGACCGATCGCCGCCCTGAATTTCCTTCGATAGAGGTTCCTGCTGACGTTGCCGCAGCGGCAGGGATGCCTGCTGATCTCGATGCGAACGTTCTCGGACCGTATGAGGTCCCCGACCCGGTGCGACGGCGGCGAGCTGGGGTCGTGTACTTCGTGGCCGCCGTAGCCACAGCGGTGGGAATTGCAATGGGGCTGCCAGTCGGTATGTGGCTCGTGGTTGGCATGTTCGTCGTGATCGCGGCATATCACTTCGCAGCCGGCCATCACCTTGCGGTGAAGGACCACGAGGCTCTGACCATTGCAAACAAGGCGATGGATTTTCCGGTCGGTCATGCGTCGGCTGTGTTGGGGTTCGACGGGATTACAGCACGGCCGATCTGGAACGTTCTCGTCTTCTCCGCAGACGAGCCGCCGAGCCAGCGCGGATTGGTTCGCGTTGACGGCCGCTCTGCAGCAATCGTGGAGACCTACACCGAGGTCGTCCCACCGGCAGAATCAATGAAGACCGGCACGGCGTAACCGTACCGGTCTTCATTTCCAGTGTTCGAGTTGTTACCTCTTGTGCAGTGGAATGAACTCGCGGGTTGTCTCACCGAGATAGATCTGCCGGGGCCGGGCAATCCGGGTGTCCGGGTCCTCGGTCATTTCCTTCCAGTTCGCAATCCAACCGGGAAGACGACCAATGGCGAACAAGACCGTGAACATCCGGACGGGGAAGCCCAAAGCTCGGAAGATAATTCCCGAGTAGAAGTCCACGTTCGGGTACAGGTTCCGTGACGAGAAGTACTCATCGTTGAGAGCCGCGTACTCCAACTCTTCAGCCACCTTGAGTAGCGGGTCATCACCTTTGACGCGGTCGAGCACATCGTCCGCAAACTTCTTGAGGATTCGTGCCCTTGGGTCGTAGTTCTTGTAGACACGGTGACCGAATCCCATGAGACGGAAGTCGTCGTTCTTGTCTTTCGCTCTAGCGATAGCGGACTCGGTGGTTGCATTCGGGTCGTTGGCGATGTTGGAGAGCATCTCGATCACAGCTTGGTTGGCCCCACCATGGAGCGGACCCCACAGCGCATTCATCCCGGCCGCCACTGACGCAAAGAGATTCGCCTGGCTTGACCCGACAAACCGAACAGTCGCCGTAGAGCAGTTCTGACCGTGATCGGCGTGCAGGATGAGCAGGACATTCAGCGCCTTGGCGATCACCGGGTCCACGTGATACTCCTCGGTGGGAAGAGCGAACATCATGTGGAGGAAGTTTTCGACGTAGCGGAGGTCGTTGCGGGGGTAGATGTAGGGGAAGCCGGTCGACTTCTTGTATGCGAACGCCGCAATCGTCGGCATCTTGGCAAGAAGACGCTGTGCGCTCTCGATTACCGATTCCTCGTCGTTCGGGTTGTGGTACTCCTCGTAGAAGGTCGAGATTGCGTTGGTTGCAGATGACAGGATCGCCATGGGATGTGCTCGCTTGGGGAACGCGTCAAAGAAGCGTTTCATCTCTTCGTTGAGCAAGCTATGGCGCTGCATCGAAGCTTGCCATGCTTCCAGCTGCCGCTTGGTGGGGAGATCCCCATAGAGCAGCAGATATGCGACCTCGAGGAAGGAGCAGCTGTTGGCCAGCTCCTCGATCGGGTACCCGCGATGCGTCAGCAGACCGGCGTTGCCATCAACGTAGGTGATGGTCGAACGAGTCGACGCGGTGTTGGCGAAGCCAGGGTCGTAGGTGACGATCCCGTGGTTTGGCCGCAGCTTGGAGATGTTGAGACCATCGTTACCAACGTTGGCCTTGATCCCGGGGAGGTCGAGGGAATTCTCGCCGATTTGTAACGTTGCGCCTCGCTCGTCCATACTTTTTCCACAGCCTTTCGATGCATCTTCGTCTGGCGGCGATTGTAGCCAGACCAGTGCAGTCAGGATTCTCGTGGTAACTTTCGGGTCCGGAAGGAGACCGTTGTGCTCGATCTGAGGGGCAGGAGTCGGGTTGCCCCGATTCTGGACCCGATCGCCGCTGGCCTTGCAAAGGCCCGGCTCACACCCACCATGATCACCATCCTCGGGTTGCTTGTGACTCTGGTCGGTGCGGCCTATATCGCGGTCGATCGTTACGCTCTTGGCGGCTTCGTCGCAGGCGTCGGTGTGGCCCTTGATGCGCTCGATGGTCCATTGGCCCGCTACCAGGGAACCGCATCAATCCGTGGTGCCTTCATCGACACCATGGCTGATCGTTTCGGTGAAGTCGCTCTGTGGACCGGCCTCACCTTCAGCCTCCGTGCCGACGAGACCGGGCTGATGCTGTGCATACTCGGTCTTGCTTTCTCACTGTTGACCCCATACGTGCGCTCCAAAGCGGAGAGCTGGGGCGCAGAGGGGCGCGGCGGATGGATGGGGCGAGCCGAGCGCATGATTCTGCTGCTGGTCGGCCTGATGTGTGCCGGCTCGGGTTTGAACGTGCTGCATCCGATGCTGTGGACCTTTGTAGTTCTCTCCGGGCTGACCGTGGCGCAGCGCAGCCGACGCACTTGGCAGCAGCTCGGTGAGGGCGAAGAGTGAAGACGGTCGCCTAGAACACATGAAAGATCGTTTCGGTTTCCTCGTATACAGGCTGTTCATCGGTGGGCTCGGTGTGCTTCCGCAAGGAGTCATGTACCGAACCGGGGAGGCCCTGGGCCGTCTTGCTTGGTACATCGCTCCGCAACGCCGCCGTCTTGTCCAGAGGCATCTGCACCGGATCTTGGGTGCTGAGGTCGATGTGAAATCGAAATCCAAAGACATGTTTGCGAGCTACGGACGGTACTGGGCTGAGGTGTTCTGGCTCCGCCCTGATCGCAAGGAGAGCCTCGTTGCCGAATCCGAATTGGTCAACGAGCAGGCGCTGCACGATGCATTTGCCCAAGGCAAGGGCATGCTGCTGATCCTTCCACACATGGGCAACTGGGAGGTGGCCGGTGCGATCGCAGAATCGCTTGGTATGCCGGCACTGTCGGCAGCGGAGAATTTGCCGAACCCGCTCATCACAGATTGGTTTGTCAAGATCCGTGAAATGGTCGGAATCGAGATAGTTCTCACCGGCCGGGGGATGCGTGCCAGCGCCGCTCTGGCTAAACGTCTCAAAGAACGCAAGACCGTTGCGCTTCTCGGAGATAGGGACGTGACCGGTAAGGGAGTACCGGTGATCTTCTTCGGCGAGGAGACGACGATGCCCCCCGGTCCAGTGGCTCTTGCAGTCCGCAGCGGTGCCCCGCTGTTGGTTGTCGGGTCGTATTTCCAAGACGGGCGTGGTCACCGTTTCGTGATCTCTGATCCGATTCACCTCCCTGAGGACGGAACCAAGGAAGAGCGGATTGCGGCGGGGGTGCAGATGGTCGCTGACAATCTCGAAGAGAAGATCCGACTCAAGCCGGAGGATTGGCACCTGTTTGTGCCGAATTGGCCATCGGATCGCGAGGAATCGTCATGAGGGTCGGGCTGGTCTGTCCTTATGACATGGGTGCTCACGGTGGGGTGCAGGATCAGGTGATCCGGCTTTCGGGGTGGCTCGCTGCCGCGGGCCACGAAGCCATCGTGATCGGGCCCGGTGAATGCGATCTGCCTGGGTTCGTGTCGGCGGGACCGGTGACCGTAGTGCCCGCCAACGGAGCCACGACACCGGTGGCGCTCTCCAAACAAGCGGCCGCGGCTGTGCTCGGTGCCCTGGATGAGGTGGACGTCGCCCACATCCATGAACCGCTGATGCCGCAGGTGTCACTAACTGCGCTTCGCAAAGCCACGGTCCCGATGGTCGGTACCTTTCATGCCGACACTTCCAAGCCTGCAGAGTGGGTATACAAGCTTGGCAAACCATTGACCTCACGATGGTTCAAACGTCTTGACGTCATCACGGCCGTCAGTGTGATCGCGTCCCGGGTTGTTGACAACACGGGACGGGTGCGGATCATCCCCAATGGGGTCGATGTTGCCGCCTATGCCCCAGAATCCAAGACCCCCAAGTCGGTTGTGTTCCTCGGTCGCAACGACGAGCGCAAGGGCCTGCCGGTCCTCCTGGAAGCGTGGCCGCAGATACACAGCAGCCACGCCGATGCACACCTGACCGTTGTCGGAGCCGACGAATCCGGTGCCGGCATTGCAGGGGTCGAGTTTGCTGGGCGAGTATCCGAGGAAGTCAAGCGACAGCACCTCAAGAATGCGGTCGTGTACTGCGCACCAAACCTGAGTGGCGAGAGTTTCGGTATCGCCGTGGTTGAAGGAATGGCCGCTGGGTGTGCGGTTGTCGCCAGCGGTCTTCCCGCCTTCGTCAGGGTCGCCGGTGATGCAGCCCGTTTCGTGGCGCCCGGAGACTCCGCCGGATTGGCAACACAGATAGCCGACCTTCTCGCCGACGAACGCACCGCAAGGGAACTGGGTGCGTCTGCACAAGACCGAGCGCAACAGTTCAGCGGTGAGGTGGTTGCTGCTGCCTACATCGAAGCCTACGAAGATGCGGTGAGCGGCCAACTGCGCCGGTACGATTGACCAATGGACTACGAACACATTGTCTTGGGCCGCGATGGCGGTCGAGCACGCATAACGTTGAATCGACCCGACCGACGCAATGCGATGAGTCTCGAGCTGCTCACCGAACTCGATGCGGCGCTGCAGGATCTCGGGAGTGATCGTTCGATTCGTGTTGTCATCATCGAAGGCGCCGGACCAGTCTTCTCGGCCGGCCACGACCTCGCCGAGATGATTGATCGGGACGGCGAGTTCTATGACGAACTTTTTGGTACGTGCACCAAAGTCATGTTGCGGGTGCAGGCGATTCCGCAGCCGGTCATAGCCAAGGTCCACGGCGTGGCAACAGCTGCGGGATGCCAGCTTGTCGCCGCGTGTGATCTCGCCGTTGCCACCGAGGACAGCAGGTTTGCGACACCGGGGGTCAAGATCGGGTTGTTCTGCTCGACTCCGATGGTCCCGGTTTCCCGAGTGGTTGGCAGGAAACGGGCATTGGAAATGCTCTTGACTGGTGATCCGATCGATGCCATGACCGCAAGAGAGTGGGGTCTGGTCAATCGAGTTGTGCCGGGAACAGAACTCGAAGCCGCAACGGTGGCGTTGGCGCAAAGCATTGAGAAGTTCAGCAGAGACACCATCGCCATCGGGAAGAGTGCTTTCTACAGGCAAGTCGATCAACCGCAGAGCACCGCCTACGCCACGGCTGGTCCGATCATGAGCCAGAACGCCAGAAATGACGATGCGCAGGAGGGCATGGGGGCCTTTCTCGAGAAGCGACCGCCTGTCTGGAATGACCGATAGGCGGTCGGTCGAAGCAGTCGCGGCCAACGGCTGCAAACGGGGTCAGCTCTGACCGGTACACTTGGTGGGGTAGAACTTCACGAGGAGCGAAGAGATGAACATGTCCGCGTCTGAACGAGGTACCGGCCTCGTCAAAAGAGGTCTGGCTGAGATGCTCAAGGGTGGCGTCATCATGGATGTCGTCAACGTCGAGCAAGCCCGCATCGCGGAAGAAGCAGGCGCAGTGGCGGTTATGGCATTGGAACGAGTCCCCGCCGACATCCGTGCCCATGGCGGGGTAGCCCGTATGGCCGATCCATCCATCGTTTCTCAGATTGTTGACGCCGTTTCTATCCCCGTCATGGCTAAGTCTCGGATCGGGCATTTTGTCGAAGCGCAAGTCCTGGAGTCACTCGGTGTTGACTACATCGACGAGTCCGAAGTGCTTTCGCCCGTCGACGACAACCACATCGACAAGTGGAACTTCACCGTGCCGTTTGTTTGCGGTGCCAAGGATCTTGGCGAAGCGTTGCGTCGCATCGGCGAAGGTGCCGCAATGATCCGCACCAAAGGCGAGCCGGGTACCGGCAATGTCATCGAGGCTGTGAAGCACATGCGGATGATGAACAAGCAGATCCGTCGTCTCACCGTTCTCGATGAAAACGAGTTGATGGCCGCTGCCAAGGAGCTGCAGGCACCCTTCACGCTCGTCAAGGACATCGCAGAGACCGGTCAGCTGCCTGTTGTGAACTTTGCGGCGGGCGGCATCGCGACACCTGCGGACTCGGCTCTGATGATGCAGCTTGGCTGCGACGGTGTGTTTGTCGGATCGGGGATCTTCAAGTCAGGGGATCCGGCGGTACGGGCAAGGGCGATCGTGGAGGCCACCACGTTCTACCAAGACGCCGCAAAGATCGCCAAGGTCTCGCGCAACCTGGGAGAAGCGATGGTCGGCATCAACGTCGAAACACTGCCGCCAGAAGAGCGGATGCAGGACCGCGGTCTCTAACCAGGTCGATCAATGAGGATGGATCAATAGTGATGATCGGTGCACTCGCGCTCCAAGGTGACTTCAGGGAGCATCTCGTCATGGTGCGTCGCCTCGGTGCGGAAGGCATCGAGGTACGGACGCCTGAGGAGCTCGATTCCATAGATGCCTTGATAATCCCCGGAGGAGAATCCACTGCGATAGGGAGATTGGCCACTATCTACGGGCTGATCGAACCGATCCAGCAGCGGATCAACGACGGGATGCCGGTCCTCGGAACCTGTGCAGGGATGATCTTTCTGGCAGCGGCAACAGTGAGCTACGAGCAACCGCAGTTGCGGGTCCTCGATGTGGTCGTTGAACGAAACGCATTCGGTCGCCAAGTCGACTCCTTTGAAGCCGACCTGGATGTTTGCGGGCTTGATGATCCGGTGCACGCAGTGTTCATCCGCGCACCCTGGATCCACAAAGTCGGGGCAGAGGTTGACGTGCTGGCATCGGTAGTAGAGCCGGGATCGATGCAAGAGCATCCGGTTTTCGTCCGCCAAGGACGTATTCTGGCAACATCGTTTCACCCAGAACTGACGGATGACACACGAATTCACGAGTTATTGATGGAGGTGGGTTAGATGGCCGGGCATTCCAAGTGGGCCAATATCAAGCATCGCAAGGGGCGTCAAGACGCCAAGCGTGGCAAGCTCTTTGCGAAGTTGATTCGCTCCATCGAGGCGGCGGCTCGACAGGGCGGCGGTGACGTTAGTGCCAATCCAACCCTGGCCACCGCTATCCAGAAGGCCAAGGACAACTCGGTTCCCAAGGACAATATCGAGCGTGCGGTTGCACGTGGGTCCGGCACTGAGGACGGAGTGGTCTACGACGAGGTTTGGTATGAGGGATACGGCCCCGGCGGAGTCGCACTGTACGTTCAGGTCCTAACGGACAACCGCAATCGCGCTGCGTCGGACGTCCGGTCTGCATTCACCAAGAACAATGGAAGCCTCGGCGAGCCGGGGTCGGTCGGCTACCTCTTCGAGCAGAAGGGCTTCATTTTGGCCAGTGGTGACGAAGACACTGTGATGATGGCTGCCCTCGAAGGTGGCGCCGATGACGTCACCGCCAGCGATGACTCCTGGGAGATCGTGTGCGCCCCCGGCGATCTGGTTGCCGTACGAGCCGCGCTCGATGAGGTCGAGGTCACCGTCGACCAAGCGGAAGTCACCCAGTTGCCGTCGGTGTCAGTTGCCGTCGACGAGGCGGGGGCTACCAAGGTATTGCGGCTTGTCGATGCGCTTGAGGATCTCGATGATGTGCAGGCCGTGTTTGGCAACTTCGATATACCCGACGAGGTGCTCGCCGCCCTCAGCTAGTCAACGGGTAAGAGTCCTTGGCTTCAAGCGTCGCCGAATCTACTGTATGGGAACATATGTTCGTACTTGGAATTGACCCGGGCCTATCAACCCTCGGCTACGGGATCATCGAGGCCAGTGGTCACAACGTTCGTGGGGTCGCCGCTGGTGCGATACGGACTGCACCCGGCCTTGACATAGGGACCCGTCTCGTCGAGCTCTACCGCGATCTCGACGACCTGTTGACCGAACATGAAATCACTGAGGCGGCCATCGAGCAGGTATTCGTCAACCGCAATCTCCAGACTGCGACCTCGGTGGGTCGAGCCTCGGGGGTTGTGTTGCTCGTTCTTGCCCAACACAAGATCCGGGTAGCCGAATACACGCCGTCGGCGGTCAAGCTGGCTCTCACCGGATACGGAAACGCCGACAAGATGCAGATGAAGAAGGTCGTCGCCATGCGGCTCGGACTCGACCAGTTGCCGAGCCCTGCCGACGCTGCCGATGCACTTGCGATTGCGCTGTGTCACGTCCAAGGCGCACCGACTCGTCGCATAGCGGAGCGTGCGCTGTGATCGGGCAACTCCGCGGCGAGATCGCAGAGAAGACGCTCGATCGGATTCTGCTCGACGTTGGTGGAGTCGGCTACGACATCGCTGTTACCCCGAGCACCCTTGCCGCCCTTCCCGGTGCGGGTCAGGTGGCGTTGCTCCACACTCATCTGCATGTTCGCGAGGACCTGCTCGCTCTCTTTGGCTTTGCGACGGCCGACGAGCGCGATGTGTTTCAGATTCTCATCGGAGTATCCGGCGTCGGACCCAAATTGGCGCTTGCGGTACTGGCAACGCTCAACCCAGACGACCTGCGCAATGTGGTCGTCAGCGACGACGTCGTTGCATTGACAGCGGTGCCCGGAATCGGTCAGCGTTCCGCACAGAAACTCCTGCTCGAGCTGCGACCGAAACTCGACATGCCCGACACAGCGCTACAGCCGGGCAGCTCGCTGTCTGAAGTCAGAGAAGCCCTCGAGGGTCTTGGCTACCAGTCTGCAGAAATCAGGGACGTCCTTCGTGATATTCCCGGCGACGGCTCTGTCGAGGACTCGCTGCGGCAAGCCCTGCAGGAGTTGGGGAGGCAACGATGAGAGACGAAGGCATTCTCATGACAGATCCCCTTCCCGAAGAAGAACGGGACGAGGTCACGCTACGTCCCCATCACATGGAGGACTTCATCGGCCAAGCCGATCTCAAGGAGAGGCTGGCGATTCTGATCGAGGCGGCCAAACAACGTGGCGAGTCTGTCGACCATGTCTTGTTCTCCGGTCCACCCGGTTTGGGGAAGACCTCGCTCGCCGGAATCCTTGCGATCGAGATGGAGGCACATTTCCAGGCGACGAGTGGTCCTGCTTTGGAGCGCCCCGGAGACCTGGCAGCGGTCATCACCAACCTCGAGCGTGGCGATGTGCTGTTCATTGATGAGATCCACCGCCTACCCCGCCAGGTGGAGGAGGTGCTCTATCCGGCGATGGAGGATTTCCAGCTCGACATTGTCGTAGGGAAGGGACCCGCGGCGCGATCCATCCGGCTCGACCTGCCACCGTTCACGTTGGTTGGTGCGACCACCCGTGTCGGCCGCGTGGCGCCACCGCTGCGTGATCGTTTCGGTTACGTGGCGCGCCTCGATTACTACAACTCTGCCGACCTCGCTCGCATCGTTGTACGATCTGCAGAGATTCTGGACGTCGAGGTGACAGCCGACGGTGCAGACGCAGTCGCGTATCGCTCGCGGGGCACGCCACGGATCGCCAACCGTTTGCTGCGCCGTGTCCGCGACTATGCGGCGGTTCGATCAGATGGAGTGGTAGATGGTCCAACCGCATTGCAGGCGCTTCGTGTCTTCGAAGTCGACGATGCCGGTCTCGACAAGGTCGACCGCGCCGTGCTCGAGTCGATCATCACTAAGTTCGGTGGCGGCCCCGTCGGGCTTTCGACACTGGCTATTGCCGTCGGTGAAGAGCCCGAGACTGTCGAGGACGCCTACGAGCCGTTTCTTCTGCAGGAGGGGTTCATCCAGCGAACACCTCGAGGTCGAATCGCTACCAGCAGGGCCTATGAGCACATTGGGCTGGCACCGCCAGACCCCGGCGGCCAAGGAACCTTGATTCCCTAGAAGTTCGAACCGTCGTCCCAGATCCCTCGCAGATAGGCGATGAAGTCCGTGGACGGATCCTCAAAGAGCTTGCGTCCGATGACGATTGCCTCAGCCTGGAGATCGTGACGTTTCCGGCCGATCGCCTCGAGGATGCCTTCCAATTCGAGGCCGTCTACGAGGGCGGGGTCGTTGTTGAAACGGGCCACCAGTACAGCTAGGTCATGGTCATCGCCGAGTAGATCGGTGAGCTGCTCGAGCTCGCTTTCGAGCTCTTGCATGTGGACAGGGTCAAGAACGTTCAGCGCCTCGACTTGGTGCCGCAGGTATTTGGCTCGCTTCCGCCACACGTGGAGAAGGGTGTCGGTTGGGGAGTCGGCGACGATGCGCATTCCCCGTCGGCCTCGTTTGTAGACCCGCTGAATCCCGAACTCGATCGAGGCAAACTCATGGGCAATCGGCTTGTCGTGCTCGCCAGATACGATCGTCCAGTGGTAGCTGTGGTCACGCACGTGTTCGAGCTGCTCGACGATGGCCTTCATCTGTGCCTTGTTCTCCAACAGGGCCTTGGATTCGGCGATGTAGCGTTCCTGCAACCGTGAGATCAGATTGAGGACGGTGCTCGACGTCTCCGGGTTGTGGGGGAGGAGACGGTCCAGAACGTCTGCCATAACCCAGGTGTCACGGACAGGACCCAGCTCGGCTGCGATCAGCTTCAGCATGGCGTTGTCTGTGTGGTAGCAGTCGAGCGAGATGCTGTCGCGGACCAGACGAAGCATCGCCCGGAGCCGCTTCACAGCTTTGCGGGTGCCGTGCACCGCCGCAGCCCGTTTGTCCGGCTGTGTGGTCATCACCGCAAGTGTGATTGCGAACTGTTCTTGCACTACTCGATTGATGGCTTCGGCGAGCGTTTCCCCTGTTCGAAAACGAACGGAGCTGGGGCTGACATCGTTGGCTTGGTTCGGTGGTGTAGTCACGCCTGGGAAGAGTAATCGAACGATCGTGGTCCCACAGAAACGAGGGCCGCTACACCTCGCTACTCTCGGCGCCCGTGAACACCGATCTCTTTGACTATCACCTCCCGGAATCTGCGGTTGCACAGGTTCCGATCGAGCCGCGCGATGCAGCACGGCTATTGCGTACCGATCCGCTCGAGGACCGCCGATTCTGCGATCTTGAAGATCTGCTCCACCCCGGCGACCTTGTCGTCGTGAATCAAACCAAGGTGAGAGCGGCCCGTCTCATCGGACACAAGCCGGCCACCGGCGGTGCCGTAGAGCTGCTGTTGCTGCGACGGATCGACGAGTCACGATGGGAAGCGTTGATCCGGCCGGCACGTCGGATCCGGGTTGGGTCGCAGTTGGAGTTCGGGGCAATCTCCGGCGAGGTCATCAGCGAACCGGTCCGCGGGGAGGTAGCCGTGAAGCTGACCGCGACAGATGATGACATCGAAGCCGCCATCGCCATTGCCGGCGAGATGCCGCTACCGCCATACATTCACACCAATCTCGAGGATCCGGATAGGTACCAGACAGTCTTCGCAAAGAGGATCGGGTCGGCGGCGGCGCCAACGGCGGCGCTGCACTTCACTCCGCGACTGTTGGAAGCGCTTGCCGGGCGCGGCGTGGAGCTTGCGGAGGTCAATCTCGAGGTCGGGTTGGATACCTTCCGCCCTATCGATACTGCAGTCATCGACGATCATGAAATGCACACCGAGACGTGGTCGGTTCCGCCAGAAACGGCCGCCGCGATCGGTACTGCTCGCCAGCGTGGGGGACGGGTCGTAGCTGTCGGCACGACCGTTGTGCGAACTCTGGAGACCGCCGCCGACGACGAAGGTACCGTCCGTGAGGGAAGGGGAGCTACTGCCCTGTTCATCAGCCCCGGGTACCGAATGAAGGCCGTCGACGCTGTGCTCACCAACTTCCACGCACCGCGCACCACCCTGATCGTGATGATCGCGACGCTCTTGGGGGATCGCTGGCGCGAGGTTTATGAGCACGCCCTTGCGAACGACTACCGCTTCCTGTCCTTTGGAGATGCCATGCTCATCGAGAAGCCTGTGAACTCCAGATGAGCGTCACTTGGGGAAAGACGGCCGGCGATGGGAAGGCTCGTTCCGGCGTCTTGCGGACATCGCACGGCGAGGTAGCAACACCGGCTTTCATGCCGGTCGGAACCAGGGGAACCGTCAAGACCGTCGACGCGGAAGACCTGGAGCGAGTGGGGGCCGAGATGGTGCTGGCGAACACGTATCACCTGATGCTGCGCCCAACCGCGGAGACGGTTGCTGCCCTGGGTGAACTCCACGGGTTCATGTCGTGGGCCGGGCCGATTCTCACCGACTCGGGTGGGTATCAGGTGTTCAGCCTCAACCCGACGATCTCAGAAGATGGTGTGGTGTTTCGGTCAACCTACGACGGCGCTCGTGTTGAACTCACTCCGGAGCACGCCGTCGCTGTCCAAGAGATGCTTGGCTCCGATGTCGCCATGATCCTCGACGTGCTGATCGGTCTACCCGCAACGCGGGAGGACACTATTGCGGCCATGGACAGGACGTTGCGATGGGCCGAACGCGCTGTCGCCGCCAAGACCAGGGGCGATCGAGCCCTGTGGGGCATTGTTCAGGGTGGGTCGGATCCAGAACTGCGGGCGCGGTCGGCTGCAGGTACGGCCGCGCTCGGGTTCCCCGGGTTTGGTATCGGAGGTCTGTCCGTCGGGGAGGAACCGGCGGCACGCAACGCTGCGGTGAGCGCGGTGGTGGCAGAGCTTCCCGAGAGTGCCCCCAGGTACGTAATGGGTCTCGGTGACACTGAAGGAATACTCGACTGCGTAGCAAGGGGTGCAGATCTCTTTGACTGTGTGCTGCCCACGAGATTGGCCCGTCACGGGAAGGTCTTGACGAGAACCGGCGACTTCTCCATCAAACGCGCCGAGTGGATTGATGACGACACACCGATCGAGGATGACTGCACGTGTGTTGCGTGCCGTCGCTACAGCAGAGGCTATGTGCGGCACCTGTTTGCGACGAAGGAGTTTCTCGGGCCGCGGTTGCTATCGGTGCACAACCTTGCCTACACCCTCGACCTCATGAGTCGAATCAGGGAGGCAATAGCCGAAAGCCGCTACTCGGATTTTCGCCGAGAGACGATCGCAGCACGACGCACGGGCTGAACTTCGCGCTTATTCTTGAGCGCACTAACCTATGGCGGCCCGAGACCACCCTTGTGGTTTCGGCTTTGGTTCCCAATGGAGGCTCTTGTGCCGTACCACGCGATCCTTACAGGGTTGTTACTTGCAACAGACGAGGCAGCAGACGATGCAACAGGTTCGTTGCTCGGTCTACTCCTGCCACTGCTTATCTTTGGTGGTCTCTTCTATGTGGCCCTCATCCTCCCGCAACGTCGGCGCCAAAAGCAGATGCAGAATCTGCGCGGCTCGATCGAGGTTGGGGATCAGGTGAGAACGATCGGTGGGATCCTCGGCCGAGTCGTCGCAATCGACGGCGATGAAGCCACCATTGATGTTGGAGGCGGAACCAAACTCAACCTCACCATGCGAGCAATCGCAGAGAAACTGGGAGAAAACCAAGAGTGAATCGCCGCCCCCTTTGGATCTCACTGATCCTCGTCGTTGTCCTTGCCTGGGGTTCTGCCGCTGCCATGTTGAGCACCGGCGCATCACCCAAACTGGGATTGGACCTGCAGGGCGGGTTCTCCGTCGTGCTAGCCGCCCCCGAAGGCACCGATCCCGAGGTGCTGGAGCAAGCTGTGGAAACCATGCGGAAACGCATCGAGAGCCTCGGCGCAGTCCAAGAACCCGAGATCTCCGTGCAAGGCGACCGCCGGATTCTCGTTCAGCTTCCCGGCGTTGAGGACAGAGAGCGAGCGCTGGCCGCGGTCGGTACGACCGGTCAGCTCACATTCCGTCCCGTTCTCGACGCCCAGGTGATTAGCCCCGCATTCCTCGATGGGACACTGCCCCTGCCCGAGTCGTTCACCACAACAACGACCGGAGCCCCTGGTGAAACAACGACGACTACCACGACCACACAGCCACCTGTCATCCCCGACGACATCGATCCGGAAACCGGACTCAGCCTCGTGGATGACCCGTCTCAGATCGTCTACCTCGCCGCTGACTCCAGCCTCGTCTACAAGCTGGGCCCCGCGTTCCTGAGCGGTGCCGATCTCACTGGCGCTTCCCCCGGTTTTGGCGGGGTGCAAATCGGCGCCGGCGGTGGATGGACAGTCGACCCCTCCTTCACCCCTGAAGGTGGCGCCAAGTTCGAAGCAGCAACCGGTGAGCTTTCCACCTACACATATGGCGATCCCAGACGTCAGATGGCAATCGTCCTCGACGGTAACGTGATCTCGGCTCCTTCCATCGCCCAGGATGTAGCCCCCGGTGACGTTCTCGAGGCCGACAGCGTTGTCATCACCCTCGGCAGCAGCAGCGATTCCCAGCGCGAGGCTGAAGACCTCGCCACCGTGCTTCGTTACGGTGCGCTGCCCACCACGTTCGAGCGAGAGAGCGAAGGTTCGGTATCTGCCAGCCTCGGCTCTGACTCGTTGCAGGCCGGGCTGTACGCTGGTCTGGCCGGTCTCCTACTGGTGGCCGTTGCCTTGGTGGCCTACTACCGAATCCTCGGTCTGGTGGCGGTGGTTGGTTTCACGATCTTCGGGTCGCTCCTCATCGGGATCATTGTTCTTCTCAGCGAGTTCCAAGGGACAACGCTTACCCTCGCCGGTGTTACCGGCATCATCGTTTCGATCGGGATCACCGCCGATTCGTACATCGTCTTCTTCGAGCGGATCAAGGAAGAGCACCGGCGCGGCAGGGCTCTACGCCCCGCGGTGGACTACGGATTCAAGCGGGCATTTCACACGATCGTGACCGCAGACACCGTGACTCTCGTTGGGTCTGCTTTGCTGTGGCTTCTCGCCATCGGCCCGGTCAAGGGGTTTGCATTGACGCTTGGCTTGGCAACAATCATCGACGTGTTCGTGGCGTACTACTACACCAGGCCCGCCGCACAGCTTCTGGTGCGCAGCCGATTCGGTGAGGGCGGTGCCTTGAGCGTGCGCGGTGCGATGGGCCGACCGGCACAGCAGGAGGTGGCGACATGAGTCTGTGGGGCGATCTCTATCGCGGCGAAACGGAGTTCGACTTCGTGAGGAACCGTCGACGGTTCTTCATACTCTCGGCAGTTCTGATCGCTGTGTCGCTTCTCTCTCTGGTGGTCCGCGGTCTCGATGGCAGCGTCGACTTCACCGGAGGAACCATCGTCGAAGCACCCAACGCGGCTGCGGCCGACGTCGGTGACTTTCGTGACGGTCTCTCCGAGATCGGCCAGTCCGGCGCTCGCGTCCAGCTGAGAACAGAGCCAGATGGATCCGAGACGGTCGTTGTGCAGACTGAGGCACTCACTGTTGAAGATCGTGACGAGCTGCTCGCAACCGTCTCCGGCGTTGCAGGGGTGACACCAAACGAAGCATCGGTTGCGGCCGTCGGGCCGACGTTCGGTTCGGAAATCACCAGGCGGGCTATCGAAGCCCTGGTCATATTCCTAATTGTCGTCGCTCTGTTCATTACGTGGCGATTCGAATGGAAAATGGCTGCTACCGCACTTGCGGCGCTGTTCCACGATCTGATCATCACCGCGGGGATTTACTCAATTGTGGGTTTTGAGGTAACCCCATCAACGGTCATCGCGATTCTCACGATCCTCGGCTACTCGCTGTACGACACCGTGGTTGTGTTCGACAAGATCACCGAGAACGTCCATGAACTCGGCAGCCGCCATACATTCACGGAGATTGCCAATCTCTCGATGAATCAGGTGCTGATGCGTTCGCTGAATACCTCGCTGACGTCGCTGCTGCCGATCGGAAGCTTGCTCTTGATCGGGTCCTACCTCCTCGGTGCAGCTACGTTGCGCGAGTTTGCCCTTGCATTGTTCATTGGTATTGCGGCCGGGACCTACTCATCGATCTTCATTGCAACCCCGCTGCTGACCGAGTGGAAAGAGCGGGAACCGGAGTGGCAAAGGATGGAACGCAGGGCGCGGCGACGGTCCGGAGAGACGACTCTCACGGCTGCGGAGGCGGCTACAGCGATGGCCACCGAGGAACGCTCAACAGGTGCCGCCCCCCGTGCTCCCAAGAAACGCAGTCGGCACCGGTAGGATGTTGTCGTGATTGAAAACAGAATGCGCTCGTTTATCCGTGATGTTCCGGATTTTCCAGAGCCCGGCATAGTGTTCAAGGATATCACCCCGCTTCTCGGCGACCACGGCGCCTTCAACGACGCCGTGGACGCGATGATCGAACCGTTCCGCGACAGCGGGATCACGAAAGTGGTCGGTGTCGAGGCGCGCGGGTTCATCTTCGCCGCACCTATAGCTTTTCGTTTGGGGGCTGGTTTCATCCCGGTTCGCAAGCCGGGGAAACTTCCCCACGACGTACACCACCAGGTCTATGACCTTGAGTACGGCACGGATCGTGTCGAGATTCACCGGGACGCTGCTACGCCTGACGACAACGTACTCGTCGTCGATGACGTGCTCGCAACCGGAGGGACAGGCCGGGCATCGACGGATCTAATCCGTGCTCTTGGCGCTCATGTTGTCGGTTTTACTGTGCTGGCGGAGTTGGCATTCCTCGGCGGCAGGGAACGGATGGGCGGCGTAGATGTCCACGCAGTGGTGAGGTATGGCGCTTCCTGAGACGGTTGAGACCGAACCAGAGATTCACTTAGCGCGGGTCAAAGAAGAGTTTCTCAGCCACTATCACGGGGCGAGCGTCGCCGAGATCGATGCGGCCTATCAGGTTGCGTTCGACGCTCATGCCGGTCAGATGCGGAGGTCGGGCCATCCCTTCATCACCCATCCACTGATCGTCACAGAGATTCTCGCTAGCTACGGAATGGATGAGGCCACTTTGGTGGCTGCGATCCTCCACGACACGGTTGAAGACACCGAAGTCTCGATCGAAGACACCGCAGAACAGTTCGGCGACGAGGTCGCCCATCTCATCGACGGTGTCACCAA
Source organism: bacterium (assembly GCA_024228555.1). GTDB lineage: Bacteria > Actinomycetota > Acidimicrobiia > Spongiisociales > UBA5794 > JAAETI01. The sequence goes on along the minus strand of JAAETI010000818.1, from coordinate 11,115 downwards.
ACTCGATCGAATCCGTTTTTCCTCCCGCGAGGAGCACCAGGCGGCCACCATTCGCAAGATGGCGATCGCGATGGCGAAGGATATTCGTGTCCTTCTCATCAAGCTTGCAGATCGACTCCACAATATGAGAACGCTTGGGCCCCTTCCTGAAGAGAAACGCCACCGCATCGCGCTCGAAACTCTCGAGGTATACGCCCCGCTCGCGCATCGGCTTGGGGTGCAGGAGATCAAGCATGAGATGGAAGACCTTTGCTTCCGCGAGCTCTATCCCAAGCGGATGTCAGAGATCGAAGACTTGATCCGACGGCGTGCCCCGCAGCGAGAGGCCGATGTCGAGCAGGTGATTGAGCAGGTGCACGACGAACTCAGTGCCCAGGGAATTGATGCGACCGTGACCGGGCGTCCCAAGCACCTCTACTCGATCTACCGCAAGATGATGGCGAGCGGTCTGGAATTCGAGCAGATCTTTGATCTCATCGGAGTCCGCGTTCTCGTCAACGAGGTTCGTGACTGTTATGCGGTGCTTGGCTTGATCCACACCCTGTGGGCGCCAATCCAGGGGAGGTTCAAGGACTACATAGCGATGCCGAAGTTCAACCTGTACCAGAGCCTGCATACAACTGTGCTCGGGCCTGATGGCAAGGCCCTGGAGGTCCAGATACGTACCTACGACATGCATTCGCGAGCTGAGTACGGAATCGCCGCTCACTGGCGCTACAAAGATGGTGACCAGACCACGGACCCGCAGCTGATCGCCGATCTGCGGTTCTTGCAGGAGGAGTCGACGGATCCACAGGAATTCCTCGAACACCTGAAACTTGATCTGTACGCCGACGAGGTGTTTGCGTTGACTCCGAAGGGCAACGTTCATGTGCTGCCGCGGGGTGGGACACCTGTTGACTTCGCATACAGGGTTCATACCGACGTTGGTCACCGCTGCGTCGGTGCAAAGGTCAACGGAAAGCTGGTGCCCCTCAGCTCTGAGCTGCAGTCGGGGGACATCGTCGAGATAATCACGACGAAGGCGGCAGATGCCCGGCCCAGCCGCGACTGGCTGGAGTTCGTCAAGTCATCCCGAGCCTCGACCAAGATACGTCAGTGGTACACACGAGCGCGCCGCGAGACTTCGCTGCACGACGGCAAAGAAGCCATTGTGCGTGCGTTGCGCCGATCGCCGCTGCCGGTCGACAAGTTCAAGCGAGACGAAGCACTCCTTCCGGTCGCCGTCGAGTGCGGGTTCCACGAAGTCGATGCTCTCTACATTGCGGTCGGCGACGGACGGCTAAGCCCGTTGACGGTGATTTCCCGCCTGGAGCGGCTCCATGGAATCGGCACCGATAACGAAGACCTGCTGAGCCCACCACCGCGACCTCGAGATCGCCGTCCCACCGGCGGCATCATCGTTGAGGGAATGGATGAAATGCTGGTTCGTGTCGCCAGGTGCTGCGCTCCTGTACCGGGTGACGAGATCATGGGTTTTGTCACGGTAGGTAGGGGAGTGTCGGTGCACCGCACCGACTGTGCCAATATCGGTGCGCTCGGAGAACGTGCCGAACGCATCATCGAGGTGAGCTGGGACATCAAACACACCGGATCGTTCTTCTCGTGGGTGCAGATCGAGGCACTAGACCGTCCCCGGTTGCTGCGTGATGTGACCGAAGTGATCTCGGACCACGGTGGAAATATCCACGCAGCGTCATCGGCAACTGGGCGAGATCGTGTGGCGATTCTCCGGTTCGAAGTGGAGCTGTCCGACCCGCCCCAGCTGGAGCGTGTCATCGCTGAAGCACGACGTGTCGAGGGTGTCTTCGATGCGTATCGCCTCGTGCCGCAGGGACCTGCAACGTGACGCTCGTTGTAGACAGCCGATCGCTGTGGCTCGCCGAAACCAACTGTTATGTGATCGCACCGGAACGCGGCGGACCGTGTGTAGTGATAGATGCACCTCCCGACCTCGAGGGCGTTGCTGCCCTTCTTGCCGCCAACGATCTATTTCCCCAGGCGTTGCTGCTGACGCACGCCCATATCGACCATGCCGGAGGCGCCGGCCGCGTCGCCGATCAGTGGAAGATCAACGCCTACCTGCACCCGGACGATGAGTGGTTGGCAGCAGAGCCGATGGCACAACTTCGGTCCCTTTTTGGAGGCACACTTCCCGAGTGGCTGAATGGTGATTTCGACCCGCCGGAAACATGGGTCAGCCCCGAAGATGGGGTGACGCTGCAGCTAGCCGGTATCGACTTTGGCGTGCTGCACACTCCAGGGCACACACCGGGTCATTGTTGCTTCCATGTTGCTGACGAGGGTTTGCTGTTCTCCGGTGATCAGTTGTTTGCGGGCTCCATTGGGCGGACGGACCTTCCCGGCGGTGACTATGCGGCATTGATGCAGTCTATGCAGCAGCGGGTGCTCACTCTGGACGATGCCACCGCGGTTCTCCCAGGTCACGGTCCGGCGACTACGATCTCGCGCGAACGCCTCACCAATCCCTTCTTGGTTGATCTCTGAGAAAGTCGGTGAGGTGCATCGACTTACAAAGAGGAAACAATGGCGAAGTACAGGAACGCTCACGGAGGAAACCTCCGGGCGAGCGATATTGGCAACGAGGTCCATCTTGCCGGTTGGATCGCAAGACGGCGTGACCACGGTGGCGTCGTGTTCCTCGATCTTCGTGATGCCTCAGGTCACGTGCAGGTGGTGCTGAATCCGGATGATGCTCCAGCGTCCGAGGAAGTAATGCGCCGTCTTCGGAATGAGTTCTGCATCATGGTGAAGGGTGTGGTGCGGCCACGTCTCGAAGGTACCGTCAACCCAGACATGCCGACAGGTGAGGTTGAGGTCGGCGGGACTTCGCTGGAGGTGCTGTCCACAGCGGACACCCTGCCGTTCCAGGTCGATGAGCGCTTTGATGCGGACGAGGGACGTCGCCTGCAATATCGCTACCTAGACCTGCGCCGCGATCGAATGGCAGACAATCTGCGGTCACGCTCGACCGCAATCCGCGCCATGCGTCATGTCCTCGATGACCTCGACTTCCTCGAAGTTGAAACCCCCACGTTGGTAGTCTCAACACCCGAAGGCGCCCGTGACATGCTGGTGCCGAGCAGACTTCGCCCCGGCCAGTTTTATGCACTTCCTCAGTCCCCGCAGCTCTTCAAACAGTTGCTCATGGTGGCTGGGGTTGAGCGCTACTACCAGGTGGCCCGCTGCTACCGCGATGAGGACTTTCGTTCAGATCGCCAGGTCGAGTTCACCCAACTCGACCTCGAGGGATCGTTTTGGGACCAAGACGATGTTCTCGACACTTTGCAGGCGATCGTCACGCGTGTCGTCAAGGACGTACGCGGCATCGACATTCCACACCCAATACCGCGCATGACGTATGCCGATGCAATAGCCCGATATGGGACCGACAAACCGGATGTCAGGTTTGGGATGGAAATTGTTGATCTTGGCGAGGTGTTTGCAAGCTCCGAATTCCGTGCGTTTGCGGCGACTCTCGCCGATGGTGGAACTGTTCGCGGCATCAATGCTGGCGATCAGGGCCTGTCCCGGGCCGGATTCGACAAGCTGGTAGCGCAAGCTCAGGACTTGGGAGCCAAAGGTCTCGTGTGGATGGTTGTGGAAGAGGACGGCAGCTTGCGCTCACCCGTGGCGAAGTTCTTGAGTGAGGCTGAGTTGTCAGGGATCGCCGCCACAATGGATGGCAAGCCAGGTGATGCACTGCTGATCGTCGCCGATGAGGTCGCCAAGGCCGCTGCCGTGCTCGGCGAGCTGAGACTCAGCTTGGGTCGCCCCGACAACCATGACGATCTCGAATTCCTCTTTGTCGTTGACTTCCCTGTGTTCGAGAGAACAGCTGAGGGTGGCTTTGTGGCCGCTCATCATCCATTCACGGCGCCACTCGACGTTGCTGAGATGCGTAACTCGCCGGAAACTGCGGTATCGCGTTCGTACGACATGGTTCTCAACGGCGCCGAGCTTGGCTCGGGCAGCGTGAGGATCCACGACCCCGAGTTGCAGTCCCAGGTATTCGAGATCCTGGGTGTCTCAGCGGACGAAGCTCAGGCCCGCTTTGGCTGGTTCCTCGAGGCGCTGCGCTACGGAACACCACCTCACGCCGGATTTGCGATTGGGGTTGACCGGTTCGTCTCCATTCTGCAGAACGAACAGAACATCCGTGAGGTCATGCCGTTCCCCAAGACGCAGACCGGTGCAGATCCTCTGACCGGTGCTCCCGGTGTCGTCGCAGACACACAACTCGAGGAGCTTGGCATCGATGTGCGTGCCGAGGTGAGAGCGGCCTGGTCCGACACGACCAGCGACTCATGACGTCACAGGATGACCTGTTTGCCGAGCAACGCGAGGATCGTCGCTTCACCGCGGCCCCCCTAGCCGCTCGGATGAGACCCAGGTCGCTTGACGAGGTCGCCGGACAGCAACATCTTGTCGGACCAGGGACGGCGTTCCGAGCGCTTCTTGACTCCGGTAAACCAACGTCCTTGATTCTGTGGGGCCCGGCCGGCACGGGCAAGACGACTCTGGCCCGGCTCACTGCGAAGGCGGTCGAAGCTCGTTTTGCGGAACTCTCCGCAACCTCTGCAGGGGTAAAGGACGTTCGGGCGATTCTGGCAAGTGCCCGGCAACGGCTCGAGGATGATTTGGGTCGAACGGTCCTGTTTCTCGATGAGATCCATCGATTCAGCAAGTCGCAGCAAGATGCCCTGCTGCCGGGCGTAGAAGACGGGACGATCGTGCTCGTCGGAGCGACAACCGAGAACCCGTTCTTCGAAGTGAATTCGCCGTTGATTTCGCGGTGCACCGTCTTCCGAACCGAGGCGCTCGAGCCCGAGGACATCGTTGGAGTTATCGATGCCGCCAGGACCGATGCGATGCGTGGTCTCGGCGGTGAGATTGAGGTCGCCGATGGGGTGGCCGACGTCATCGCAGAGCGGGTGGGCGGAGATGCCCGGCTTGCGCTCAACACTCTCGACGTCGCCGCCGCCATCGTGCGCGGTTCGGGACGAAACATCGTTGAGGTGGACGATGTCACCGAAGCACTGCAGCGGCGGGTTATCCGCTACGACAAGGGCGGCGATCGTCACTACGACGTGATTTCTGCCTTCATCAAGAGCGTGAGGGGTTCGGATCCAGATGCGGCCATGTATTGGCTGCACACGATGATCGAGGCGGGGGAGGACCCGAAGTTCATTGCGCGCCGCCTTGTGATCCTGGCGTCTGAGGACATTGGTCTTGCCGACAGCAACGGGCTCCGAGTGGCGACCGACGCCTTCCGTGCGATCGAGCTCATAGGTCTCCCTGAGGGAGCGTACGCGCTCTCGCATGCCACCATTTACCTAGCGGTTGCACCGAAGTCGAACTCGATCACGAAAGCCATTGGTAACGTTCGGGACTTGCTTGAGCAAACACCTGGTGCGACTGTTCCGCCCCACCTCCGCAGTGCGGCGGCCGAAGGTCAGAAGGCGTTCGGCGATGGGGTCGGCTATCTATACCCGCACGACGATCCGACCGGGGTCCTCGAGCAACAGTATCTACCGGATGAGGCGATCACAGCGATTGTGTATCAACCAGGGAGTCACGGGCATGAGGCACGATTCAAGGAGCGGCTTGCAGAGATTGATGCCAGACTTGGCAAGAGAGCACGAAGGTAGTCTTAACCCATGTTCTTGAGAATCCGTTGGTTCGTGATGGGCGCCGCTGCGTCGGTTGGGATATTTACCTACCTCGCCAATGTGGTCAGAAAGGCGCGGGATCGGATGACGCCGCGCAACCTTGCCAATTCCGGGCTGAGGGGTGTGGCCAATCTCCTGGACAACGCGGCGGACGCCGTGAAGTCGGACGGAGAGGCCACCAGATGAGCATCATCCAACCAAGAACCCTCAAAGGCTTCCGCGACTATCTGCCTGTCCCCATGGCAGCCCGCGAACGGGTCCTCGAGGTCGCCCGCTCGGTCTATCGCTCATTTGGTTTTGTGCCGATCGAGACGCCGGTTCTCGAGTACAGCGAGATCCTGTTCGGCAAAGGCGGCGAAGAGTCCGACCGCCAGATGTACCGCTTTGAGGACAACGGCGGCCGCGATGTAGCGATGCGTTTTGATCTGACCGTGCCATTGGCACGATTCGCCGCTCAGCATGTCGGCACGCTGGGTACGCCGTTCAAGCGGTATCAGGTTGGCCCGGTGTGGCGGGGGGAGAACACGCAACGGGGGCGTTATCGCGAGTTCGTGCAGTTTGACTTCGATACGATAGGAACCGAGAGCCTGGTTGCCGACGTCGAGACCCTGGTCGTCGTGCACGACCTGTTTGTGGCTTTGGACATCTCCGACTTCAAGATCCATTTCAACAACCGCGATCTACTCAACGGACTGCTCGAGAGACTTGGGCTCCTCGAACGGGGCGCATCGGTACTACGTGCACTCGACAAGCTGCCAAAGATCGGAGCTGACGCCGTCCGTGCGGAGTTGCACGAGAGTTCTGCGGCCACCTCAGAACAGGCAGACGCGATTCTGGCGTTGGCGGAACTGCGTGGAACCAACGACGAGGTGCTAGCCGCGCTTCCCGCCATCGTCGGCGAATCACCGCATGCGGTCACCGGGCTGGCTGCCATCAAGACCGTCCTCGAAGGAGTCAGGGCTGCCGGTGTTGCCGACTCCCGTGTCCGGCTAGATGTCAGCATTGCGCGGGGGCTTACCTATTACACAGGGACGGTATTTGAGACGTTCCTTGAGGATCTTCCCAGCATCGGGAGTGTTTGCTCCGGTGGTCGCTACGACGACCTCGCGTCGCTGTACACAAAGCAGCGATTGCCGGGGATCGGCGGGTCACTCGGCGTTGACCGACTTATGGCTGCCATCGATGAATTGGGCTTGATCGACGATCGTGGGGCGACGGCCGACGTCTTCATTCCATACTTCGCCAAGGACCGGATCAACGACTATCTCTCCCTCGCCGAACGGCTACGCAAGGCGGGCCTGTCTGTGGAGCTGTATCCGGAACCCCGCAAGCTGGGTGCACAGATGAAGTATGCGGATCGTCGTGGACATCGACTGGCCATCGTGGTCGGCGACAGGGAGTGGGAAGCCGGCACTGCTCAGATAAAGGATCTCGCCAGCGCCACCGCACAGGAGGTTGCCTTCGCCAATCTCGTCGAACGCTGCGCTGCCCTCCTCGAAGATGGCGTGTAGCCGACGCCACTATTGTTGCCCGCAATGAATAGCCAAGAAATCCGCAAGACTTTCGAATCGTTCTTCGCCGAGCGCGGCCATACGGTGGTGCCCAGCGCATCGCTGATTCCCATCGACCCGACGCTGCTCCTCACCGTGGCCGGGATGGTGCCTTTCAAGCCCTATCTGCTGGGTGAGGAAGTACCTCCGTATCTTCGTGCTGTCAGCGTGCAGAAATGCGGGCGCACCGCCGACATCGATATCGTCGGAACTACCGCACGCCATCTCACCCTCTTTGAGATGCTTGGCAACTTCTCGTTTGGTGACTATTTCAAGGAGAAGGCCATTCCCTGGGCTTATGAGCTCGTGACCGATGGTCTCGGGCTTGACCCGGAGCGTCTCTGGTTCACCGTCCACAACTCGGATGACGAAGCCGCCGAGATCTGGATCGACGACGTTGGCATCAACCCGAACCGTCTGCAGCGGATGGACAAAGACAACTTCTGGCAGATGGGTGTTCCAGGGCCGTGCGGACCATCGTCTGAGATCTTCTTTGACAAGGGCCCCGAGCATGGGCTTGACGGCGGCCCCGAAGTAGACGACGAACGCTTCATGGAGATCTGGAACCTTGTCTTCATGCAAAACGTGCAAGACGAGCCTTATCACGTCGTCGGCGACCTCCCTGCCAAGAACATCGACACGGGGGCCGGCCTGGAGCGACTGGCCACCGTGCTGCAAGGCGTTGACAGCGTCTTCAAGACCGATGAGCTTCGCTCTGTTATCGCGGCCGCTGAGGAGGCGACAGGGGCACGTTTTGAGTCGGATGAGCGCAGCGATGTGAGTCTGCGCATCCTTGGGGACCACGGTCGGGCAGTGACTTTCTTGATCGCCGACAAAGTCGTGCCTTCAAACGAGGGACGCGGGTACGTGTTGCGCCGGCTGCTGCGGAGGGCGGTACGCCACGGTGTGCTCCTCGGAGCCAAGGACAACATCATGCCCGTCCTGGTCAACGCGACCGTTGACGCGATGAGCGAGGCCTACCCCGACCTCGCCGACAAGCGTGATGCCATCCTGGAAATGGCCGAACGGGAGGAAGGACGCTTCCGGCGCACGTTGGAGTCGGGTCACCGTCTGCTTGACGAGGCCCTCGAACCACTTGCGGACGGCGCAACTCTGGCGGGCGATGTCGCCTTCAAACTGCATGACACCCATGGTTTTCCGCGCGAGCTGACGCAAGAGATTCTCGCCGAGCGCGGTTTCCGGCTGGACCTCGAGGAATTCGAGCGCATGATGGATGCGCAGAAGGAGCAAGCGCGCGCCAATTACAAGAGTGGTGGCGGCTCCGAGATCAGCGATGAGTACCGCGCCCTGGTGCGCGACCTCGATGGCACCGACTTCATCGGATACGACGCCGAAGCCGGAACCGCCCGTGTCCTGTCGCTTGTTCGCGAAGGTGACCCAATCGAGCGGGCAGAGGAAGGGCAGGATGTTGAGCTATTCCTGAACCGGACCCCGTTCTATGCGGAATCGGGGGGCCAGGTTGGTGACACCGGGGTGATCAGGACCGAGACTGGGATCATCGAGGTCGGCGATACCCAACTAGCCATTCCTGGGGTCCATGGCCACAGGGGCACCGTCACTGCCGGCCACGTGCAGGTGGGTCAGGATGCCGAGACGTCCATCGCGAGGACGCGCCGGGAGCGGATCCGCAAGAACCACAGCGGCACTCATCTGCTGCATTGGGCATTGCGTGAGGTTCTGGGTGAGCACGTCCACCAGGAGGGGTCGCTGGTTGCGGAGAACCGGTTGCGGTTCGACTTCAGCCATTTCAAGGCTGTCGAACCGGACGAGTTGCTTGGCATCGAGCAGGCAGTCAATGAGCGTGTTGTGGAGAATGCGGGTGTGACGACTATCGAGACATCCAAGGACGAAGCCGAAAGGATGGGGGCTCTCGCTTTCTTCGGCGACAAGTACGGCGAGCGGGTGCGTGTGGTGCAGACCGGTGACTACTCGACCGAGTTCTGCGGTGGAACCCACGTCCACACAACGGGGCAGATCGGCCCACTGGTGTTGGTTTCGGAGGGCTCCGTGGCCGCTAACACTCGACGAGTGGAGGCGCTCACCGGTGTCGCCGGATACGAGCACCTCATCGGGATTCGCAATCAGCTGCGGGATACCGCCTCGATGTTGCGGGTTCAAGAGGGCGGAGTCGTTGATGCAGCTCGGAACCTGACGCTGCGGCTCAAGGATCAGGAAGAGCGAATTGCCGACTTCGAAGCGGAAGCGCGTACCGAGACGGCAGGCAACGTTCTGGACGGCGCCGAGGAGCACAATGGTCACACGCTGGTCGTCGTTAACCAAGATGGAGCGTCGCCGGACGAGCTGCGGGCGCTTGCCTTCCAGATACGAGACCGGATCTCCTCGGGGATTGGTGTCTTTGGCTCGAATGTAGGCGGCAAGGCGGCGCTGCTCGCATTCGCCACCGATGATCTTGTTGCTGCCGGTATCTCGGCGGGCGAGATAACGGGAGCTGCAGCCAGAGTCGTAGGCGGCGGCGGAAGCCGGGACCCAGAGCTGGCGCAGGCAGGCGGACCAAAGGGCGACGAGATCGAAGCGGCTCTCGAGGTCGCTCGTGACGCCGCTAGAACCGCGCTGCAGGGAGTCTGATCCTGACCCGCGTTCTCGGCCTCGATCCCGGCGAACGGCGCATAGGTGTCGCTTTGTCCGACCCCATCGGTATCATCGCGCAACCGCACGTAGTTCTCGATAGAAAGCAGGGCGATGTAATCGCCGCTATTAGAGATCTGTGTGAGGAGTACGAAGTAAAGACTGTGGTCGTCGGGTTGCCTACATCCTTGTCAGGTGAGGAAGGCCCGGCTGCAGTCAAAGCCAGAGAGCTTGGTACCGCGGTCAGTGCTGCCACTGGGTGCGATATCTCTTTCTTTGATGAGAGGTTCACAACGGTGCAAGCGGAATCGGCCCTAATCGAGGGCGGAATGCGCCGTCGGCAACGACGGGAAACGATCGACAAAGTCGCCGCGGCGATGATGTTGCAGGGCTATTTGGATACCAGGTCGAACGATGACTCCTGATTATCAGCCACCTCGTGACACCTCGTGGCAGGTGCGTCTCATCCAACTCTTCGTGGTAGCGATAGTGATCTTGCTCAGCTTTGTGCTGCTGACCTCGATTGCGCGCAATCTCGCCTCGGGCATCAGCAATGAGTCGACGGGCACGATTCTCATCGAGGAAGGTCTCGAGGTCGAGGTTGATATCGCGGCGGGATCGTCAGCGAGCGCCATCGCGGCTGCATTGGTCGAAGAGGGCGTTATCGGCGATCCAGCCGATTTCGAATCGGCGGTGCGCAGCCAGGGCGTTGCCGACCAACTGAAGGCCGGCGAGTATCTGCTGGTCACTGGCACTGATACCGATGATCTAATCGATATTCTTGTCGAAGGTCCAGAACCCGCCGATGTGTACCGAGTAACTGTGATCGAAGGCTTAGGTATCGAGGAGATCCTTGAATCGCTATCGGTGCAAACGGGGTACACGCGGACTCAGCTGGAAGCCCCGCTGACCAATGGGACCATCGATTCGCCCTATCTGCCCAAGGAAGCCCCAGAAGGCTATGACGAGATCATCCGCTGGGAAGGGCTGTTAGCGCCTGACACATATGAGTTCCGTCGAGAGGCCGGTCCCGCCGAGATCCTTGGTGCGATGGTCGACACGCTGGCAACACGTCTCTCGAGTATGGACTGGAGCGTCATAGAGGAGATGGGTCTCGATGAATACGACGGCTTGATCATTGCCTCACTTATCGAGAAGGAAGTGAAGCTCGACGAGGAACGGCCGGTCGTCGCTTCCGTCATCACGAACCGTCTCGAGGCGGGCATTGCGTTGCAGATCGATGCGACGATCATTTACGCACTCGG
>JAAETI010000817.1 GCA_024228555.1 bacterium | reverse complement strand
GTTGGATCTGGTTCGTGCCCTCGACGATCTGGAGTACTTTGGCGTCGCGGAAGTATCGGTTGATCGGGTAGTCGTCGGAGATCCCTGCCGCTCCGAACAGCTGGACTGCGTCCTGGGCGACCATCATGGCCGTGTCGGTGGCATGACACTTGGCTATGGCCGCCAGCTGTCCCAATTCCTTGCCCCGGACACCAGTGTCCGCGGCCGCCGCTGCTTTGTAGACCAGGCCCCGAGCCGCCTCGATCTGGATGGCCATGTCGGCAAGCATCCACTGGATGCCCTGGAACTGGGCAACGGCTTGACCGAACGCCTCCCTTTCGCCGACGAAGGCCAAGGCATGGTCGAGTGCTCCCTGGGCCAGGCCTACCCCGCGGGCGGCGATGATGGGCCGCGAGACACTGAACGCCTCCATCACCGAGGAGAACCCCTGTCCCGGTTGGCCAAGCATGGAGTCGGCTGGGACGAAGCAGTCATCGAAGAACAGCGGACAGGATGGGATACCCCGGGCCCCGTTCTTGCGCTCAGGGGCACCGATCTCGAGCCCTGTTGCCCCTGTTTCGACGATGAAGAAATTGATCGCCCCCCGAGCGT
>JAAETI010000816.1 GCA_024228555.1 bacterium | reverse complement strand
GTTGGATGAACCGGGTCGAGATCCTGGCTACCAGGTCCTCGACCTGAACGCGATATCTCAGCGCGTCCTCAGCGCTCTTGAGGCCGGTGATGTCCTGCTTGATCGCGATGAAGTGCGAGACCCTGCCGTCTCGATCGACCAGCGGCGTGATGATCTGTTCCTCGTTGTAGAGACTACCGTCCTTACGCCGGTTGATCAGCTCGCCACGCCACACTCGACCCTCGAGGACCGTGCTCCACAGCACCTTGAACACTTCACTACCATGGCGGTCGGAACGCAGCAGGCGAGGATTCTGGCCGATCGCTTCACTCGCCGAGTAGCCGGTGAGCTTGGCAAAGGCCGAGTTGACCCACAGAATCGTCCCCTCGCGGTCGGTGATCACGATCCCATTGGCCGCTGCGGCAAGCGCCGCCATCTGCAGGCGCATCTCGGCTCTGGCCTTTCGGCGTGCTCCAATGCCGTAGCTCAGCAAAGCGCTGGCCAACGCGAGCAAGGCGGTCAATCCTCCGAAGATGAGTTGATAAGGTCCCGTCGAAGCCAGGTAATAGGTCCGCAGCTGGGGCCGGGTCACTCTGGAGACGAGCCACCAGGAGTAGTCTTGGGGGGAGACCAAACCTCGCTCCCCACCGACCTGGATCGCGGTGACGTCGTCCAGGCCGGACAACGGACGCACCCTCGTGAAGGTGAAAGTACCCTCCGGCATTCGGCGCTGGCCGGTCCCAGAGTCTGACATCGAGCGCCACAC
>JAAETI010000815.1 GCA_024228555.1 bacterium | reverse complement strand
TACCGGACTGAATCCTTGTCGTCTGCCATACGCACGAGAGGCTACCGCCCTGATCGAAGGCGCGCATCAAGGCACTCCGGAGTAGGGAAGGTGTGTTCCCCACCTCGGCGCCGCTGACCTTCCCGCCCAGATCACCAAATCGCGAGCGATAACACGCCAAGCGCGATGTGTCCGGGATCGGCACTTGCCGCTCGGCACGATGGTTACTCGGAGTGGTGCCGGCGGGATGTTCGCCTTCTGGCCGCTCTCGAAGACCAACACTTCTTCACGTATCGCGCTGGTCGATCACCGTGGTCGGTAGACGTCGCGACGGTGCTGGATTCTGTGGATTAGAACGGTTTCTTGGTCTGCGAATATCTCGTAGATGATGCGGTAGTCACCGCGCCGTGCGGAGTAGAGCCCCTCGAGTTCACCGAGCAACGGCTTCCCTAGCCGCTGGGGATTCTCAGCGATGGGCCCGAAGATCGCCGCTAGGGCCGCATTGCGAACCTTGACCGGGAGTTGGTTGAGGTGGCGCAGACCCTCAGGGGTTATCTCGACTTCATACACGAAGTCACCTCAGACGTGATCTGAGAGGCGAAGTCGCTTACCTTGGGAGGCTTCTTGGCGTGAGCGTCGCAACGACTTCATCAGTTCATCGTCTCTGAGGATGTCGAGTGACTCCTCGAGGGACTCCAGATCGTCGGGACTCATGAGCACAAACGAGGGCCGGCCGTTTCGGGTCACCAGGATTCGGTCGTGCTCGGTTTCAACTCGGTCGGCTAGCTCAGAGAGATGTGTCTTGACTTCCGAGAATGGGAGGGTGTCGCTCATGGGTTCCATTATAGGTCAACATATTGACCTATCAATACCCTCGTCTTGCTCAACCACATAGCGCGCAGATCGCCAAACACAACGCAGGAACGAGCATTTCCCCATCCGTCCGGTATCGGCACATTGAAGCATCCCGGGTTTGGTGCACGTCTCCTTAGTTGGGAAGGTGGCG
>JAAETI010000814.1 GCA_024228555.1 bacterium | reverse complement strand
GCGACTTACCCAATTGGGTATTGGTCGCGGACAGATTGCGGTACGAGTTATATGCCGCAATATTCTGATTAATACGCACTGTGGTACCTCCTTGTAGGACGTGCGTTACACAAACCGTCAACATCCATGTCAACGCTTACACCCCCAGTCGACCGCTCCCACTTCTGATTAAGCAAAAACTGACTCACTTTGTCAGCTATCTGATGGGGCAGGGAACAACCTCTCGCCGTCAGCGGTTGCTTGTCGACATGGATTCACCAAACCCGATTTCGGTTGCCTTCTCAGTCATTCGCGCTATGCGGGTGAGTCGGCCGCGCCCGACGGGTACGGGCGAGGTGATGCACGATCAGCTGCGCGGCGTCCTCGACGTCCTTGCCGACCAGGGAGTCGTGGGACTGGCCGCTGAACGCGGCAACCTCGACCGCTACCGAAAGACTCTCGAAACGACCGACCCCGATACGTTGAGCAGGGCTGAGGCGTTGGCCTACTGGATCAACCTCTACAACGCCGGTGCTCTTGACGTTGCCGCCGAGGCGGTGGCGCAGACTCAAAGCACCGTTCTACGCGTGCCGGGAGCGTTCAGTCGTGTGTGGGCGACCGTCGCCGGTGAGGCTCTCTCCCTCAACGACATCGAACACGGCAAGATCCGCCGTTTTGGCGATCCCCGTATCCATGGTGCCTTGGTGTGCGGATCTGCGTCTTGCCCGACCCTTCGCTACGAGCCGTACACCGGCAACGGCTTGGACGGGCAGCTCGACTCACAGATGCGCAGCTTTCTTTCCGGCGGTGGGGCCGTGTTCGATAGCGACGCCAACCAGCTGATGCTGTCGCGGATCTTCCTCTGGTACGGCGCCGATTTTGTGCGTCCGCAGCGTATGCCCACCTGGATTCCTGCCAGCAAACGGTCGATTGCCAAGTCGATCGCCAGTTGGCTGGATCCTGGAGTGCAGCAGCTCAGCGTTGATGCCGGCGTCGGATTCCAGTCATACGACTGGGGTCTGTCCTGTGCCATCGGCCAAGCTCGCCGCCAGTAGCGTCAGCCCGATGGTGAGTACGGCGGCGGCAACGTCGAATGGCAGCACAAGGCGCAGCATCTGCGAAGAGTCCACAAGCCACCCTCCGCTCTCGTCGAGACCCACTTCAGCGAGATACAGGGCAATCGACATGACGCAGATGATGCTCATGCCGATTCCTGCAGCGATCGCCACACCACGTCCCCAGAGTGACCGGGTGGCCAGCGTCGTTCCAGAGACAACCCATGCGATGTCGAGCGCCGACAGCAGCTGGAGGAACTGCAGCGACGGCTGAAACCGCAGCGCGGCGGAGGAAGCCAGCGTGACCAGAGCAGTGACTCCGGTGACAACGATGATCAGGCTGACTGCCCCTGCGAGCTGGGACCGGCTCAATTTCCAGGCCTTGCTGGGGTACCAGCCTTCTCCGCTGAGGGGGGCAAGCTTCCACGTCAGTCCGAGGGAGAAGACGACCAGCGCCGCCAGGTGGATCAGCAGCACCGTGCGCCGATCCTCGGCGGTTGGTATCAGCAGCAGTGGGATCGAAATGAGCAGGCCACCAACCAACCACGGGAACGATTGCAGCACAGCGTTCTCCAGCGGAGAAGGTCGATCAGCCATGGGGCGAGCGTAGCCGGAGCCTCAGCGTGCTGAGCGGTAGGACCCGAGTACCAGGAGGTGCGCCAACGTCGCCGGTTGTGGCTCGAGGACCTGGACCAGGCCCTCCGGTCCTGGGGGATGGACCAGATCAACGAAGAAGCGATAGCTCCAAGCTTCATTGCTTGGCCGGGATTCGATTCGAGTGAGGTTGGCACCGCGCAGGCCAAGTTCGGTGAGCGCCAGGGCGAGCGCTCCGGGGCGGTGGGCGGTCACGAACATAATGGTGGTCTTGTCATCATCCGGGTCGACTTCCGTCGCCCCTTTGGCGAGAACAAAGAACCGTGTGGTGTTGTGGTCGCGGTCCATGACGTTCTCGCGGAGGACGTCTAGACCGTGAGGTGGTCCTGCCTCGGGTGGGCCCAACGCTGCAACGGTCGGGTCCGCATCATCGGCGACCTCGCGAACTGCCCCTGCGGTGTCGTGGCGCGGCACCGGGCGGATCCCCAGCCTGTTGAGGGTCCCCTCTGCCTGGGCGAGTGCCTCGGGATGCGATTTCACGTGGCGGACACCGTCCAGCGGTGCCCCAGAGACTCCGAGCAGAGCATGCCGGATTTCGACCAGGTGCTCCTTGCGGATCGAAACCGGACCTCGGCCTTCTGCCCCGGCCAGGCGATCAAGCACAGGGAGAACGCTCCCTGTTGTCGAGTTCTCGACTGGCATGACAAGGCGATCGACGGAACCATCGTCGAGGGCGTCGAAGCAGGCGACAAAACTCGGATAGCCAACTGCCTCATCTCCTGGGAAGAGTTCGCCGACGGCTCGATAACTGTATGAATGGGCCTCGCCCTGGTACCCGATACGCATCGGGCGAGGTTAGCCCTCCCAGGCAGGAAGCCCGTCGATGCTGACTTCGTTGTTGGTGTGCCGATACTCCTCGAGCTCAGCAGGCGACTTGCGATCGGCCCATTCCGCCATCTTGGAGCGGGGTCCTACAAGGTCCATTTCGGGGACGCCATAGCCACAGGAGTCGGCGATGCGCCCGGTGCGAAGCCTGACGATCGAGCGAAGCGCTCTGAAATCGGGGAAGAGCTCGGACAGCTCTGCGAACTCGGGATGCGAGGGGAGGAGGTGTTCCCCTTGACCGTACACACGAAGGATGCGGGGCTTTGGCCCGAATGAGCACCACATGATGGTGATGCGGCCGTTGTCACGAAGGTGAGCGATGGTTTCGGCGGCAGAGCCGGTCAGATCCGCGTAGATGATCGTGGTGTTGTCTATAACCCGCAGCGAATCGGCCCCCTTCGGAGAGACGTTGACGTGGCCGTCCTCTCTCAGCGGGGCAGTGGCGACGAAGAACATCGCCTGTTCCTCAATGAAGGCCACGACCGAATCTGCGAGTGTCTCGTACTTCCGTCCCATGACCGTCGATCGTATCCTTCGCCACTAACGTCCCCAACGATGACAGCAGTAGGCATTTTCGACTCGGGCGTTGGCGGACTCTCGGTCCTTTCCGAATTCAGACGTCTGGCGCCGGAGCACCCGGTGATCTATCTCGCCGACCAAGCCTGGGCCCCGTACGGTGAGCGCAGTCTCGCTGCAGTCAGGGATCGGTCGGTGTCGATCGCTCGTGATCTCATTAATCGTGGGTGTGATCTCATCGTTGTTGCCTGCAACAGCGCCTCGGCAGCGGCGCTGCATCACCTTCGCGAGGTGTTTCCGGGTACCCCTTTCGTGGGAATGGAACCGGCGGTCAAGCCGGCAGCAAGTCAGAGCGAACGGGGAGTTGTCGGAGTCTTGGCCACCGATGCCACTTTCCAGGGCGAGCTATATGCGTCGGTCGTCGATCGTCACAGCAACGGTGTGCGCATCGTGGAGCAGGCGTGCCCAGGTTTGGCGGATGCGGTTGAGCGGCTCGGTGTCCATGCACGAGAGACACTCGCTCTAGTTGAACGGTACGTGGCCCCTTTGCGTGAAGCCGGCGTTGACACTCTGGTGCTCGGTTGTACTCACTATCCGTTCCTTCTTGGTGCGATTCAGGAGGTAGCCGGCTCTGGGGTCACGGTCATCGATCCCTCACCGGCTGTCGCTAGGCAAACAGTGCGGCTGCTCGGTACTCCGGAAACCGGGGGCTCCACCGTCTTTCTGACCACCGGTGGTGCCGACGTCTTCGCCACTCAGATCAGTGCGTTGGTCGGTGACGAAACGCAGCCGGTCAGTACACCTATCGCGATTGTGCGGCACCGTATCGAGATGACTGAGGTTGCTGTGGCCGTTGCCGATCTCACCGCTCAGGAGGTGACAGCGATCGTCAACGCAGCCAACGATCGTCTTCAGCACGGTGGTGGGGTTGCGGCGGCGATCGTCCGGGCGGGAGGAGCGATCATCCAAGAGCAGTCCGACGTGTGGCTCAACGAACGTGGACCGCTTCCGGCGGACCAAGCCGCGGTTACAACGGCCGGCGTTATGCCTGCAGACCATGTGATCCACGTCGCCGGCCCGATCTACCGCGACGGGCAGGACAACGAGGGGCTATTGCGGGTGGCCATAGCCGCAGCGCTGAATGCGGCAAGGGAGATCAAGGCCAACTCGATTGCGTTTCCCGCCATCTCTGCGGGTATCTATGGCTACCCCCGTGACGAGGCGACCGCGGTGCTCGCCGACGAGGTCGTGGACTGGGTTGTAGGACAGCCTCACGTTCTCGAAGAGGTGCGGCTTGTCGCACTCGATCCAGAGGTTGCCGATCTTTTTGCCGCTGGGTTGGAGATAGCGGTCGGCAGAGTCCGACCGGGGCAACCGCTGGCTCGTCCCGAGTAGTGTGCCCTCGGGAGGTGAAATGAGATATCACAGACTTACCGAGCCATTGGTTCGAGTCGACGGCGAACTGCGCCCCGCCAGCTGGGACGAAGCCCTGGACCGTGTTGCCAGCGGGCTGACCCCATACTCGGGCAACGAGTTCGGCTTGTTCAGTTGTTCGAAAGCAACGAACGAGACGAACTACCTTGCCCAGAAGTTCACGCGGGTAGTGATGGGTTCGCACAACGTCGACAGTTGTAACCGCACCTGACACGCTCCTTCCGTCGTCGGTCTGGCGACAGTGCTTGGAGCAGGAGGCGGTACCTCCTCATTTGAAGAGATCGAAACCACGGACCTGATCATCCTGTGGGGTTCGAACGCGCGCGAGGCCCATCCGATCTTCTTCCATCATCTTCTCAAGGGTGTTCGCAACGGCGCCAAGATGTATGCCGTTGATCCCCGGCGCACAACCTCAGCTCAGTTTGCCGATGTCTGGCTCGGTATTGACGTCGGTTCTGATATCGCCCTCGCCAATGCAATGGGGAGAGAGATCATCAACGCCGGCCTGACCAACAAGGCGTTCATCGATCACTCGACGAGCGGTTTTGATGAGTATGCGGCGGCCGTCGAGCCGTGGTCTCTCGAAAGAGCGGCGTCCATAACTGGGGTTCCGGCCGAGGTCATCGGTCAACTTGCCCATGACTATGCGACGGCTGAGTCTGCCCAGCTGTGCTGGACGCTTGGCATCACCGAGCACCACAACGCAACTGATAACGTCTTTTCGCTTATCAACCTGGCTTTGCTCACCGGTCACGTTGGGCGATACGGGTCCGGGTTGGTGCCGATCCGTGGTCAAAACAACGTGCAGGGGGGCGCCGACGTCGGCGCGCTACCCAACAAGCTGCCGGGCTATCAGAACGTTGAAGACCCAGGGGACCTTGCCAAATTCAATGTTGCCTGGAACACCGACATGCCTGGTGAGAACGGCTGGCACCTCTCACTCATGTTCGATGCGATGGAACGTGGCGACCTCAGAGCGCTGTACGTGCTCGGAGAGAACCCGGCGCAGTCTGAAGCAGATAGTGGCCGGGCGGTTGGTTTGCTGGAGGGCCTCGAGTTCATGGTGGTTCAGGACATGTTCCTGACGCGAACCGCCCAAATGGCGGATGTGGTGCTCCCGGCGGCAGCCGGCTGGGCGGAAAGCGATGGGACGGTCACGTCTTCGGAGCGCCGTACCCAACTGGTCCGAAAAGCCCTCGACCCGCCGGGCCAAGCGAAGGACGACATTGAGATCGTGCCGTTGGTTGCGCAAAAGATGGGCCACGATTGGCCGATTCGGCCAGCTCAAGAGATCTGGGACGAGCTTCGCAGTGTGTCTCCGATGCATGCCGGCATGACGTACGAGCGGCTCGAAGCGATGGGAGGGATCCAGTGGCCGTGTCCGGCCGAGGATCACCCCGGAACGAAGTTCCTGCACGGGTGGCTTTGGGAAGACCCAATGCCGCGGGGCCCCGCACCCTTTATGCCAACCGAATTTGCGCCGCCGCTGGACGAGCTGACCGATGAGTATCCGATGCGGCTGACCACCGGTCGCCATCTCGATTCGTACAACACTGGTGTCCAGAGCGGCGGCTACAAATCGCCAAAGCGACTAGGTGGGGTTATCGAACTCGCCCCCGAAGACGGTGTGTCATACGAACTGGCTGAGGGCGATGTGGTCAGGATCACGTCTCGACGGGGCAGCATCGAAGCCCCAGTGCATTTCCATCGCAGTCTGCGACCCGGGCTGGCCTTCATGGCGCTGCACTTTCCAGATGACACCGACGTCAACCTGCTGACCAACGACTTCTGGGACCCGCAAGCGGGTACTGCGGAGTTCAAGGCAACGGCAGTCCGGATCGAGAAGGTCGGCTAGGCGAGCGTCACCGGACGTTGCATCAGCCACACCGGCAGGTCGAGCCCTACGGCTGTGACCTGTTCGAGCACCTCGAATCCAAGGTGCTCATAGAAGCCAACGTTCCCAACGGTCTCTGTTTCTAGGTAGACCGGGGTGTTCTCATGGTCCGCCCGGTGTAACCCCGAACGCACTAGGGCCGAGCCGAGCCCTTCGCCCTGGTGAGTGGGGTCGACCCCAATCGCGGATAAGTACCAGTGGCGTTGTGGCATCAGGGCCTTCTTGCGATTTTCCAGCTGCTTGAGCAGCGCCAGCATTCGCTTGCGGTCCGCTCCCGGCAGACGCATCGCAAAGCGCGGCAGCGTGAACCCAGATTTGACCATTGCCCAGAATCCGATGTCTTCTCCCGGAGGCAGCCATAGAGCTACGGCGTCACCGTGGAGGGTTGTCTCGGCTAGCCCTCGGGCCGCCAAAGTAGCTTTGGTCAAGGCGGTGAACATCGACGTAAGTAGCTCCGACCGGCTGTCGATGTCTGGGAACACCGCTCCCCACATTGGATCGTCACGGAAAGCCCGTCCCAACACAGCCCCCGCCTTTGTGTGGTCCTCGGGGGGCAGCGCTTTGAGTTTGGGGTCGGCGGAATCAGTCACCGCTCCAGGTTAGAGGCGTGGCCGGGACTCTTGGCTAGTGAGGGCCGTTTGGCCAATGTGGGCGCACTAGGTTGGGACGATGAGTTTGCGATGGCAGTGCATGAATATCGACAGTGTGGATCCCGTCCCACTGGCAAGATGGTGGGCCGACCTACTCGGCTGGCGCATCACCTACGAGGAACCTGACCAGGTTGTACTCGAACCACCGGAGGGGTCGCCAGAAGATGGCGTATCCCCCGACATGCTGTTTCTCCGGGTTCCCGAGGCGAAGAAGGGCAAGAACCGAATCCACATCGATCTCCGACCTTCAGACCAGTCACAAGAGGTCGCCAGAGCGGAGGCGCTTGGTGCTCGTCGGGTCGATGT
>JAAETI010000813.1 GCA_024228555.1 bacterium | reverse complement strand
ATCGACTCATGTTGAGTGCTTGCTTATGTGGAGTCGGGATGCCCGGAGCCAGGCTGGCGGCAACTCGGGGCAGTTAACTTCACATAAAACGGTCGACTTCCGACCTCACAGGGCCTCCAACCACTCGAGGACGGATGCGTCGGATCGCCATGGTGTCAGGGCGGCCCCGTCGATGTTTGCCACCGGATTTGCCTTCTCGACCGCAGCGCGCTTCGTCTCCAGATCTATGGCGGTGTACCTATTCGTCGTCTCAACGCTCGCGTGCCCGAGCCAGTGACTGATCGTGACAAGATCCACACCAGCCTGAAGCAGATGCACGGCAGCAGTGTGCCGGAGCGTGTGGGGGTGTACACGCTTGCGCGCTAGGCTGGGCGCGGAGGAACATGCGCGCACGGCATACTTCTTCAAGATGTAGCGGACGCCGAAGCGAGTCAGGGGCTTGCCTCGACGGTTGCGAAAAAGAGGGGCTGAGGAAGAGATGTCAAGCTTCGTTTCAGTGACGAGCATCCTCAAGACCTCAACTGTTCTGGGCCAGAGGGGGCAAAGGCGTTCCTTCCGGCCCTTGCCGAAAAGGCGGACTTGGAAGGGGCGCTCAAGCTGCAGATCGACGGGCCGGAGGTCGAGTAGCTCCTGCACGCGAGCGCCAGTGTTGAACAGACTGAGTAGGAGAGCGTAGTCGCGACGGCCATAGCGCGTGCGTTGATCGGTTGCCTCGAGCATTGCGCCGATTTCGTTCGACTCGAGATACTCAACGACGCGCGCACACGTGCGCTTGAAGGGTACTGCAAGCAAGCGTTGGCACATCTCAATGCACTCGGGATGTTGTGTCGCAACGTACCTGGCGAATGCGTGGACCGCGGCCAAGCGACTATTGCGCGTTGATGCGCAGTTGCCACGCTCGCTCTCCAAATGATCAAGAAACGCGATCAGGCTCTTTGGATCGATGTGGTCGAGATTGAGTTCTACGATGGTACGCTCGTGCCGCGGAGCAAGAAAGCGAAGGAGAAGCGCTATCGAGTCGCGATAGCTCATCACGGTATGAGGGCTGAGGCCGCGGACTCTGGGGAGATGATCGGAGAAGAAGCCGCGGAGAGCCCGGGCCAGCACATTGGTTGCATTCCTCATGACTCACCCCTGCTGTTCGCATTTGTGGATAGAAACGATTCGCAGTGCTGGGCGAAGCGCTCGCTGGCGGCCTCGGCGAAGGGCTCGAGCGAGGAGAGGTAGTGTTGCGTGGAAACGATGGAGACGTGACCCATGTACGCCGCAAGGGCAGGCAGCTTCGACTGGACGTCGATCCCCGCGCGGTACCACCGAAGTAGAGCGTGCACGGCGAAGCTGTGACGCATGTCGTGAACGTGAGGTAATTCGCCGGAGACTGTGCGTACGCCTGCACTTCGGAAGAGCTGTCGAAGCCCGGAACACAAACCCGATCCGCTGTAGTGTCGAAGGCCATGCCCGCGGCTGCACAGGAGTGGCGAGTCAGCTGCATGCTGCAGTCTTCGGCGCGCTTGGAGGTATTGTTCCATCTCGCGGGCTGCATCGCGAGAGAGAGGCACGAGCCGCGACTTGTGGAACTTGGTTTCGCAGATGCTCAACGCCTGCTCGACCGGATCGTAGTCGGCGATCCTTAGTCGCACGAGTTCGCCCCTTCGCAGGCCCGCTGTGTAGAGCACGATGATGGCCAGCCGGAACACTTCGGGTCGTAACGGTGAGGTCGAGTTCGTCTTGAGATCGTCGGCATGGCGCAGGAGCTGCACGATCTGTTGCTCGGTGAAGATGTGCGGAGGCCGGGGCGTATGTGCTCTCGGAAAGCCACTGGGGTCTGGGACGAAGCACGAGGGCTCACTCCGCTTGCGGTAGAGGCAAAGATTGCGGACATGTCTCATCCACGCGCGTCTCACTCCTGACGAAAGGTGCACGACCGTGGCGGTCCAACGGGCAAAGGACTCGGCGTCAAGCTCAGGCTGATCTGTTGGTTGACCCCTGAGGAAGCAATCGAGATGGGTGAGGACGTTTCGCTCGTTGGTGTACTTTCGCCCAAGCGCCTCCTTCAGTGCAAGATAGCGCGCGATGACGGGACCGAGAGGCGAGGCGAAGGCTTTGTGCTCGCTCATTTCTGGACCTCCGAATAGACTGCCGTCGGAAGTTCGAGCGCCACGTCGCGCAGATCCTCTACGTGAAGCCGTAGGTAAATGCACGTGGCCTCGGCGCTTCGGTGACCAAGCAAATCGCCGATCGTCTTGAGCGGCATGCCTTGACGGAGCAAGTGCACAGCAAGCGAGTGTCGCAGACAGTGCGGGCCCTGAAACGGAATGGGTAAACCACTGCGGCGCACGCATCCCTGGAACACCTCCGTGAGAGCCGTTGGTTTGAGGGTGCCTGCAGGCGCACGCACGCGGAGAAAGACCTCTCGGCAAGGAAGGTCTGGGCGACCATGCTGAAGGTATTCTATTAGGGCGGCACCGACATCTTGTGTTAGCGGCAGGAGAATCGGGGCGCCCACTTTGGGGCGGTGGACGAGTAAACGGTCGTCACGCCAGTCGATGTCGTCGAGCGTCAGCCCCACAACCTCGCACGTGCGAAGCCCGTACGTGACCACCATTAGCAGCATCGCGTAGTCGCGCTGCCCCATGGAGGTTGAGCGATCTACGGAAGCGAGAAGAGCCTGTACAGTCTCCCAGGGGAGAGCGCGCGGGAGTTGTTCTCCACGGTAGACGCGAGGCGTGTCGATGCAAATGTCGCGACTGGAGTCGATGTCCCCACGAGCCGTGAGAAAGCGCAGGAATGAGCGAACGTGGGCGACGGCGTGCTGCAAGCTCGCACGTCCAATGCGCTCGCCGAGGACTTTAAGAAACGCTTCGACCCGGGGCTGGTCAAGACCGCCGAATTGATCGTCATCCAGCGAGGCGAGCAATTCGGCGATTGTGGCTGTATGGTTGCTCACGGTGCTGGCCGCGAAACCTCGGACGTTCTCCAAGTACGCCTGGTACGCTGCCACGAGTGCTTGCGTGGGCGATAAGGACGAAGGACTCCGCTCTCCTCGCTGCTCGAGGTAGCGAACGAGTGAGCGCACGACCGCACTGAGGTAGATGTCCTCCTGCGAGTCCTTTGGAGCGCAGGCGATCACCGCGGTGGTCGTCACATCACCAGGCGCATGTACACTCCGCTCCTGCAAGAGTCCATCGAGACGAGCTGCCGCACGAATGCGTCGACGGATTGGAGTCTTGGGGTACCCTGCCGAGTGGAGCCACACCACGAACCCCTCGAGGTGGTGTCCCAGCACGGGCAACGACGCGTATCGCAAGTGCGTACGCGGAAAGAGTTTGTCAAGCATCGGGACCTCTCTGATTGGCGCCACCATCGGCGCGGTCGCGATGCTACCGGTCTCTGTTATGTGGAGAACTCCAGCCTGGAAATCCCACCTGAGGTCGAGAACCCCGTCCGACTCCACATAAGCAAGTACTCAACATGAGTCGATTTATGTTGAGCTTAACATAAATCGACGAGGTAGGCTATGTCGAAGTCGAACCGGTGCAGGTGGGGCTCTTCTTCACACTCATGCACAAGCGACATCGAAAGAGTCCAACGCTCGTCACTTCGAATCTCGGCTTTGGCGATTGGCGTTCCTTCCT
>JAAETI010000812.1 GCA_024228555.1 bacterium | reverse complement strand
TTCAACAGACGAATTGGGGTGGCCCGGGCGTGTCCCCTTGCTGAGCGGCTTGATCGATTGTGACGCGGTCGAAGTCGAACCCAGCCCATCGGGCGTACTCATCAACCGAGCGATGGGGGCCGACCCCATAGGGTCCGAGGGCACGCGTTGGATCCCCGTGCTCGAGCATTCGTAGACGCTTCAGCGCCCGCTGATTCCGCCGTTTGACGTGTTGTGGCTGTGCAACGCCGATGTAGCGGACATTCCCCAAGGGGTGGTGTCGATGCCAGGCGACGTTGCGGTCGGGGTTGAAGAGGTCGTAGCCCCAGGTGAACGACCGAATCGAAAGTGCGAGCTCCTCACCGGAGTAGAGATGCTCCGGATCCTGACGCACCTCCACATTCCACTGGCCGAGTGTGAAGACAAACATTCCCGACAGAATCCGAGTTCGCCGCGGTCGAATCCCATCAACGGCGTAGGGCACTGAGGGATGATGGATCCAACCGTCGTGCTTCATCTCAACGGCAACCGTTGTCGGGATCTCATCGGTGGTGTTGAGATAGTGGTCATGTCCATGCTCGAAGTCGTACAAGTGGCATTGTCCAGTGATGAGTGGTCGCGTTGATGGCAGCGTCTCCATCATTTCGACCAGCGCAACATCCCAGCCGTCGATCAGTCGCATGTGGGAGTCGATCTGCA
Source organism: bacterium (assembly GCA_024228555.1). Classification (GTDB taxonomy): domain Bacteria; phylum Actinomycetota; class Acidimicrobiia; order Spongiisociales; family UBA5794; genus JAAETI01. The sequence goes on along the minus strand of JAAETI010000812.1, from coordinate 5,200 downwards.
TCGTGTACTTCTCGCCCTCGTAGAGACCTTGGGCGATGTGTCGGGCCCAACATCCACCGCGACTCTCCTCCCAGTCGTGTGAACTCACCCGCATGGTTGCCTCGACACCATCAAGGCAGTCGGGTCGCACTTCCGGGGGTCCGGTTCTGTCGTGCTGGAGGCAGACGCCAAAGGTCACACGGGAGGGGTCGCTGGCCCGTTCCAAACACCGCTCAATCGTGATCGCGAGCTCCGCGTCACGGTACGAAGCGATCGCAACGAAGATTCGGGCACCGGGTTCGCGAGTCATCTGCTCGAGAATAGTCGTCGACAACCCCTTCCAGAGAAGTCATCACCGGAAGGTTGTTGACCAGCGATCTGATCCGGCGCGGTCGATCTCGATGAACTCGGGTGTCGCTCGCCGGCTTGCCCACACCGCCCGAACTCAGACCCTAGATTCACAACTCATGAGAGATTGCTCCGTTTTCGGAGTCTCCGCACGCATACTGGTCGGGTGCTTCATGAGATCGGGCTGCGCTCTGGAACGGACAAGGCTGACGAATCCCACTCGTTTCGAGGTGAGAGCTACCTCCAAGTGTACGAACGGTACCTCGCGAGCATGAGAGAATCGATTGGTTCAGTCCTTGAGCTCGGGGTGAAGACTGGTGCTTCGCTCCGCATGTGGCGGGAGTACCTACCGAACGCTGAGATCCACGGTGTCGACCTCAATCCGTACTGCCTTCGACAGCGCGGAGAGCGCATCACGATTCATTGCGCTTCTCAGGACGACGAGGATCGGCTCAATGAGGTGGCCCTGATCGCTGGTGGATTCGACCTGATCATCGATGACTGCAGCCACATCAATGAGTTGACTCTGGCGTCGCATCGAATCCTCTGGCCCCACCTACGCGGCGGCGGCCACTACGTCATTGAAGACCTCGGGATGTCCCACCGGGACTACAGCGAGCAACCGGACCAAGAGACATTCATGGATGGCGAGCTCGCCATGAACATGCGTCGGGGAGTGTCGCCAAAACAGTCCCGTGAACAACTCACCAACCGATTCGAGGCGATCATCTTCGAGATGGACATGCGGCGAGGTGACGTTCGCTTCTTGCACTTCTGGCCGAACATGGCGGTTGCCCAGAAGGTCGCCACCTGAGCTGGCTCACCGCAACGCCTCCGGCTGTCCCCTTCGACGGGGAGGTGTCAGCCCGGTTGGCGTGGGCGGCAGACCCGCATTCGGGTGGCAGGGGTGTCGTTTGCTCATGCTTCTGCAGATGTCGGCCCGTTCGAGGCTGGGATTGATCCGGGGAACGAGAGACGGTCGAACAGCGGGGTCGGCGGTCCGGAACCAGTGGCGGCGAAGCCGTCAGAGAGTGGAGACCCATTTCATTGGTTTCCAACCATGGGCTGGGCGTCGGGCTCGGCTAGGCGTTCGCCGTAGCGGATGCTGGTGAACTGGGCGGATTCAACTGGTCGCAACGGAGATCACCAACGAGGCCGCCGCGGCTGTCGAGGTGTGGGGCGGTCGGGGGCCCTTGGTTCCGCCATGGTGGCGGGATGCCACCGATGAGTTTGAACGAGCCGATTGGGCGCTATCTGTCCTTCGCTGAGCACGAGGAGATCGCGTTGTTGTGGGCGAGGAACTTCGGGACCCGTCGACGGTGTCAGGAGAGCTGCGCCGCAACGCTGCCGCTCGTGGCGGCAAGCTCGAGTAGGGAGCGGCGTTCCCGGCGCCCTCAGGTCATGACCCCAACCCGATCAATGGGTTGAGCAAGAGGTCGCTCAGTCGCTGTGTAGACCGAGACTCGCGAGGAGGGCGTAGTCCTCCTCGTAGAGCGTTCTAATCACTCCGAGGTACGGACGGAACTCGGTGAGTCGACTGGCAGCTCCGGTCGTGTGGATACCACTCGCTGACGTGAGGAACGGCAAGCTCCGCCCGGGCCCCCACCCGGTGGCGCAGTGTTCGTTCCAGATGCCAACCCGTCGGAGCAGCCGCTCCGCCTCGTCGTGGAGATGGGTGAAGTCGAGGACAGCGTTGAAGAGCTCGCTGGTGGGGAAGAAGGCGACCTGGGGACGCCAGTGCACGTTGTCCACTACGATCTGTGTCGATGAGCGGGTGATTGTCTCGAGGAACCCACCGAAGTCCTGAGGGTACGTTCCGCCGAGCAGTTGTCCGCGAAGTGCTATTGGATAGGGCGTGTCTCGAATCAGGTGAAGGTACGCGGAGATCAACCGTTCGAAGGGATCCCGGAGCACTACGGCGCGTGTCCACGATCCGTCCTCAAAGATCTCGTGGCGTGAGGTCGACGGAAGGTCGCGAAGTCGGGTGACGGCCGACTTGCCATAAGGCGGCTCGTCGTAGCACTCGTCCCCCGCAAGCTTGAGGAAGAGTTGGTGAAAGACGCTTGACGCGCACTTCTGGATCCCGCGGAACAGAAGCTTGTGCTCCAGATCCACGAAGGCGGGTTCGAGCTGCCCCAGATCGACCGTCAGAAGTGGTAACCCCATCTCGAGATGTCGGTGGCGAAACGACGGGCGACCGCTTCCCGCGTCTCGGCGTCGAAGTACTGCTCGTACGGTTGGCGAACCGTCCGGTTCACGAACGGGAGCCTTGCCACCAATCCAAGCTGTGCGCACACTTGGTCGAATTCCTCCGGGAGATTCTCGAACCTCCCGACGAGAGCGACCCCGTCAGAGAACTCGGTACAGGACACGGTCGGTCGACCGGTGTGCGCCCATTCGCGAAAGTTCTCGCCGCCGAGGTAGTGAAAGTAGGACACGGCCCGATCCCACGGGTTCCGTACGAAACAGAAGCTCAAGTAATCGTCCACGGCTGCGCCATATGCAGATCGAATCCGGGAGTAGCGCGCATGCTTGGTGAGGCCGTGTCGGTCGATGAGGTCACCGTCCCGACCTCGACGGGATACGACTGGCTCGCAGAGTACGACGTCTTCGGGTCCGAGTGTCGGGAGTAGAGCGTGAGTAATGCTCTCGCCCGCACACTTCGGTATGTGAACGAAGATGAATCGGTTCGCGTGGCTCACGATCACTGGACTCCCCGCCCCTCGGCGACTACCCGGTCGTAGAGCTCCTGATCGTCGTGATAGAGCGTCTTGATCCGATCGAGCTGGGACACTGAGAGATCTGAGCGGGCGAAGTCTGGGGCAGTGCGATTTCGATTCGCAATGACATCTGCGCGTGTCCGGTGATGCTTCACCTCTGCTCGCGGGGGGCAGCCGATCGCTGAGAGAATTCGTAGGAGGTCAGCCTCCAGATTGTCGACGGTACCCCACAGGTCGACTCTCCGGCCGGCGAGTACCTCGGTCTGTGGGGCGACGTGAAGATCCCATGGCCCTTGATCGAGCCGATCGAGAAACCCATCGAACTGGGTCGAGCCTTCGGGGAGGCTGAGGAAATCGACGCCAGCGAGATAGGTGGGATAGAGCGTCGCCCGGAGCAACACCTCTTGGTACGCGGACAGCACGCGCTCTACGGGGTCCCTCACGAACGCGAACACCGTTGCGCTTCCCCACATAGCGGATGGGATCGATGCGCATGTCGCGAAACGGGTCTCGAAGTGCGGTTGTTCGAGTACGGAACGGATCGTGGACGAGGCGTTCTTCGGAATGAGGATCCAGATGAAGCTCCGCCGTTGCGAGGTGTAGCACTTGGGCTCGAGAACCACGTCAGGTCCCCTGGTCTCGCTGCCAGGGATGTGCCTCGTAATACGCAATATCGTCGGCGTAGATCTCCCTCACCAACCGCCGCAACTCATCATTATAGAAGGAAGACCAATGCCCCACGCCGTTGCTGCGCAGCACAGCCGGCCGGAGGTCGCAGGAGAATTCGGTTTCACTTGATTGATACTGTAACGCGTTGAGGCGCTCGAAAGAGGCGTCAACGCCAAGAAACTGGTTGATCTCATCGGTTCGTGCGTCAAGGTCCTCGAGCCGTACCACCATGTCGATGGGAATTCCTGAGAGGTACCGCGTCTGCGGCTGAAGGTGATGCTGCAGCGTCTGGTTTTGATCGACGAGCATGGCAATGAGATCGATAAATTCGGCGAACGTATAGTCGGCGAGAGAGCGATCGCCAGCATTGTCGGCGTAGCACCAGTGCCAGGGCTCTTTGACCACGAATTGGCCATAGAAGCTGACAAGACGCTGGAGTGGGTCGCGAACCACAAAGAGGCTGCGGTAGTCATCGAGTTTCTTGACAGCAGTTTGGGGGATTAGATACGTAGCTATGTCGAGAAAAGCTGGTGGTCGCGGTACTGTTTCGGCGAACCAGTTCTTCACCGAAGTCGACCCACACTTTGCATCAACACAGATGACGAATCGATGACGTGGGTTTGCAAAACAATACAAGGCTATAGGCTCCTTGGCTTCGTTAGACCATGGTCCGCCCCGTGACGCGGTCTGCGATTGTGTCCGCGAGGTGATTGCGGCCGAGTCGAACCAATCGTAGCGGGTATGAACCGGCTGGAACTTCTCCCATCGAGAAAGGTCGGCCCGGGCACGTACCACGAAGCGAATGTGCGAAGCGCGGCCGGCAGATATGTTCTCGGGCGTCGCAACGTCACGGCTGGCCCTCGTCGCAGCAGACCGCGACGCTCACCGATCTCTCGCAGAGTTGGGGCCCACCACGGGCCTGCGACCGGGGTCCGACCGGGGCGAGGGCGGTCGAGATCGAGGTCTTGGACGACGGCTTCGATCACCGAGTCGACAACGTGACCTACGCCCTTTGTGGTGCCTGTGGCATCCACCAGTTTCCAGTTGACCTCGCCGGTACGGAAGAGCCGTGCCAGATCGGCTGCGTGGAGAAGGAGGATGTCCCGGTGGCTGTTGAAGCGGTCGCGGGTGGTGGTCCTGGTTGTCATGCGGCGAGTGGGTTGTGTGCAGTATCGCATTCTGGCGTGACAGCCTGGGCGTGGCGGGCGAGGGCTGCGGTGAGTTGGGGCATCTGCTTGTGGCCTCGGACCCGGCGGAACCTGTGTTCGGCTTCCAGGACGCCAGCTGCGGCCCAGCGTCGTCGCATGTCGCCCTCGTTGCGCCAGCGTTTGACGTTGCGGGTCGTGGTTCGCACGGTGTCGAACATCGACTCGATCATGTTCGTGCATGCCAGTGTCCGGGCCAGAGTTCCGTCGATGCCCAGACGCCGAACGGTGAACATGTCCTCGAGGCCTTCGCGCAGCGATCCGGCAGCGTCGGGGTAG
>JAAETI010000811.1 GCA_024228555.1 bacterium | reverse complement strand
GAGGATCTCGATTCTCTTCTCCTTTTGACCGGCCTCGAAGCGGGCTTGCATCTCGGCGATGGAACGGGTTTTTTCTTGCGTATATGTCTCTTTCGTGATCGCGTCGTATCGCTGGAAAGCCTCCAGCATCTCGCGGCTGAGCCCCAGCGCGCCGTAGACCTCCACCAGCTCCCGCAGGGCCGACGATGGTGGCAGTCCGGCCCCGGTCTTGAGAGCGAGAGCGCGTTCGAGCGCCTCGCGTGCGGCTTCGTAGCTGGCGACTTGCCGGTGCAGCTGGCCCATGGATTCCAACGCGTCAGCGAGCCCCCGCCTGTTGCCGATCTCCTCCCACGTCCCGATCGATCGCTGAAGGTAGGCGGTCGCTTGTTCGAGCTCGCCCAGGTCGCCGTAGTCTCTGCCGATAGAGTGAAGCGTACGCGCGATGGATCGCGGGACCCCGACCTGCTCTCGAATCTCCAGCGCACGAAGATGGAGCTCGAGCGCCTGAGCCGGATCGCCGGACTTCGTGTAGACCACGCCCATGTTGTGCAGCACTCGTCCGACTCTTTCCTGGTCGCCGAGTTGCTGCTGGATCTCGAGGGACCGATTGTAGAAATCCAGCGCTTCGTCGAACTGCCCGAGAGACTTGTATTCGATGGCGATATTGTTGAGCACAAGCCCGACGCGACTGAGATCGGCAGCTTCCTCGTAAAGCCTGTATGCGCGGAAATAAAACGCCAGGGCTTGTTGGCTGTCGCCGCGAGTGCCAGCGTCGGCGCCCGCATTCATCAAGGCGCGGGCTTGTCCCACCGTATCGCCGAGCTCCTCGTAGAGGTCGATGGCTTCGGTGAGCGCTTTGAGGCCGCGTTGACGCTCGTCGGCCCTCGCTGAGATGACTCCGATCAGCACGAGAGCCCGAGCCAGGGCGGGCTTGTTGCCGGCTGTCCGGGCCAGCTGCTCGGCCTGTTCGGCATAGCGCAGGCCGGTTTCAT
>JAAETI010000810.1 GCA_024228555.1 bacterium | reverse complement strand
CCGCGAAGGCCGAGGCAGTGATGGCCACATGGGGCGATGGCATCCCGACAGCATGGTCGAGTGCAGCCCGCAGGTAGGGCTGATATTCGTTGGGAACCGGCCGTTGTTCGATGCTCACCTGGCGGAGGAGACTACTGCACCCCGATCAGCACTCCTTGGTATCCCGGTGAGAAGTCATGGGTCGGACGACTCTTCCGAGACCGGCAGCCAGCCCCTACCCTTGTAGATTGTTGAAGCGGGCGCAGGTGACCGGAGACGATATGCGAACTGTGGTGGTTGGGCAGGGCTACGTAGGCCTGCCCGTCGCGATGCAAGCGGTGAAGGCCGGCCACGATGTGGTCGGCTACGAGATCGACCCCCGCAAGGTCGCCAAGCTCCTAACGGCCGACTCGTTCATCGACGACATCACCTCCGATGACCTTCGGCGTGCGATCGATACCGGCCGCTATCAGGCGACTTGCGACCCGGACGACCTCAAGGGGTTCAACGTCGCCGTTATCACTGTCCCGACCCCGCTTCGCGAAGGCAATCCCGACCTCTCCGCCGTTGAGTCGGCTGCCGAACTACTGGGCCAGCATCTGGAGCCCGGGGCAACGGTCATCCTCGAGTCAACCACCTGGCCGGGCACCACCGATGAGCTCGTGGCTCCCATCCTGGAGCGGGCTAGTGGCCTGGTCGCGGGCCGCGATTTCCATCTCGGCTATTCCCCCGAACGCATCGACCCCGGGAACGCCAACTGGCGCTTCGACAACACGCCGAAGGTCGTGGCGGGGATGAACCCGGCGTCTCTGGCTGCGGTAGACGGCTTCTACAGCCAGCTGGTGGACACCACCGTCCCCGTGGCTTCCACCGGGGTGGCCGAGCTGACCAAGCTGCTGGAGAACACCTTCCGCCACGTCAACATCGCCCTGGTGAACGAGTTGGCCATATTTGCTCGTGACCTCGACATCGACATCTGGGAAACGATCGACGCGGCCTCATCGAAGCCGTTCGGCTTCATGCCCTTCCGGCCCGGCCCCGGTGTGGGCGGCCACTGCCTGCCCATTGATCCCAGCTACCTCTCGTGGCGGGTGAAGCGCTCGTTGGGCTCGACGTTCCGGTTCGTCGTGCTGGCCAACGACATCAACGAGAAGATGCCCGAGTACGTGGTCGAACGACTCCAGCTGGCGCTCAACGAGAGGGAGAAGGCGGTCAAGGGCACCCGTATCCTGGTGCTCGGGGTGGCCTACAAGGCCAACAGCGGCGACGCCCGCGAGACGCCCGCCTACCCGATCATCGAACGGCTGCTGGCCCTTGGAGCCGACCTCCGGGTGGCTGATCCCCACGTCGAGGCCACCAAGTACGACGCCCGGATCACCCGGGTCGAGGCGACGACCGACGAGGCGGCCAGAGCGGACTGCGTACTACTGCTCGTTGACCACGACGTCTTTGACGTCGATGCCATCACAGCCGCCGCCCCTTTCACACTCGACACTCGTCACGCCTCCACGGCCGGCGAGATCGAGTACTTGTAACCGGTGCGGAACCCTGAAAGGACAGAGAAATGAGACAGGTCGTTCAGGCTGCCTCAGGGGGTGCTATCGAACTCGTCGAGGCACCTGTTCCCCAGATCACCGCTAGCCAGGTGCTCGTCAGGACCGAGGCGACCCTGATCAGCGCGGGCACAGAACGGGCCGTCACCAAGCTCGCGCAGTCCTCGCTATTGGAAAAGGCAAGAGCGAGACCGGATCTGGTACGTCAAGTGGTGACCAAGGCGCGACACGACGGGCTCACAGACACGATCCAGGCTGTCCGGACCCGCCTCGCTGACGATGTTCCTCTCGGCTATTCGGGAGCCGGCACCGTCGTCGAAGTCGGATCCGACGTGCGCGGCATTCGCCCTGGTATGCGAGTAGCTACCGGCGGGGCCGGCTTCGCCAATCACGCTGACTACCAGGCTGTGCCCTATCTGTTGTGTGCGCCGATCGACCCTTCGGCAGATGCGGCGAGGGCGGCATTCTCTACCGTCGGGTCAGTGGGGTTGCACGGCCTTCGGCAAGCGGAGGTCGGCGTCGGAGCGAAAGTGGTGGTCGTAGGTCTCGGACTCGTCGGACAGCTCACAGCTCGCCTTGCCGTGGCCGCAGGATGCGACGTAGCCGGGATCGACATCAACCCCGATGCCGTAGCTCTCGCCTGTGCGAACGGGATTGCCGGCCTAGTCGAGAGAAACGCGGACACAACTGCAGCGATTCTTGACTGGTCCAACGGAATGGGGGCAGACGCGGTGATCATCACCGCGGGTAGCCGCAACGACTCTTCGATCGTTGGGGCGACCCCGGATCGGTGCCGCGACCGAGCGACGGTGGTTGCTGTCGGCGACATCGGACTCGACTTGGACCGCAACGAGTTCTACGCCAAGGAGCTTCAGCTCCGCCTTGCGCGCAGCTACGGGCCCGGCCGCCATGAGCGGAGCTACGAGGAGTGGGGGGTGGACCTTCCCCCCGGATATGTCCGGTGGACCGAGGGCCGCAATATCGACACGGTCGCGTCGTTGACGGGATCCGGACGCCTCGCCGTCGACGATCTCATCACTCACAGATTCGACATCGGAGACGCGCAAGGGGCATACAGCGTGCTCGACGACGCCAGCAAGCAAGCGATCGGGATTCTCCTCGAATACAGCGGCCCCGAGGGCTGTGACTCGGTCGAAGTTCCTGCGGCCAAACGCCGCAGACATCGAGCCCGAGTCACAGCGGCTCCCGGAGTTGGCATCCTCGGCGCTGGTCTGTTCGTTCGAACCACGGTCATGCCATCACTCCGCAAAGCCGGACTGGATAACGTGGTCCATGTGGCTTCTGCGAGCGGAAGCACGGCGACTCGGCTTGCGGAGCGCGTCCACATCCCGCGCGCGTCCACTGGGAGCGCAGCCTTGTTGGACGACGACAACGTCGAGCTCATAGTGGTTGCCACTCCGCACTCGAAGCACGCCGAGCAGATTGTGGCGGCTCTGGAAAGCGGTCGGCACGTCTATGCAGAGAAGCCACTCGCTCTCACCGGTGAGGAACTCCAATCCATTGCCGGCGCTCTGGAGACTGCGCCCGGCATCCTCTACACCGGCTTCAACCGGCGTTGGTCAGCAATGGTCACCGAGACCGTTCAGAGGCTGGGCTCGCAAGGCGGACCGCTCCTCGTTGACTACCGCGTCAACGCCGGACCTCTGCCGCCCAACCACTGGTACGCGGACCGCAACGAAGGGGGCCGACTTCTCGGGGAGGTCTGCCACTTCGTCGACACAGCCAACGCAATCATCGGGGTCGCCCCGACCCAGGTCTCATGTGTGTCTCCCAACAGTGACCTCCACGATTCCTACGCGGTGCTCGTCGGGTATGAGGACGGCTCGGCAGCAACGATCAACTACTCCGCCGGGGCCTCCCCCGGCACGCCCAAGGAACGTTGCGAAGTTCTCGGTCGGGGCCACACGGTCGTCATCGAGAACTACCAGCGCATGACGATCGACGGCGAGAAGGTAGATGTCTCCACTGGGAAAGGGCACGCTGAAGGCCTCGCTCAGCTTCGCTCGGCCATCGTCCAGGGAACAGATTTCGACCCAGCGCCGGCAATGGTCTCAACCTTCGTCGTCCTGGCGGCAGCCCAAGCTCTCAGCACCGGCACGACGGTCAAGCTGAACTCAGAACGGGCGAGCTGACCCGTGTTCCATGTTGTGTGTGTGGCCGCCGCTCGGCCCAACTTCATGAAGGTGAAGCCGGTTCTCGATGCCCTCGAGGCGCTCGGGACGAGAACGACGCTGGTTCACACGGGCCAGCATTATGACCCCCAGATGAGTGACGTGTTCTTCGAGGACCTTGGTCTGCGACAACCAGACCACCGTCTCGGGGTTGGCTCGGGCAGCCATGCCGCCCAAACCGCCGGCGTCATGGTCGCCTTCGAGACCCTCCTGACAGAGCTCGAGCCCGACGCCGTAGTGGTGGTGGGCGACGTGAACTCGACCATGGCCTGCGCAATAGTGGCCGCCAAAGCCGGCTGTCTCGTCGCCCATGTTGAGGCAGGACTGCGAAGCCGCGATTGGGACATGCCAGAAGAAGTGAATCGAGTTGTCGCGGACCGGGTCAGCGATCTCCTGTTCGCACCGTCGCAGGACGCCGTCGACAATCTCCGCTCTGAGGGGTACCGGGCCGATCAGGTACGGCTAGTCGGCAACGTGATGATCGACACCCTGCTGGCCAACCTGCCCCGAGCACACGCACTCAACGTGCCGCACCGCTTCGACCTTCCCTCGAACTACGGAGTCGTCACGCTGCATCGGCCGTCGAACGTCGACGACCCCGTGGTCCTACGGCGTCTTCTCGAAGCGCTCGGACAGGTCTCAACCGAGATCCCTCTCCTGTTTTCCGTCCACCCCAGGACTGCTGCCCACCTCGAGGGCATGGGCGCACCGCCGGGGATCTCGTTAGTCGAACCGCTCGGCTACCTGGACTTCCTGGGTCTTCAAGCATCCGCTGCCATCGTGCTGACGGACAGCGGTGGCATCCAGGAGGAAACCACCGCTCTGGGAACTCCGTGCCTGACTCTCCGTGAGAACACCGAGCGCCCGATCACCATCACTCATGGCACAAACCAGTTGGTCGGCACTGATCCGACGAGAATCGTCGAGGGGGCACGACGCGTTCTCCAAGCTGGAGTCGAGCCGAGGTGCCCGAGCCTATGGGATGGCAATGCCGGTGTGCGCATAGCTGAGTCGATCAAGGAGAGCCTCTCCAACAACACCCGTCTGAGGCCGACCGACACTCCAAGTCGGAGCCTGTGATTCAGTGAGCTCACTAGTCGAAGGCGGAATCGCCATTGTGTTGGGGGCAACGGTCTCCGCGCTCACCTGTCCAGCTCTGATCAGGATTCTCGTCAGACACTCCGTGGTCGACGAAGCCGGAATCCGTTCCTCGCACACCGGATCCATTCCCAGAGGCGGGGGTGTGGCGATAATGCTGGGGTCAGCGGCGGGTTTCTCGATGCTCCTCCGCAGCTCGGCTGCAGGACCCCTGAAGTGGGCGGTCCCCTGCGCCCTGCTCCTCGGCGGGCTGGGCCTCATCGATGACGTTCGGACTCTCTCTGCCCGACACCGTCTGCTGGCCCAGACCTCGTTGGCGACCGCGTTCGTCCTCGCTAGCGGAGTGAGCCCGGTTGCCAGTGCAAGATGGGCAGGCGCTGCCCTGGCGGTCCTGTGGTTGGTGGGCTTCGTCAATGCGTTCAACTTCATGGATGGGATCAACGGGATCTCGGTGGGGACAGCAGTCGTGATAGCTGGCTCCCTCAGCCTCTCGAGTGCCAGATGGGGGTCACCTACGACAGCCGTGGCCGCCGCAGCACTGCTTGGCGCGATCGCCGGTTTCGCACCGTTCAACCTCGTTCGGGCCAGGTTGTTCATGGGCGACGTTGGGAGCTATTTCGTTGGTGGGGCACTGGCCCTTCTGGCTCTGGTCGCGATCGACGACGGTGTCGCAGTCTTGGCAGCGTGCTTGCCGTTCACCCTGTATGTCGCGGATGTGGCGTGTACACTATTTCGGAGAATTCGTCGTCGCGAGAACCTTGCCACCCCTCACCGCGAGCACACCTATCAGCTTCTGGCCAACGGCGGGTGGGGTCACTTGCAAACAACGCTCTTTGTCACGGGAATGACCCTGGTCCTCGCAGCAGTCGGTCAACTCGCGGGCGGTCTTGGCGGTGCCTTGGCCATAGCCGTCGCCGCAGCTGGCATCCTTGTCGTACCGATCTACCTCCTGATGCCTTCTCACCGATGAAGATTCTCCTCGTCTGCCACTACTTCCCACCCGAGATTGGAGCCCCCCAGGCCCGCCTGTCCGAGACGGCGAAGGTGTGGGCAGAGGGCCACGACGTCCAAGTCCTGACCGGCTTTCCCAACCACCCGACGGGTGTGGTTCACGAGGGGTATCGGGGTCGCCGCTCGATGTCAGAAGAAGTGGACGGGTATAGCGTGGAGCGTACGTGGGTGTACGCCACCCCAAACGAGGGCTTCGTCAAGAAGACTCTGGGTCACCTCTCGTTCATGCTGAGCGGGATAGTCCTCGGCTGGCGCAGGCTCAAGAGACCAGACGTCGTTGTAGTCTCATCGCCAACCTTCTTCTCCATTCTCACGGCCTGGGTCATTGCGAAGCGATTCCGGGTCCCACTCGTCGTCGAAGTCAGGGATCTGTGGCCAGGGATCTTCGTCGACCTCGGCGTCCTCACGAACAAGCCAATCATCTGGCTCCTCGAGCGGCTCGAGCTCGCGGCATACCGGGCAGCAGCACTTGTCGTCGTAGTCACGGAGGGGTTCAAGGATGACCTCGTCTCCCGTGGGATTGCTTCCGAGAAAGTGGAGGTCATTACAAACGGAGTGGACCTTGAGAGATTCAGCCCGGGGGATCCGGATTCAGCCACCAGGTCGGCCCTCGGCGCGGGGAAGGACGAAGTGCTGGTTGCATACATCGGCGCACATGGGATCTCACATGGACTTGAAACCCTGATCGATGCGGCAGCCCTCGGCGGCCCTCTTACGAAGTTCGCTTTCGTTGGAGAAGGAGCAGCTAAGCAGTCACTGATCGAGTATGCAGAGCTGAACCGAGCTACGAACGTATCATTCCATCCCGGCGTGCCCCGTGAGGCAGTCCCAGTGCTTCTAAGATCATCAGACATCCTGATCGTTCCGCTCCGAAACTTACCCCTGTTCAGTTCGTTCATCCCCTCCAAGATGTTCGAGTTCATGGCAACCGAGGTCGCGGTCATTGGGGCTGTGACGGGAGAGCCGGCAGCAATCCTTAGCCAAGCCGGCGCCGTCGTAGTTCCGCCCGAGCAACCGGAGGTACTTGGTGCGACCATAGCCAGATTGGCGAGCAATCCGACCGAACGGGCCGAGCGGGCCGCCGAGGCTAGACGCTATGTTGAAAAGAACTATGATCGATCACAGATCGCCCTTGACTACGTTCAATGCCTTGAACGGCTGACAGATGGGTAGTGAGGTGCGAGTGTTGGTCATAGGTGGCAGTGGGTTCACGGGCCAGCGCGTCCTCGCCCAAGCCCCCTGGAGCTGGAGCATCGCAGCGACAGCCAGGTCCCACAGCAGTGAGGCTGTTGTGGGGTCGTTCGGGGCTCAGCCCCTCAAGGCGGACCTCAACGACATGGCCTCGATCCGCGCCGCCCTCGCGAAGTGGACTCCCGAGCTGGTGATCTGCACAGCATCACTTGGATTTGGCCACGCACCAGGGCTGGTAGATGCTCTCCTGAATACGGGGGTTCCAAAGACAGTCTTCACGAGTACAACCGGTATCTTCACCAGCCTGAACCCCGACTCAAAAGCCGTCCGGATTGAGGCGGAATCGGCCATCACGGCATCCGAGCTCGGGGCCGCTATCCTTCGGCCGACAATGATCTACGGACGACCCGGGGATCGAAACATGGAGAGACTCCTTGGCGCAGCTAGGCGTCTCCCGGTGATGCCCGTGCCCGGCAGCGGTCGGATACTTCACCAACCGGTGCACGTGGACGACCTCGCCAATGCGATCATCGCCGCCGGCAGACGTTCGCTACCACCACGAATTGCCATCAATGTGCCCGGACCATCGCCAATCGAGTTCCGCGAGCTGTTGCGGGAGGCTTGCCGAGCAGTCGGTCGACGGGGTATTGTGATCCCTCTGCCAACTGGCGCATTCCGAGCGGCAGCTGTCGCTTCAGAAAGACTCGCCAAGGCTCCAATTGTCACTATCGAGCAGGTCGAGCGCCTGCTCGAGGACAAGTCTTTCGATGCAAGCGATGCACGAGATCATCTCGGACACGACCCAAGGGCATTCTCCCTCGGAATCCGGGACGAGGCGAGGGCCCTCTTTGACTAATCTAGAGACCACAGCCGTTCCTATTGGTCCGCTGCTCCGCACGCTCGTCCACCTTCGACCGAGCCAAATCGGGCATCGAATCCGTCTCCGTGCCAACCGGTGGAGATATGGCCGCCGTACTGACGGGCGAGAGTCCACGTGGGGCGCTGGCTACCCGCCCCACGGCGCATGGCCAAACGGCTTCAGCGCCATTGACGCATCCGTGACCCACGTTTGCCCCGTGGACGGCCCCTCCGGAGCCGGCGTGATGGCCTACCTCGGGGAAAGCCATGATGTTCTGGAGCATGGATGGAATCCCCTTCGGAGGACACAGCTCTTCCGCTATAACTGCCACTACTTTGGGTGGGCTTGGGGTCTGGCCTCAGCACCCACGGTTGATCGAGCGCGGTCCGACTTCCAACGGCTCTGGGAGTCCTGGCGTGCGGACACCCTGCCGGGCCGTCTGGACGAGTGGTCCCCCTACGTCGTGTCGATCCGAGCATGGTCGCTGTGTGGAACGTTCGAGACCTTGGTTGCAGACTCACCAATCGAGCAAGACGTCCTAATGCATCTGCGCGCAAGTCTCGGTTTTCTACTGAAGAACAAGGAACTTGATGTTGGAGGAAACCATCTCGTAAAGAACCTTAAGGCCATCATCGGCCTAGGAGCGTTCTTCGGTTTGAGGAGTATCATCGAGGCCAATGAGCGGTCTCTCGCCGCCGAAGTCCAGCGCCAAGTCTTGGCCGATGGCGGCCATTTTGAGATGTCCCCAGCATACCACCTTCAAGTTGAGGGTGATCTGCTCGATGTGATCGAGCTTCTACGGGCTTACGGACTCCCGGTCGACCCACGAATCTCCAGAGCCACCGCTGCGATGGCGGACTGGCGCACCGCACTGACCTACCCGGACAAGACTATCCCACTTATTGGGGACTCGGCTCCCCCTCCTCTTGGACTCATTCAAGAACTCGAGCGTCGGAATCCTGGGCGACGGCCAAGCGAAAGAACCATTCTGCGAGATAGCGGATTCGTGGTCGCTCGGCCTCGGCCACAACTCATGATCGTCATTGACCTGGGTCGACCGTGTCCCTCTGATTTGCCGGCGCACGCGCAAGCGGATTTTGGAACCTTCGAGGTCTGGCACAATGGCCGGACCGTTGTCGACCCTGGCACATCCACCTATGTTGGAAGTCGCCGTCAGTACGAACGGTCGACCGCCGCCCACAACACTCTTTCAGTCGCCGACGTTGACCAAACGGAGGTATGGGGTTCGTTTAGGGCTGGGAGACGGGCACGAGTTACGCCGATTCTCTCCCAGGAAGAACCAACGGGTTGGCGTGTGGAGGCTTCCGTCCACTACCGGATTGGTATTCATCGCATTCATCACTCACGGCAGATCACTGTCAAGAGTGAAGAGATGATCATTAGGGACACCTGCCGCTGCCCGCGTGATCTTTCAGTGGAGAGTGGAATAACACTTGCTAACTCACCTCCATCGATGGGCCCAATTCATCTCTCCTCCAACAGCACAATTTCCACAGAACCCACAACTGTCGCCGCTGCATTCGGCCAACTAGTAGTCGCCAGCCGGTATCTGATCAACCGCATTGGCCCGGGAGCTCTCGAGTTCACGATCGGGTACCCAAATGACTAGAGATGAGCCTGATAGTAGATCTAATGCCCAGACCTACGTCCACGACATGAGCGGATTGGATCTGCTCGACTCACCCGCGGTTGGCCTCTATCTGCCGCGCACACTGCCATCGGTCTGCCCACTCGTCACGAGCCTATTCAGGCGGTCAGCCCTGCTACACGCCTCGGAATTCCACACACTCCAGAGGTCGCATCCACCGAATCTACTCAGTCACTCGATCCCGCCCAAGGCCCACAATCCCAGAGATCGTGACTTCTCACTCACGCGCAGGCACCGACATGATCGATAGAGAGATACTCGTTTCACCGGGAGGTGCACTCTCTGGCGGGGGTTCGGTACTGGTCCGCAACCTCCTTTCCATTCCCGGATTCAAGACAGTCGACGCTCATTCCACCGCGTCCCAACGACCTCCCCTAATCATCGTGCCGAGGAATATTCCAACCCGGTCGGAGTTGTCTAGCATCCTGGCAGGACGGCTGGTTCTGATCCCGCAAAACGCAATCCCATGGTCAGACTTCGCCTGGCGCTCACGTCGGTGGGCCGCGCTGTCGTCCCTGAGTCGCGCTGTCCAGATGTCACCTGTCCACGTGCTTCGGATCTCGGAGGCGATTCCGGACAGTCGAAGGGTTCTCGGGCCGGTGACTCACAACGTCCTTGATTCGGAGTTCGAGCATCTGGGTCCCGGGTCACAGCACGAGCAGCGACCGCCCTACATCCTGGTTCCGACGACCGGCCAGAGCTACAAGAACATCCCGCGGATGCTTGAAGCATTCTCAACCTACCGTTGTCTCGGCGGACGCGCTCGTCTCGTTGTCACGACCGAGCAGCCGCCTAGCACGGGGCTGCCCAGAGTCCGACACATCGAAAGGGACATCGCCTGGGGACCACTTGATCGTCAAAGCCTGCTTAGGGCGATGGCCTTCTCATCCGTCACGGTCCTACCTTCCCTTGTGGAGGCCTCACCTGTCACTGTTCTCGAAGCAGCGGCCCTATCGCCACGAGTCTGTCTGTCGAGGATCGATGCCCACGAGGGCATCCTCGCCTACAATCATGTGCGCCTCAACGACAACTTCAGTTTGTTCGATCCGATGGACCCTGAATCGATTGCAGAGTCGCTGTTCCAGACCGAGCAAGCGACGGCAGACTTGGGAGACCGTGGCCCGATCTCCACCCAAGGCGGTCGCGAATCTCTAAGGCGGAACTGGGGCGACTCCGTGGCCCGGCACCTCGCAGGGCTTGGCGATGGGTAACGCTTGGGGACGGCCCAGCCAGCAGACTCGTCTCGTGCCGCGCGGTGACGGTCCCACTGTGAGGCAGCGCAAGGGACCGCCGAACATCTCTCGGCATCTAGCATTCGTGCTCGGCCTCTTGGCTCCGATATACGGCTTCAACACGGTTGTTACTCCGACTGTTCTGAGCTTCGTGCAGCTCGGGGCCGCGGCCGCATTGGTACTACTCGTAGCGCTCTCGTCCCATGACCTCAGACCAACTCGAGGCACCCGGCTCTTCGCTGCGTGCATCATCGGCACAGCGGTCGTTCACCCTTCGCCACGGGGCTTGGCGACGGCATTTGCTATCGCGACCGCAGTGTGGCTCGGAGGCCAGCTGAGCAGATCCTCAGCCCTCCTCTCAGCGATCGCTCGGGGCTTCGTGCTGGGCGCAAGCTTGAGCGCTGCTATAGCTCTCGGTGAATTGGCGGGACTACCAAGTGTCGGGGCAGGACTCTCCCCAGGCGTCGACGTCGCGGGTGCCGTTGGAGTTGCAGGGCTGGCCGGCTCACGGGCTGGGCTCGGCTTCGCCAGCGCACTTGCCGCCGCTCTCGCTTACGGGGGCTCACCCCTCCCGCACAAACTGCTCAACAGCGGTGTGCTCTTCATACTCATGCTAGCGACCGCTACGTCTGGAAGCAGAATCGGTTTGGTGGGCGTGCTATTGATGTTCGCAGCGGGACGCCTGGGACAGGGACGTACGACTCGGACGACGATACGACAAACACTGTTGTTGGTGGCCCTCTATTCAACTGCGCTCGCCACCGGCATTGGTTTGCTCTCACTCGATCGGCTCATAACAGTTGCCGACTCCGAACTCGACAGCGGTGGTCGCCTCGAGATCGTCGAGGAAGTGCTCGACAGCATGGACGGGCAGATGGTGGCCATCGGAAACGGCCTTCACGTCTCTCCCGCACAGAGGGAGGATGGCCACGACCGCCTCGCGCACAACGCTGCAATCAATGCTCTGTGGTTTGGGGGAATACCACTGCTGATTGGGACGTACATCCTGCTGGTTGCGAATCTCGCTCGCATACTCAGCGGCCTGAGAAAGCTTCCAACTACACCGAGTGAGTACCGAGGTGCCGCGCTGCTATTCCTGGTGTATACGCTAGGAGCACTGCTGGCTAACCAGCCGTTCTCGTCGCGCGGACTTCTCCTTGTCGCTGTTGCCCACATGGCCCGAGCGCGCCGAGGTGGCTCATCACAGTGATTGATCAGGTGTACTATGTCCTACCTACCGTCCCGCCCTACCGAATTGCGGAAATGGCTAGGGCACAGAACGCATATCCAAACCTAAGATTTCAGCTGGTCGACTCGTCAAACGTTGGCAAGGATTTCTTGGATGATTTGGAGCGCGATCAGTGCCGGAGTATTCTCATTCTCGGAGGCTACCGCTCGCGCCCGTTCAGACATCTCATAAGTACTGCCAAACGCCTGCAAATCCCAACATTTCTTCGCACGGATAGTAGTCTTGCTCACGAAACACAAGGCCTAGGTAGATATTCTTGGCCCCTTAAGAGACTCGTCTTCAGGTCAGTGGCCCAGCGCTTGACAGGCGTCATCCCAACAGGTGAGACAAATGCCACACTCTGGGCGAATGTTGGAGTCGCCGATCGCCTGACTGCCGCGTGGCCACAGGGCATCGACTTTGAGCGGTTTTCCCTACCTAGCGAGAGGAATCAAGAAGGAACCAGACGCTTCCTTCTTGTCGCGCGACTTATCCGGCGGAAACGGATAGACCTGGTGGTTAGGGCGTTCAATGAGTATCCGCACCTTGATATGACTCTGGAAATAGTCGGCGACGGCCCGGAGCGCCAGCGGCTGCGGTCGCTTGCTGGGTCTGACGCGCGAATAGGGTTCCGCGGTGCCCTACCTCCAGACTTCGTGGCAGCTGCGATGCATAGGGCAGACTTTCTTCTGCATCCTGCCGGTGCCGGTGAGCCCTTCGGCCTGGTGTTGGTTGAGGCCGCCTGCGCCAAACTGCCGGTCATCGTTGACCCACTCGCCGGTGCAGTGCCTGAGGTAGCGGAAGAGGGAGCAAACGCCATGTTCGTACCGAATCCGAGTCCTCTAGCCTGGGGAGCAGCAATTCGGGCTGCAGCGACAATGCCGGCGAAGGACCTTGCGACAATGTCCGATAATGCCTCGTGCATAGGATCCCGCTATGCTCAGTCGGCCAACCCTACGCTCTGGATCTCGAAGACCGTACCTGGAGCGAGACATGGCTAGTCTAGCGTTCTCCCCCCTTCGTAGCGGTCGATGGACGCTGCCTGGTACCAAGTCAGTTGCGATCGGCTTCGAAGCAGGCGATTGGTATTCCTATTCTGGTGGACTAGGGGGGAGCGGTGTCCGTTCCTTTTCTCGGACGGACGACACCAGCGCTTCCGACAACCGAGTCCAAGTCCAAGGCCGAGTTGTTTTGCGCATGACCACCCTTGGTGTGGACTGGTCAGCTGAGATCGTTGATGGGCTGCTGACGCAGCAGCTATCGGTGACCGTCGAACGTCCGGGCTATCTGGGCGATCTGGCTCTTTGTGCGCGAAGCGCTGACTACCCCGCTTGGAGTCGAGGAGAGATGCGCTACCGTCAGGCCAGAGTGGGCACGAAAGTCCCTGCAGAGAACCCGACGGTGGAACTGACTGGTTCGGAACATGTGTCGTCTCGGAGGACTGGGTGTGTTCCTGCAGACTACGTCATCGACCAGGCTGACGGCTCATGGCGAATTCACACTCGACTCCGAGCCGGGCGAGACTCGGCGGCGATCGCGCTGCGTCTTCCTCTACTGTGGGGTTCTACTAGACTGCCGAGCTGGGGCAGACGGTCCCTGCGCTCGCTGCCTCTGTACGGACAGGAGCGTAGCCACCCGCAGATCCCCATTCAGCTCGTTGGTCTCGCGACTGTCGAACCGGGCGACCATTTCATGCTTCGTCAGGAGCTGGAGGTCATGGACCCGTGAACGTCCTCCTTGTCGCTGAGTACTTCTCCTATCCATCAGTGGACGGACGGTCAGCGCGAGGTGCCCGCACCGTAGGCCTCCTCCTATCCCAGGGGATCTCAGTAACCGTGCTCTGCGCCGAGTCTGGTGACATCGAGCCGGTACCTGGACTGGTAGTTCTCAATGCGGGACCGGACAAGATCGGGCTACGACAAGTGCCCCTCAAGTTGCTCGGCATTGCTGACGGCAGGGTCGGCCTCATAGCTCGCCTTTTGGAGCAGTTGGCTACTACCCCAGGGGTGGAGGCTCCTGATCTTGTGATCACTAGTTCGGCACCGTATGAAGTTCATGCTGTTGGCTTCTACCTCAAACAAGCATACAACATGTGTTGGGTTGCAGAGTTCCGCGATGGTTGGACCACAAACCCTGTTCGCTCGACAAAACGCATCACTGCGACCGAGCGATGGCTTGAGCGGCGAGTCCTTTCGCGTGCCGACCTGGTGTTGTTCAACACAGTGGGCCAAGCGGCGCTGGCTCTCGCCCAAGTGGGCGTCCCCACAAAGTGGGCCGTCTCGCGCAATGGGGTTCCGCCGCCCACCACCCATCCACTGCCGAAGCCACAAGTCCGCTCCGGACCCTTGCGGCTCGGCTATTTCGGAGGACTGAGGGGCTACGCAGCCGAGCGGAATGGGCTCAATGCTCTTGTTCGGGCGGCAGACCTTGGGGAAATGGATATTTCTCTGGAGGTCTTCGGTCCCCGACGAGACTGGGTGACCGAAGACCACAACCTCCAGAAGCTGGTGAAGTTCCGCGGCGAGCTTCCGAGCAGCGAGCTGCGGAAAGCAGCCGCCGGGTGCGATGCGATGGTTCTCTTCCTGAATCCGGGCCCCCGATCTGCGGGATGGGTACAGCAGAAGACCTATGACTATGTGGCAGCCGAGATACCCGTATTGGCGGTCGGGGACGGAAGCGAGGAGGCTCTGGACATTCTGGCGACCAGATCGAGAGTGAGGTGCGTGCCCGATGGCGCTTCCGCCAAAGCCCTATGTTCAGCACTCGATGAACTGCTCGACCCTGCGTCTACCCACCCAGAACTGGGACAAGTGACCATTGAACGGACCCATGCCGAACTCATCGCTCTACTTCGCCGATAGTCCTCAAGCGCTACTTGATCGCGGCGTTGCCACTCTTGAGCTGCTCCTCGACCCCGATGGCAGCTACCCGGGACCTGTGGCAACTTTGTGGGACACTTCAATGACCCGCGTGCCCGCGCACGTGTCAAACAACGCCGCAGTCGTGCGAGCGATGGTGGCGTTGCCTGATACAAGTAGGACGGACTCCCACGTTCACCTAGGTGATCGTACTGCCGCGTGGCTGCAAAGGGACCGCGGCCCAAACGGGTTGTTTGGTAGCGCATTCGGGGATCTCCCTGGCAAGCCAGATGCACCAGTACATCATGCTCATGGCGCTTTGGCCCTTGCCGAGTGGGGCCTGCTTCGGGGCAGAGATGAATTCGTCTCAGGCGGGGCCGAGACGCTCCGATCTATACTCAAACGCTGGCCAGCTCCTGGTCTGAACCTGGTACCAAATCAGATGTATCGAGTTATCGAGTTGCTCGCAGTACTTGCGAAAGCTGGCGCTATGTCATACCGGGAAGTGGATGCCCAAGTCGAATCATTGTGGCCCCTGCTCGAGAGTCTCGAAGTCCAAGTGTCAGACTCCGGCATGCTCTACTCTCAGTCACATGCCAATTTCGACATGATCGGCGTCTATCAGTCCAAATGCTTGGCTGGCCTAGTTGCTCTGGCCGAGAGCGGCAGCGCGCTAGCAAAGAGTGCTACACAGAAGATCCCAAAACTACAGGAGGGCGTACTGCAGTTTCGCCCGAGGACGGATCTTGGTGTTGCGTGTCTGGTTCCAGCGACCCTCATGCCCTCAGGAGCTCTCAACCGGGCGAGGCGCGCCAACAACCGCGCTCAGCGGCGGTGGCAGAAGGCTTGGCCCTGGCCGATGCGGCCGGCGAAAGCTGAGTTCCAATTGGCGAGGCTACATCCCGTCTGGGCATCCAGGCATGGTGACCTCGCCTATACCCTACGCCGCAGTCTGACCTTGTCGCCATCGTCGAGGATCGATTCGTTCCTCCTCGAACTCGACTCTGCGCTCTGGAGCAGCCAGCTCCCAATCGGATTTGCCCCCACGACAATGCACCCGAGTTGGCCAGGCGCCGCAGGTGAAGACTGGGTCGGGGGCGTTCCCGCGCCCCGATGGCAGGGGTACTACCTTCGGTGGCTGGCGGGGCTCATCCACTCCGGATTGGCACCCGAGACCGTGCAGCTTCCCTTCTTCAGCCACTCTTCCCCTCGCTCCTGGCAGCTGGGAAGGTTCCAATACACAATGCTCACTGACGCCGAGATCAGGGTGGTCGACTCCACGCTCGCGCCCAACAGCTCAGGAATCACGGTGAAGCTGTAGTGCGGCGCCCTACCGCTATCTACGTCGTCGGCCTAGGACGGTCGGGAACAACCCTTCTCGACATGTACCTCTCGAGCCAATCCCACGGTGTTGTTGGGACGGGCGAAGTACATCGCCTATCCATTTGGAGAGGATCCGAGCATAGATGCGCCTGCGGGGAAAGAATCGACGACTGCCCGTTGTGGGCCCCTGTTCTTGAGGACCTCGATGCGGCGCTGGGCCCTCGCTGGTCCTCAAGCGCTCAGCGACGCTCAGGGCTCGGATCCGCAGTGTTGCCTCTGCTCTGTCCGTGGCTCCTGGCGGGCCGACTCCCGCCCCAGTTCCTGCTGAAATGTGCATATCAGGACTTCGAACCGGTGCAGAAGGCCTGTACTGAGCTGTTCAAATCCATACGCAAGCAGACGAGTGCTTCGACGATACTTGACTCGAGCAAGAATATCGGCCGGCTCCTTCTCCTCTTGCGCGCCTCGGGGGACGATCTCGCTATTATCCACCTTGTTCGAAGTCCATTTGAGGTGGTCGCTGCTCATCAACACCACTATGGAACCGGCCGGTACGCAGCTCTTCTGTCCTGGAGCCTTGGGACTCTGGCGGCAGCTGCAGTTCTCCGGATAGTAGGGACCGACCGATCCATGCAGCTGAGCTACGAGGACCTGTGCTCCGACCCAGGCCGAGTAGCGCGGGAACTCGTCCAGAGAGGTTGGATTGAGCTCGACGAGGGCTCCGGAGACGAACGAACCTGCTCCTCTTACCACCAGATACCCGGAAACGAGCGTCTCCTTCGAACACACGATGTTCGCGTCGAGAATCGGCATACAGGGCTCGAGCAGCCAAGCCGGATCGAGCGCTGGCTCGTAGCACCCGTTGCCCGTCGATACGGGTACATGTGACGCGTTTCTCAGCCGGTCTTGGCCGAGCCTTCGCTGGGAACGCGCTCACGAACGCTGCCTCGATGCTCTCCCTAGCGCTGCTCAGTATCGCCGTCTCCCGGCACTATGGTCCGAGTGGCCGAGGGCTTTTTGCTGCGGCGACTAACATCGGGACGCTAGCGGCACACCTGGCCGCTTTCGGCCTTGCGCAGGCGACCCTGTACTACGCTGCTAAGAACCACGGCAACGAACAGGAACTGGGAACACTCAAGGACACACTTCGCCGGCTCATCTCACGACGGATGCCAGCGGCCGCCATTCTCGGCTTGCTGATTTCAATTCTGGTCACCGGGTCGTGGACGCTCTCATTCAGCACCGCCACCCTCAGTGGTGCCCTGCTCGTGTACTCCATACGGCACGAATACGTACATGGCCTATCTGAGTTCCGCAGCTGGAACCACGTTCGACTCACCTTCAGCGTCGGCTCGCTCTTGTTCGGCCTCGGAGCGCTACTCCTGCAATCCAACGTCGCCGTGGTAGTCGGCGGTCAAACCATGGCTGCCATTGCTGCGCTAGCGGGAACCAGAGCTTGGTGGAAGAGGCGCCCCAAACGGAGAACGAGAAAGACCGCCCACCCAGACTCGGTAGACGGGCTCACCACATACGCTAGGCGCGCATTTGTAGGTTTCATCGCTCAGGTCGCCAACGCTCGTATCGACATCGTGGTTCTCTCCCTTGTGGTGAGCCCGTCAGAGGTGGGCAACTACAGCGCCGCTGTAGCAATCGCGATGCTCCCAATGCTCGCCATTGACACTCTCTCCGCAACCACAGGCCCTCGGATCGCCCGCGGAACGGGCGGATCGAGTGGGAGAACGCTCGCATTCAAGACGCTAGGGCTCGGCTTCGCTGCAAGCCTCACAGCAGCCCTACTCATTGCGGCAACTGCAGAAGTTGTGGTCAGACTTCTATACGGCTCCGAGTTCCAAGACGCAATATCGCTGCTCCGGGTTCTCGCGATCGCCTCAATTCCGCGAGCCATGAATCGCTTGATGGGCGGGGTCCTCCGCGCTTCGGGGCACCCGGAATGGCCTTCCCGGGCGGAGCTTGCGGCCCTATGCATAACGATCCCCGGCCTACTATTCCTGGCCCCAACATATGGTGCCCCTGCTGCGGCGTACATCTCACTTGTGGCGTACCTAGTCACCCTGAGCATCGGGATGGTCGGCACCAAACGAGTGCTCACCTCGTACTCGATAGATACGTCGTCGCCTACTGACCTTTGAGGGCTCTTCGGATTTCAGCGGGGTGTGATGGTGGCTCTTCGGATTTCAGCGGGGTGTGATGGTGGCCAGATGGCCCCAGTTGGGTCGGCCGGCGTAGAGCAGGGAGCGGACCCGGTAGTTGCGGAACGATCGGAACCCGAACGCGACGCGCTTGACCCGCTTGACCAGATTGTTGATCGCCTCGGCCGGCCCGTTGGTGGCCCGGGCCCGATGCCAGGCCACGATCTGGTCATGCCGGCTCTTCGGATTTCAGCGGGGTGTTGGGGTGATGGTGGCGAGGAGTGCCCAGTCGGGTCGGCCGGCGTAGAGCAGTGACCGGATTCGGTAGTGGCGGAATCGGCGGAACCCGAACGCTCCGCGCTTCACGCGTTTCACCAAGTTGTTGATGGCCGCCGCGGGCCCATTCGATGCGCGGGCTCGGTGCCAGTTCACGATCTGGGTCCGCCAACGTGTCAGGGTGCGGCCCAGTGAGCGGACCTCGGGCGGGAACTCGTCGTCTTGGAGATCGTCGGCGAGCTCGACCAGGTACTTCTCGGCCATCTCGGGGTTGGGGATGTCGTAGAAGAACCTCACCGCCTCTTTGGCGTGCCAGGCGTAGGCGACCTCGCCTCGCGGGTCACCGGCTCGCAACAGTCCGGTCAGCTTCTGGTTGCCGGCGCTTCGGATCTGAGCGGGGGTAGCTGAGGGCGGGGTCCCGGGCGCGAGACAGGGGCTCGACGAATCTGGAGATGTTCGACGTCTTCAGAATCCGGGGAGCCCCTGTGACATCCGATGGTATGCGTATGTGCGAGCT
>JAAETI010000809.1 GCA_024228555.1 bacterium | reverse complement strand
GTAGAGGAGACCATCCGGACTATGCACGATGGCCCAGTTCTGCCCATCCGCACCGTAGTCCTGCGGCGCGAAGTTTTGCATGTAGAAGCGTCCCACCTCGTCGAAGGGTGTGACCGACTGAGCCTGGACGTTACAGGGCAATAGCGCCAGAACCACCAGCAGGCCAAGGAGCCGCCATCGCGTCGCGCGATCGAGATTCCTTCCCGGTCGGAATGAGCTCTGGAGCACCTTGACCGCGGACGTCTTCTCCGCCACCAGGCGGGTGGCTCTCTCGAAGCACGCGGCACACTTGCCAGCCGGTTTCCACATGTCTGGATCCCCCACCCGTCGCCTGGCTCCGGCCGACACCCGAGGATGCGGGGCGCGGCAGGAGCCAGATTACCGCCGAGACTGCGCAAGGTCCCTCCAGAGGAGGGCAGCACATCATACAACGCCCACGACGAATCCCGGGCTCCGCGGCGCATTCAACCCGGATCTGAGCTCGACTCGACCCGTTCGGCTGTTCCGGCGTCACCTGCCGCGGCCCGCTGGCCGGTGGCCGGCAGCGTGAAACGGAACGTCGATCCCTGATACCGCCCCGCCATACGCTTGCCCCCCTCCGGGGGGACGTACTCGACCCAGATCCGCCCGCCCGTGGACCTCGACGATGCGCTTCACCAACGCCAGGCCGATCCCGGTCCCCTCCGACGCCTCCGGGTCGAGGCGCTCGAAGAGCTCGAAGACCTTCTCGTGGTACTTGGGATCGATGCCCATGCCGTTGTCGCGGACGTAGCAAGGTCGCCGAAGCTCACAACCCTGGTGTAGCTTCTTTCCGCCGCCGCGAGCTCCGTGAGCTCCACCAGGATCTCGAAGCGGTCGCGGCCCGGGGCCTCGGCGAGGCGCGCTTCGAGCCGCTCCATCCGGATCTCGGGCGGCTCTTCCTCCTGGGCCAGTCCCGGCGCCGCCCACAGGATCAGGAGCGCCAAGAAGACGGGTCGCGATCTCGACGGTGGTCCCTTCCTTGTCACCATGTTCCCTTTGCCTCCGCCAAGAGTCCCCCAGAGGGGGGCAAATGCAACACTACCTCATGCCGAGCCGCTCCGATCTTGCCCTTGGCGGTCAGGAAGAGCACCGGCAGCTCGGC
>JAAETI010000808.1 GCA_024228555.1 bacterium | reverse complement strand
TCGGAACACCAGCCAACACCACCTGGACCACAGGCGGACTCGACGTCACCGGCAACACACTCATCTCCTCCGGCGTCGCTGCCAGCAAGGTCAACAACGCTGTCATCGCATCAGATGAGATCACTGTCGAAGCATGGATCGACCCCGCCAACCTGACCCAAAACGGGCCAGCCCGCATCGTTACCATCTCCGACAGCCCAACAGCGCGGAATACCACCCTCGGCCAAGGCGTCTACAACAGCGACTCGGACCGGATCGAAGCACGCCTACGCACCACCGGAACAGGAACCAACGGCACACCAGCCACCCAAACCGGCAACGTCCTCAACGGCAACCTCCAACACGTCGTGTTCACACGCGACAACACAGGGGTCACCAAGATCTACATCGACGGCACCCAAGTCACCACCGACACAGCCTCGGGCAACACGAGCAACTGGGCCGCCTACCAGCTCGCCCTCGCCGCCGAACTCGACAACACACGAAACTGGCACGGCACGTATGAACTCGTAGCCATCTACGACCAAGCCCTCACCCCCGCCGAAGTCACACAGAACTACAACGCAGGACCCGACGGAGACGGAACACAACCACCCCAACCCACAACCACCACACGCAACTACTACACCTTCAACGGCCAAACCATCGGATACGCCACCGACAACGGAAACGGCCCAGCCCTCACCACCGTCGCCACAGGGCACCTCGGATCAACCGAAATCACCAACCAAGCCGGTTCGGTAGCCCGCCAGACCTACCTGCCCTTTGGAGATATCCGAAACGGGGCCATCAACGGACTAGGCACTGACCGTACCTACACCGGGCAAGTTGATGACGGACTCGGCTGGATGCACTACAGGGCCCGCCAATACGACCCTACCCTCGGCAGATTCATGCGAGCCGACCCGCTTGCGTGGGTCGATGGTGAGACAGTTGGGCTCAATCGCTACACATACGTCCTCAACAACCCGAACCTCCTTATTGATCCCACCGGTCACCTGCCAGGCATGAACCCTGCCACCTGGGGCGAGGAGAAGGACGCCCTTGAGAGTGGGGCTTGGGAGGGTCTCGCTGGTGACACACCAGGGTCTGGTAACCAGAGGCCCGAGAACGATCCACCAACGCCAATCGCCGATCTTCCCCCAGGGCTTGATCCTGGATCGCTAGCCGATCAGTATGATGACGCCGTTCGGTGGCTTGCTGACAACTGGAGGCCGAGTGTTACTGGTCTGTGCGGCGAGCTCGAAGTCGTAGTGGGGTTTGGCGCGGGCCAGGTGCAAGGTTGTGTCGTCACGGATGGACAAACGTATGGGTTGGTTACGTTCGAAGGGGCCGGGATCGGCTATGGAAAGTCACCAGGTGCAGGCGGGGGACCCTTCTTTTCCGGAGCCGAGAGCGTCGAAAGCCTTGCAGGGCCAGGAATCTGTGGCGATGCCACGATTGGCGGGCGGGTCAATCTCGGGGGCGCCCTCTGTTTCGCCGTTGAAGATGGCATGGTTGTCCCCGACTCGTGGGCTATCGAGGTCTTTGCGGCGGCCGGTGGCCAGGCGACCGGCCTCACGTACGGTCAGTCTCAGGTTCATGGCACAGTCGATCGGGCGACCCTTGTTACCGTAGCCAACATAGTAGGCCGGGAAGCGAAGAAGGCAGCGAAACAGTGGGCAACCGACCGTCTCGTCGACGTCGTGGATTTCGTTCTTTGACTAGGCTTCCTTCATGTCCGTTCTTCTAGTCATTGTGATCGGTGGCATTGCGATTGGGTCCATGCACCTGAGGAGGTACCTCCGCGAACGGCCAGACAATCTGTGGGCGCTGGTCAACACGCAGATCGGTTCGGACCTTAGATTGAGGGAAGGAGCAAACTTCATTCCCGTGACCTATCGGCAGGCCATGCGCCGACGCGTCGGTGTCATCGAACTTCGGCCCGAGTCTTTCGTCCTTTACCGGGAGGGGCAGGCTACCCGGCTTCCAGGTTTGCACTGCGGGGACTGGACCGTCCTAGAGGCATCCAGGCGAATTGAGTTTGCTCCGGGGCGCTTCTGGAAAGCCGAGAAGATACCGGCTCTTGAGGTCCCACCAACGATGATGGAGCGGTTGCCCGAGGACCTTCGATACCGCTCCGCGGCGCGTCGAGGGTTTATCGTTCGGAGGCGAGCGATTCGCCGTGTCGAGTGAGTTCGGCTTCAACAC
>JAAETI010000807.1 GCA_024228555.1 bacterium | reverse complement strand
CTCAATCGAGCAGTTTCCGAAGCGGTCAGTGGCCCGACCGGATAATCAAGAAGATCGTCGAGCCCCTCAGGCGGGTAGCGACTAGTGATCAACAACTTGCCAGCCTCGGCCGCATCAGCCAGCGCCGCCATTACTACTTGAGTTGACTCCTCCCTGAAACCACCCGTCCCAGGGTCAAGATTGACCTCGAAGTCATCGAACACCAACACAATTCGCTGCCCGGCCACCACCTCACATATCAGCCCAACCGTCTCGGTGTCCTCAACCGCGGCCTCCAAGCGGGCGGCCAGGTCGGGCAAAGCCTGACCAATAGACACCGCTAGATCAGTGACACTCAACCGACCACGAACGCCAGCCACCGACCACCCCCGCTCCCGCAACCTCGACACCACCCGCCCAGCAACCGTGGTCTTCCCGCTACCCCCCATCCCGGTCAGCACCACCCCCCCAATCGCTCCATGAGCCGCCAGCGACTTCGGATCATCGATCAGCGCCCGGAAGGTGTCTCGAACGATCCTGCGGCGGCCCACCACCTCACCCAAACCGAACTCGGGGACAACACCCCCAGCGGCTGGCTCCGGTCTCTGCGACAAGGGCCGCTGCTCGAGACCAGGGTCCAGGATCGGGCCAGACCCAACCCCAGAGAACAACGTCGCCGTCGCATACTCGTTCAAAACCGGCCGATTCTCACCCCGAGCCCTGGCCGCCCTCCTAGCCTGGGCCTCTCGCCGGGCGAACGACAACGCATCGCTCACCCTCGGCCTCGACCGTTCACTCAACCGCTCATAAAACGCCGAAGCCAGATCAGTCGAATAGTCATCAGTGACCGCAGTCTGCATGGCCACCACCCGCGGCAAACCGTGTTCGAGCAACCCAACAGCCAGACTCGTCGCATCAGCACTATCCACCCCAGTCCGACACGAAGCCAAAAACACCAGCGGCAACGGCCGATCCGACGACAACACCGCCCCCGCCAAGTCTGACACCGTGACCTCGACCGCGTTACCGTCCTCATCGGCCATCTCGATCCACGGCTCAACATGGCCACCACCAGCGGGACTGCCATGACCCGAGATATGCAGCACATGATAAGCATCACGAGTCAACGCAGCCTCAATATCAGACGCCGTCGTTGACTCCAAGAACGTAACCTCCGCCCGATTCAATCCCAGCGCTCGCTCCAACGCCGACAAGATCTCCGCCCATTCCCGCTCCACGTTCAACAACGCAGCCGACGTCTGGCCCTCATCCGGCGCCCCCACCGCCACCAACACCTTCAACGGGCCAGCCAACACCACCGGCTCACCCGTCGCCACCGACGCCACCCGCCGGCTCAAATCCAACACCGGGTGCAACGCCACCACTACCCCGTCGATCATCGCAGCCTCGAACGGCAACCCAGCCAACCCAGCAGAACACTCAATCACCACCTCAATCGAGTCACCCGCCTTCGCCTCCCGCACCAAGCCCGACACCCGCTCACCCACACCACCCGGATAAACCACCGCTCCAAGTTCAGTCCCGAGCCGGGCCAACCGGTCACCAACCAGCTGAGCGAACTCCGCCGTCACACCCCGACTCGCGGGTGGTCGCAGCCCAACAACAAACTCGTGATACGACGAAGCCAAACCAACCGGAACCACAACCTCGTCCTCGCGGGCCACCTCGACACCCTCAACCACACACACCACCGACAACCCCGAACCCGAACCGGTCAACCTGATCAGAACCTCGGTGACCGACCCATCACCCGCAGGCAGATCAGGCCCGCGCTGAGGCCAGTCCTCCCGCAACACAAAACGACCCAACGCATCCGCGTTCGAGAACTCCCCACGATCAAAACCCTCGACATCGAACAACCACT
>JAAETI010000806.1 GCA_024228555.1 bacterium | reverse complement strand
GTGATGCCATGTGGAGCTTGTCGGTTCGGTTGCTGGGCCTCCTCGTTCTGTAGGCCCCGAGCAAGACTTGGGGTTTGCGTACTACATGAGACGAGGAGGCCCTTGATGGCATCGTATGTTGGTATTGATTTGCATCGCCGCCGCATCGGTGATCGTGGTGATGGACGAAGCGGGGGAGGTGGTGTCCTGGACCCGGATCGAGAACTCCCGGTTGAACCTCGAGACTGAGCTCCGATCGATCATCGACGCGGCCGGTGGTGAGCCGGTGGAGGTGGTGATCGAGGCCACGTGGGGGTGGTATTGGGCGGCTGATGTGGTCGAGGCCTGCGGAGCGAACATGCATCTGGCTCATCCGTTGGGGATCAAGGCTTATGACAACCGGCGGGTGAAGAACGACTACAAGGACGCCGTGTTGTTGGCTGATCTGATGCGGATGAACCGGCTACCCGAGTCGTGGGTGGCCCCACCGGCGATCCGGGAGTTGCGGGAACTGGTCCGGTATCGCCGCAAGTTGGCTCAGTTGCAGACCGGGTTGAAGGCCCAGGTTCACCAGACCCTGGGCAAAGAAGGGGAGATCCCGCCGACGAAGAGTATTTGGTGGTCGGGTGGTCAACGGTGGCTGGACGATCTCCAGCTGGCGGATGCATATACCAACCGGATCGAGTCTTTGCGGGATCTGTTGGCGTTGTATCACCGCGAGATCACCAGCCTGGACGGGCTCATCCACCGAGAGATCCGGGCCAACACCGACCTGGCCGAAGGTTACGAGACAATCCAGACCATCGGCGGGGTTGGTCGAGTCTTGGCTGCGGTGTTCTGCGTGGAGATCGGTGACGTGCACCGTTTCCCGAACCCTCGGCGGTTGTGTTCATGGGCCGGGATGACCCCCGCCCATGAAGAGTCCGACACAACTCTGCGCCGGAAACAGATCACGAAACAAGGATCGGTCCTGGTCCGGTGGGCCGCGATCGAGGCGGTGACGGGCAGCCACTGCGAGCCCTACATCAGATCGAAGAAACGACGGGTGGCGGAACGACGGGGCTTCAACATCGGCAAGGTGGCCGCTGCCCGCCAACTCTTGACTCTGGTCTACTACGGCCTACGCGACGGCGAGATCCGTTGCCTTCAGTCTGATCACCAGCACAGCGCTGCGTGATCACTTCGGGCGCGGCTGGTCTGCGTTCCCCAAGGTACGGCATTGCCCCCACCACACTTTGGTGGCGGGTCGACCGTAAGTGATTGGGACCAGACCAGTCGTGGCCGGACCGCTCCATGCTCACCCCACCCCCAAGGGGTGGTGGCTGACGTAGGTATGCCTTGGCACCCGAAGATTCGGGCTGGCCCGACCCTCACTTGAGGACCTGGAGACGGTCGACCGCACCCACCCCGCCTGAAAGGCGACAACCGCTACGAACCATCAACAACCGAACCGGCCCGTCTTCATCATCGATCATCCGACGGTGCTCAACGGCGTCAAGGGCCTCCGCCTGCGCTTCGGTCCTAGCGGACGGCCCTACGGTCCGCCCCTGACCCCGTTTCCGCCACGCCGTCACCAGCAGCCACGAAGACAAGCCCCCAAACCGCCGATCGAACCTCCCTCACGATCGGCTGCTCACGCGCCCAACAATCTGGGATTAACGTCCCA
The DNA here is from genome assembly GCA_024228555.1 of bacterium. Classification (GTDB taxonomy): domain Bacteria; phylum Actinomycetota; class Acidimicrobiia; order Spongiisociales; family UBA5794; genus JAAETI01. Next base: position 4,576 of record JAAETI010000806.1, on the reverse strand, counting down.
GACGCCCAACCAATCAACCAACAAGCCTATTGACGGGGCACAAGCTCCACAGGTATGCCGTCCTCGGGCGGCTGGCCGAGAGGCCGAACGAACATTATCGATCGCCCTGCCGAGGCCCCGAGAGCTGGCAGCGGCTCTGTCCGATCGAGTCCGAGATTGCCGGATCGCGAGCGGTGTCAAAGGCGGTCTGCGTGAAGATTCTGATCGCCCCATCGTTCTTGGCCTGTTGGGTGCTGAACTCCGGTCGGTCGAACCAATAGGGCAGCGAACCCAAGATTGAGTCCGCCCGGCATGGCAGGCTGAGGCTCATGACATTGGGCGGAATCGACGATGCCATCGACGCCCTCTCACGCGATGCGGTTGTCGCGACTCACCCTGCACGCGCCGAAGCCACTGAGGGAGGTCCGCACTACCGGAACGTCTGCAGCAAGCGGCCTGCCAGCTTGGCCGAGGTGGTGAGGACCCGGGTGCGTCCGTCGTTGATCACCAAGAGTGCCGTGAGTTGAGCTTCGCGGTCCATTGTGGCGGTTGCGGCCCACCAGGTGTTTGAGCCTTGCATCGCGTGTGTCGCGCCGAGGTCCTTGCCCGAGGTCCAACCCATCGACATCGACCTGCCGCGGCCCGAGTGCGGATCGGCGAGCAGGTGGTCGATCGACTCGCGGGACAACAGAGGCGAGACATGTTGCAGGAAGACACGCTGGACTCGTGCCCAGTCGGAGACCGTGAGGTGCCACCGACCAGCGGGGTTGAACAGGAGAGGGTTGTCAGCGGGCTCACTCACAGGCGCGGGGCGTCCGCGGCCGGCTGTCAGTGGACCGAGTTGCACGCGCGGACGGTGGCCAATGACATGCGGTGGTGGACCCAGGCCGGCCGAGGTGACACCGAGCGGGCCCCACACCCAGTGCTGCATCGCTTCCTCGTAGGCCATTCCCGTGAGGCGATCGATTGCGGCGCCAACAATGACGTAGCCAAGGTTTGAGTAACGGAATCGGCCAGGGTTCTTCGGGGCGGTTCGAAGGACTGTCGCCGCCGCTTCGGACCGCTGGTCGACAATTGGATCGGCTCGATTGAACAGGCGTCGCATCTCGGAAATGGACGGGTTCGGCGCGACCCCAGCGCGACAGCGCAGCAGATCGTCGACGGTCGGGCCGGCCCAGCCGGCGTCGATCGGACCAACATCGGGGAACAGGTCGCACACCGGAGTGTGCCACGCCGCGAGGCCGGCCTCGACAAGGCAGGCGTAGAGCAGCGCAGTGATCGACTTCCCGCACGAGCCGATGTGCCATTGATCGTCGATCGTGGCGACGCTCTGCGGCTGAGCTCTCGATCGGGCGCCCACGACCTCGATGGCGCGCACACCGTCGGCGTCGGTCACCGCTGCGATCGCTGCGGGCACGCCCATGCGGAGCCGATAGCGCCCTAGCTCACTATGGAGATCGCTGCTCACCGTCATGGTCCATTCTCCTTTGGTGCTGGAGAGACTTGATGTCGTACCCATCCTCGTCATCAAGTCGGCCAACGGGTAGAGCCGAAGGCCCCCAGATCTCCTTGCAGCCCAGCTGGTCGCTCAGCCAGCGCCGGCCCGGAACTCTGCCAGCGTTTGCGGCTCGATCCGTTCTCGCCTGAACCACGCCAACAACTCCTCGTTCGCCACCCCAACGCTGCCGCGAGACCTCACTGATGCGCTCCAGATCAACAATCGCCACTGCCCATCGAAACCACTGCTGACCGGCACATCTTCCGCACTCGAAGGCGCTCATGATTGTTCAGAGGCCTTCGCGGACGGCCTGCATGCTGCGTGGCGAGACGCCGTCCCGACGTCCGAACGGACATCACTCAGCAATCGGTTGTTGGTCCTCGAGGTAGCAACCGCCCGAATCAAGGTTCAGCGCGGCTGCTACCCGTTGCGCGATGCGATCGGGGAGCAGCGCGCGTGCGTCGTCGAACGTGCAAAACCGAAACTCGGACAGCTCACTGGTCTTCAGCCTGATCGAGGCAACCTGCTCCGGCGTGAGCGCTGGAACCTCGAACAAGAACATCAAGCTCTCGACGTAGTCCGGGGTCGCCGCGTTGTAGTCGACGCACATCAACTTGCCGATGTCGACGTCGATGCCAAGCTCTTCGGCGACCTCGCGCTGGCATGCCGCTGCTGGTGACTCGTTGAGTTCGACAACGCCGCCGGGCACTTCCCACCCCGGCTTGTATGTCGGGTTGACCAAGAGGACACGTCTGGCGTCGTCAAGCATGATCGCGCCGGAGCCCATCCGTTTCGTGGGAAGGGTCCGCTGAGACTCCCGGCTCTCGGGAGGAGGCGATGAGGAATCGGACATCTCAGAACCATATGACGATCCGACAGCACCACGAGAGCGGCGCATAACAACGAGCCGCCTACACGCCCCGCCCCGCTCGCGATCGGCACATGAGGGCGGGTGGACGCCGGAGAGCCTTGCTGACGAGAACCGCCCGATAACGCCACTCGGAAACCACAATCCGGCAGCGCCCAGTTCCGGCGTTTCCGACCGGGTGCACTGCACGGAAACGCGACTACTAAGGGTGAGTTCTGCCAACAGCGACCCGAAGGCCTCCAGACGAGTCGCTTGGTACCAGCCCTACGTCCACGGCTCGTCTCGATTCCAGATCCAGCGAGGCTGTGCGGCTCCTAGCGCCTGGGTCGTACTTCGGATGCGCTCCCGCCTCGTGAGCAAGGTCGCGCAGCTATGTAGGCTAGCCAACCGGGAATGGGTCGGTCCGCATACCAAAGGACCACAGCTCCAATGCTCAGATCCGCCGGTGGTGACTGCGATGCGGCGAGGCTGACCCTGTGGAGTCGGGGCGCCCTACCGCCCCCAATACTGCCAATTCCACTGCCATTCCGGGCGATTCCCGCTGACACCCATCGACACAGAACAGCATGACCCAGAGCGTATTCCCTGCTCAGAGGCATGGCACCGGACTTGTTGAACGACCGACGTCATACTTTTAATCCATTGGTCGTGGTTCGAATCGAGCCAGAGGCTCGCTGACTAGACAAGACAAACAACACTCGCTAGTTAAGCGGTGCAGCACCATACTTGTTTGGACCCACTTGCCCTGACCGAGTCAAGCGCCAGACAAGATACAGAGCGGCTAGCGATGCGCTAATACCGCATGCTACCTCAACTACTTTGGCCAATGATGTTCCCAGCGAGCCGCCTGTCGAGGGGCCAGCAGCTGCATTGATCTGAGCCCCGAATCCCAGTATCAGAAACGGCACTGGCATCAACATCCACACGCCCTTTTGCCCGATGTCGTGCAGTCGTCTCACCCCCGACGCACCTATCAAGATATAGAACGTCGCAAACAGTACGAATCCGGACCCGTATGCCCAGTCCGACGCTGTCCCTGTGTCCGCAAGAACTCGAACAGCCTCGAACATGACAGACCTTCCTGCCACAGCCAGAAGAAAATGGGCGATCATGAGGGCAGTCGCAAACCTGCGAAACTCAGAAAGACCCTCGCGGCCCGGGAAGTCCACAACCCGGCCCGCCCCAACACGCAGGATGTGGATACTTTCAGCTAAGTCTACCACCTTGTCACCTCATCAAGCGATATGATCAACGCGCGACACAGTTAACAGCTCCACAGGCACTTAGCCGAGTCTACTTATATACAGCCGACGATCCATGCCCACCATGGCGACGACGCGGATGCTTTCGCACCATGGTCGACATCTTTCGCACCATGGTCGACATCCGCCGCTTGGCGTTCGGCTCTCGGGAACACAAAGGTCCTACCAACCCCCAGGGTACCTCCGCCCTTGTATCTACTAACACTCAACCCACCGCCTTCAACAGTAGGGCCATCGGCGGACCAGGACTTCGTTACGCCATAGAACAACAAGCTAGCATCGTAGGATTTGCTGACCCCTGACAAATCTGACGGATGCTCTGCATCGGTTTCAGCGGGAGTGATGCTGCCCCCGATAGAGAACCCTCCCGCCAATGATCCAGATACCGAGTTGAAGTCGACACCATCAATCGTGCCAGAACAGGTAGTAAGGACGATGCCAAAGAAGCCGACGTACGAGGTACTTGTACACCATATCGTGGTGGTCTCGGTCCCCGTAAGGTCATAGCTGTTGATTGGGTCGTGTGCGTAAGCGTAGTCGTTGAGGGTGCCGCCCTCGATGGTGTCAACGGAGAGGAATCGGGCCACGCCTGGGTGGTAGGGGCGGGCGCCCATCTGGGTGATGTTGTCGTGTGTTGTCTCGGTGGCCTTCTGGTGTTGGCCTAGCCACCCGTACTCGGCGTTGGTGGCGGTCGTGCCAGGGTAGGAGGCGTCCAGTTGGTCACCCCATGGTTCGGAGGAGTACGAGGCCGTATCCACAGAAGCTCGTAGCGGGGGGTCCGAGCAAAGACACTTGCCGTCGCGCTCGGTGCCAGAACTCTACGCTGAGCTAGCTCTTCGAGCCTGGATTCCACCGCCGGACACGTCGGCCCTAGTCCCCTGATACCCACCGTGATACCCAGCGGCGGCAGGCGGTCCTGGACACATCCGGACGCCAACAGATACTCTCAAGCGGCCCACCTTGGTGGGT
>JAAETI010000805.1 GCA_024228555.1 bacterium | reverse complement strand
GGCCTACCGATTCTCGGCCTCGTCATGGTGACGATTGATCCTCGCGTTCTCGTCGCCGCCACAACGCTCTGGCTGCTGCGCACCATTTGGAGCGTGTCGATGGTCCTCGCGTTCGGTATCGATGACTTGCTCTACCTCTTGATGATCGCTGTCCCGATGCTCGTAACCGGAATCGGCACCATGCTCAGCCGGTATGGGATACGCCGGCTCACGACCCCGTAGGCGCCGGAGACAATCGCCAAGGCTGGCGCCTTCGGCGACAACCAACATGGACCGTGCCTTGCGAGGTATTCACGGAAGAGGGGTACGGCCATCAAATGGACGAAATCAGGCGGTCGACTTCGACGGAAGGTAGCCGACCCGCCACCATCCGTCACTGCTTTTCCGGCTCAGTGCCGGTTTGATGGCGTGAAGCTGGTCCTAGAGCTGCTCTGAGGCCGACAGGACGCCCTGTCGACGCTTCAACTCGCGAGAGTGGAGGTTCAGTCAGTCACCTGAAGTGGTCGAACGCGATCCATCCACCTCC
>JAAETI010000804.1 GCA_024228555.1 bacterium | reverse complement strand
GATTGACCCTGTTTGAGGCCCCCCTTCCAGCGCACCCACGCGGTACGCTGGTGGGTACCTAGAAACCACCTCGAAAGGAGGCCTCGCATGAGATTCTACACCGAGCAGCACCTCTACTACTGCGGCATCGATCTCCACGCCCGCAGCATGTACACGTGCGTCCTCGACCAAAAGGGCCAGACTGCCGTCCACCGCAAGCTGCCCACGGAACCGGAGCCACTGCTGCGGCTCCTCGAGCCCTACCGCGAGGATGTGGCGGTCGCTGTCGAATGTCTCTACTGCTGGTACTGGGTCGCCGACCTGTGCGCTGACGAGGACATCCCCTTCGTCCTCGGCCACGCCCTCTACATGAAGGCCATCCACGGCGGCAAGTCCAAGAACGACAAGATCGACTCCTACAAGATCGCCGCCCTGCTGCGCGGCGGTAACCTGCCGCAGGCCTATGTCTATCCCCGCGAGATGCGCGCGACCCGGGACGTCATGCGCCGTCGGCTGTTCTTCGTGCGCCATCGGGCGGGTCTGCTGGCCCACATCCAGATGACCATCAGCCAATACAACCTCCCGCCCTATGGCAAGCGCATCGACCAGGCGAGAAACAGAGACTGCCTGCTCGAGCACTTCGAAGACGAGGACGTCCAGATGTCCGTGGCCGCCAACATGGCGCTGCTCGACAGCTACGACGAATCGATCGCCGAGCTCGAGCTCTTCGTCGAGAATCGCGCCAAGGTTCACGATACCTCGGCCTACTACCTGATGCGCACGGTCCCCGGCATCGGCAAGATCCTGTCGCTGACGATCCTCTACGAAATCCACGACATCTCCCGCTTTCCCACCGTCGGCCAGTTCCTGTCCTACGGCCGGCTGGTCGCCGGCCACCGGGAATCGGACGGGAAGAAGCAGGGCTCCGGCGGCCGAAAGATGGGCAACGCCCACCTCAAATGGGCGTTCTCTGAAGCAGCGCCCCTCTACATGCGCTGCAGCCCGCAGGGCAAGAAGCTCTTCCAGAAGCTGGAGCGCAAGCACGGCAAGGGCAAGGCGTTGACCATCCTGGCCATCAAGCTCGGCCGAGCGGTCTACTTCATGCTGCGCCGCCGCGTGCCCTTCGACGCGGAGCGCTTCGCCAAGTCCGGAAGAGCCATGAACCACACGCCGCCCCTGGGGTAGAGAGATACCATCATGAAAGCACACGAACACACCGAAGCGATGTTGGACTGGTGGTGCGGGATCGGGATTGATCGCGCCGACCTGGCCATCAGGTGCCGTTCCGGCGCCATGATCTGGCACCGTGATCTCGACACAGACGCCTTGCCGTTGAAATGGGCGCGGGCGCAGAACGTACGCCACGCCGAGGTCTACGCGCGACCTGCGAGGCAATACGCCTGGCCGGTCGTTTTCCTCGATGACGTCGCCACGCCAAAAGCCCGTGCCGTCGTCGAGAAGTACAACGCTCTTCTGGTCGAAACCTCCCCGGCCGGCGGCTGTCACATCTGGCTTGCCTGCTGCCGGCCGCTCGCCGAAGCCTCGCGGCGTGAAGCTCAGCGTTGGCTGGCTCAACGTATCGGCGCCGATCGCGGCTCGATCTCGGGCGAGCACCTCGGACGCCTCGCCGGATTCAAAAACTGGAAGCGGGGCGGTACCTGGGTCAACGTCCTCGCCTCCTCGCTCCATTGCCGGCGTTGGGAGCCCAACGCCGTGCCCGCGATCGCTGCGAGTACGACTGGCCCCCCGCCCGCGATCGCTGCGACAAGGACGGGAACGCCGAGCAGGCGTCGGCAGTCGTCCACAGATACCAGCCCGTCCGGCAGGGAATGGGGCTGGGTTTGCGGCCTTCTGGAAAGCGGCTGCCCTCCGGAGCGCGTCTACGTGCGGCTGCTCGAGCAGGCTTGTATCCGACGAGGCAGCGACGCACCCCGCTACGCTCGCCGAACCCTTCAACGGGCACTGGAACGAACCGGCCGCGCGGCCGCCCGCCGCTCCAGGCCACGAGAGATACCACGATCGAATCCTGAGGAGGTAAGCTTTCCGAGAGTTTGAGGAGGAGAGCGGGTGAGCCGAACGCATAACTCGAGTCGCCAGGGCGGAGCCGATGGGGAGCCCGAATTCTCGAAAAGAGATGTCACTTCGATGACCACACGGATCCATGGCCAAAAGCTCGACAGCCGGGCGATTGACTGGACACCCGCTCTCGCTCCATCTACAAGAACCGGGAACAGCAACTTGGACCAACCCCGTCTGCCCCTCCCCCGAACCCGAAGATAACTGACCCTCGGGAACGCGGATTCTCGCTTCACCGAGGAGATCAGCCCCTTGAATGGGACGGTATGAGGGCACAGAAACGTTTCTAGGACGCAGCGGCCAGAGGCCGTTGCACCGCCGCACTCCGCAGCGGCTGAGCCTCGATAGGTGTTTGGCGCAGGCGGCTTGCGCTGACCGCAAACTAAGCAGACTTGAGGCGTTGATCTGGTCGCCTGAGCTTCTGGACCCGAACCGACCACAGAAAGTCGGTCTAAGATGGCCTGTAGCTATTGACAACGGGGGGCCTCATAGGTGTTCTGCGGCTTTGCCTGAAGGGGTCAGCGTTCGCTTGATTCCGCTTGTTCTGCGGCGTTCGTCCATCGTGGCTGTCGCTCATATACGATATAGCCCCCGGTTCCTTACGACATCCGCGATGGACAGCGTTCTTAGAATG
>JAAETI010000803.1 GCA_024228555.1 bacterium | reverse complement strand
TCGAACCAGCAACGCTTCCATCGCCTCTGAGCTGTCGACGATCGCTTCGAACGGCTCTTGGTAGGCCAAATAGGCACCGTCGAATACGGCTGCCCTCACCAACTCGGGATATGCCGTGACAAAGGCCGAGCCGAGCACAGTTCCATACGAGAATCCGAGATACGACACCTGTTTCTCCCCCAGCGCCGCAGCCAAGGCGGCCATGTCATTGACCGTATCCATCGTCGAAACATGGGAAAGCAACTCACCGTTCTCTTCGGCGCATTCATCTACCCACCCCTGCACGGCCGCTTCGAGCGCCTCGAATTCGCCAGGCGCATCGGGTGAGTAATCGACCGAGGACCACAGATCGGCGAGACCGGTGAAGCAGTTGACGGCAGTGTCAGGGAAGGTACCCCTCGGATCGATCGCAACGATGTCGAAACGAGAGCGCAACTCCGGCGAGAAGACCTGCTCGGCAAAGGTGGCTAGCACCGACGCCGGGTAGCCAGGACCACCGGGATTCACGAGCAACACACCGATGCGACTATCGGGATCGGTCGCTTCAGCCCTGGCTACCGGCACCTCGATCATGGGCCCGTCGGGATCATCGTGATCAAGAGGCACCGTCAGCATCGCCTGCTGGCCGGTCCATGCCGATAGAGCCGACGCCGGCTCGGTGGTTGTGGTGGTTGCCGCGGTCGTGGTCGTAGTCACCGCGATTGTGGTCGTCGGGGCCGCTGTCGAGGTGGGCGCTGCAGTCGATTCGGTCGAGCCATCGCCGCTGCAAGCCGTGGCAAAGAGGACAATCACCAACAGCGCTGCAGCTGTGCTGGAAGACGTATCACGAGGGGTCATGACATCAACGATACAGCTGAATCGGTCGAGCACGGACGCTGTTCCCTAGCTACATCGGGCGCTTGCCGCCCACAAAGCTCGAGAACCAGTGGCCGCTGTCCTTGATGATCCGATGCTGCGTCTCGTAGTCGGTCCAAGCCAACCCAAAGCGCTGCGTATACCCATGCTGCCATTCAAAATTGTCGAGAAGTGACCAGACGAAGAAACCCCGCAGGTCCACTCCTCCTTCCACGGCCGTAGCCGCCGCGGCAAAGTGGGACTCCAGATACGCACACCTGTCCTCATCGTGAACGGCTCCGCCGACGAGTTCATCCGCGAAGGCCACTCCATTCTCGGCAACATAGATCGGTGGAAGGTCAAACTCCCGGTCGTACTTAATCAGTAGATCGCTGAGCCCATCGGGGTAGACCTCCCACCCCATGGTGGTCCTGGGCAGGTCGGTCTCGATCAGCGGCTGGGGCCGCTCGCGGTCATCGATTGATTCATCCCGGATCACGCTACGGGAGTAGTAGTTGAGCCCGAAGTGATCCATGGGGGCGGCGATGGTTTCCATGTCGCCGGGTTCAACCTCGGCCTGGCCCCACCCGTACTCGTCAACCGCGGCTTGCGGGTACTCGCCCTTGAGCACAGGGTCCAAGTACCAGTGGTTCCGCTGCAACTCGAACATGGCAGCAGCCGCTTGGTCGGCGGCGTGAACCGACCTCGGCATAACAGCGTCAACGTTGATCACGATGCCGACCTTGGAGGCTGGGGCTGCCGCCCGCACCGCTTCCATGCCAAGGCCATGGGCCAGCAGTACGTCGTGGGCAGCGGCGAACCACTCTCTTGGTTCCTGCCGACCCGGAGCGTGAGTACCGGATCTGTAGCCGAGCTCGGCAACGCACCACGGCTCATTGATCGTCCACCAATCGTGAACTCGGTCACCGAGACGATCCGCCACGACTGCCGCATAATCGGCGAATCGATAGGCGGTATCGCGATTGATCCACCCACCGGTGTCCTCCAGCGCCTGGGGAAGATCCCAGTGATAGAGCGTTGGGAACGGGGTGATTCCGACTTCGAGCAACCCATCAACAAGCTTGTCGTAGTAGTCGAGGCCTTTGTGGTTCAGGTCACCTGAACCATTGGGGAATACTCTCGGCCACGCGATCGAGAAACGGTATCCACCGACGTTGAGCTTTCGCATGAGCGCGATATCGTCCGGCCAACGAACGTAGCTGTCGCAAGCCACATCACCCGTCTGACCTTGGTAGGTGTTGCCGGCTGTGTGCGAGAAGCGATCCCAGATGCTCTCACCACGTCCGTCAACGTTGTGAGATCCCTCGATCTGATACGCAGCCGTAGCCACTCCCCAGACAAAGCCCCCCGGCATCACGTCGACGATTCTGTCTTGGCGAGCGATCTCAACCGGGCAGCGACGCTCTCCGCAGTGATGTCGCGTTGCACCTCGGCCAGTAGCTCATACCCAACCATGTGCTTACGCACCGTTGCCGAGCGCAGCAGTGGCGGATAGAAGTGTGCGTGTAGCTGCGAGTGCGGATGGTCCTCAGCCGGTGCAGGGGCCCCGTGCCAACCCATGGAATACGGGAAAGGGAAGTCAAACACGGCGTCGTATCTGCCGAGAACATCTGACAAGATCCTGGCGAGACCGTCGCGCTCATCTCCCCGCAGCTCCGGCAGCCAGCGTACGGGCCGGCGCGGAACCAGAAGCATCTCAAATGGCCACACCGCCCAGAAGGGAACCAATGCCACCCACGACTCGTTGGCGGCTACCACCCGCTCGCCATCCAGTTCTTGCTCCAGATAGTCAAGGAGCAACAAGGTCCCGTTCTCCTCAAAATGGTGGCGCTGCTGTGCGTCCTCTTTGAGGGGTTCGTTGGGGAGAGCGGCACCCGCCCAAACCTGGCCGTGCGGGTGCGGGTTGGATGCCCCCATCGTGGCCCCACGATTCTCAAACACCTGCACCCAAGTGTTCTCCTTGGCCAGGTCAGCAACCTGGTCGGACCAGAGATCGACCACCGTCCGGATACCGGCCGGACTCATCGATGCTAAGTCGAGATCGTGACGGGGCGAATAGCAGATCACCCGACAGGTGCCGGGCTCGCTCTCCGCTTGCAGCAGTCCGTCATCCATCGTCTCGTAGACGACATCGGGTTGGAGCGCCGCAAAGTCGTTGGTGAAGACAAAGGTCTCGTCGTAGTCAGGGTTCTGGTCACCCGTTGCTCGGGTGTTGCCAGGACACAGATAGCAGCCCGGATCGTATGCGGAACGTCCTGCCGCGGCAGGAGTCTCGGTGCTTCCTTGCCAAGGTCGGCTGGTCCGCCCCGCAGAAACAAGAACCCATTCCCCCGTCAGCGCATTGCGACGCCGATGGGGGACGTCCATAACCACTACTCGGCCTCCGTCATAGATATGTTCACTTGATCCCCGACGTTGCAACGTTCTCGACGAAGTATCGCTGCGCAAGGATGAACACGGTGAACGGGATGATCACAGACAGCACGATGGCCGCAAAGATCAGGTTCGGACCTTCACCTGCTTGTCCACCCAATGTCTGCAGCGCGATGGTGAGCACGAAATCATCCGAGTTCGCTCCGTTGATTGACACCAAAGGCCAGATGAACGAGTTCCACGCATAGAGGAACATGAATGTTGCCAGGGTCGCGATCGCCGGCCACGACAGCGGCACGAAGATCGACCAGAGGATCTTCCACCGTTTGGCGCCATCGATGTATGCCGCCTCTTCCAAGTCCTTCGGGATAGACACAAAGAACTGGCGCATGAGGAAGGTTCCGTATGCGTTGAAGACGAACGGCCACACCAAAGACCCGAGGGTGTTGACCCACCCCAGCGCCACCATCAACCGGAACAGCGGAATGATCAGCACGACAAACGGAATCATGATCGAACCGATGTACGTCACAAACAGCGCGTTTCGTCCCTTGAACCGGATCCTGGCAAACGCATAACCACCCATGATCGAGGTGAACAACGTCCCCCCGACGACAAGGATCGTGACCAGAATCGTATTCGTCAGCGAACGATCGAAGTCGCGAAGTTCGATGATGTCTGAGAAGTTCTGCCACTGCGGGTCAATCGACTCGGCGCGTTCGGCGGTGCGAACAACCGCATAGGTCTCGATGGTCTCGTCATCCAAGCCGACAAACCGGCCAACCGACGTATTGCGAGTCAAGGCCAGGTCAACAGTTTCAAAGCCCTGCTGCACCGAGTAGATCGGCACCGTCTCCCCGTCCACCGTTGTAGTGCTGCCGGTGTCGGTTGCGAACTCGAGCGGCCACGAGATTGTCACCTCGGGGTCGTCGAGGCTAACGAACAGACCGGCCTCCACACTGGGCTCAGCGAGATAGACGGTGGCTGTGCCGGAATCAGGCACGTCGACCGAATACAAGTCGACCTCAGCGCCGGCAACCTCCGCGGTAGCCGCGGTACGGGGCAAGATCTTCGGTGGATAACGGAAGGTGTCCTCAGGAGTCTTCAACGCTGCCGCAACCATGAAGAGGAACGGGAAGAGCATCGCTGCCGCAAATCCGATAAGCACGGCGTATGCACCACCACGCCCAAGAATCGTACGACCGACCTTCCGTCGGTGATCGCTCTTGGCCTGGGCTTCACGCCTTGCTTGTTCTTCGGGTGTTCTTGTTGTGGTGGTCATGATGTCAACACCCCCTCGTCGCCGCTCCGTCGGAAGTACAAGAGCGTTATCCCAAATATCAGGATGAATAGCGCCCAGGCGACGGCCGAGGCGTATCCGATCTGGAATTCCTGGAAAGCGTTCTGGTAGAGATAAACCACCGGGGTCAACGTTGCGTTGCCTGGGCCGGACGGTGGAGACGGCGCCTGCAGAATGAATGGCTCATTGAACAGTTGCAGTGCCAAGATCGTCGACGTTGCTACAACGAAGACAGTCGTCGGCCGCAGCATGGGAACCGTTATGTTTCTCAGCTTGCGCCACGGTCCGGCGCCATCGATGTCTGCCGCCTCGTAGAGAGTCCCATCAATGCTCTGCATCCCGGCGAGGAACAGGACGGTGTTGAAGCCGATCTGTTGCCAGACAAAAAGGATGATCACCGCAATCAGCGCGATCGAATCATCAGAAATCCACTGGGGTTGTGGAGCCTCCCATCCGGTACCGATGAGGGAATTGAACCACTCGGTAACCCTGAGAATCATGTAGTTGAGGTAGCCAACCGTCGAGTTGAAAAGCTGCTTCCAAATCAGCGTGACGCCGACAACACCAGCGATCGAAGGCAGGAAATAGACCGCCCGGAAGAACCTCATTCCGGGGAGCTTGGAATTCAGCAACGCGGCCAGCAGCAATGCGGGGATAACCGCAAGGGGAATGGCAACCACTCCGAAGATCACGATGTTGCGCAAGGCCTTTAGGAACAGTGCGTCGGTGAACAGATCGATGTAGTTCTGGAAGCCAACGAAGTTGGCATCGGTGAGACCGTCCCACTCTGTGAAGCTGATGAACAACGACACAATGAGCGGCCCGGCGAAGAAGGCGAGGAACCCTAGAACGTTGGGGGCAACGAACAACATGCCATCCATGTTCTCGCCCTCGGTCTGGGTCGTCTTGAAGAGCCGTGCTGCTGTGTCCGACCAGAGAATGCGGGCGAAAACACCGGCGATCACCGCACCGGCGGCAAACAGGATCACGTCTCCCTCAACAATACGTGTGGCAAACTCAATCAGGCCAGGGATCAAACCCATCGCCACGGTCAACACGACCATGCCGGTGATCATGGTCCACTGGGCAACCTGCTTGAGGATCTTCTGGTTACCTCCGGCCTTGTCGGCGAAGCCGGACACAAACCAGCCAAGGATCACAATGGCGAGCCATGCAGCGTTGCCGTTGAACGCCTCTCCCACCGCATCGACACCGGTGAACATACCCATCCGGTTGAGAGCGATGAATCCCAGCACAACCATCAGTAAGAGATCGATCGTGAACCCGGCGAACCGGCCGAGATGGACTTTCTGCAGGGTGCCGCGAATGGCTATCCCTGCCCCCACGACCGCGCCCAGAAGTGCCACGAGCAGCGACCAGCGCACCGGCCCATCGAGGACGATGCCGCGTTGAAGGGCTACAGCAATTAGGGCAAATGTCAGGAGGACCGCCGCAAAGACTCGCCACACGAGAAGTGGACGAAACCAGCGTGGTTCTCCGGAGCTAGTACTCATGGGTTTTGCGGAGGCGGCGGTCATGACATCTCCAATGCTGGGGGATGGTTTGCGGGGACCGGGAGGAAACCCGGTCCCCGCAGAAGGTCATCAGCCTCCGAAGGCGGCTGACGTCTCGGTGCAGATGTTCGCCTGGAAGTCGGCGATGTCACGGGCTCCCGTGACAACAGCTTGGATCTCGCTGTCCATGAGCGTTACGAACTCCGGCCAGCTTCCGGCCCACAGCGGGCCCTCAGTTGACGGGTCGTTTTGCAGTCCGTTGAGGAATGCCTGGTTGTTGTCCGGCGGGCTAAACGTGAGGAACGCATCAAGCGCTTCTTGGCTCACCCGGCTCGGGATGTTTGCACCCAACCCGGAGATCTGCGCTTGCACGCTGGCTTCGGTCAGGGCCTCAACGAGAGCCCATGCCTTCTCCGGATCGGCGGTGTTGGCATTGACGACATAGGCACCCCAGAACAGCCAGTTGCCCGGCCCGGCAGCACCCTCAGGAAGTCCAACGACGTCCCAGTTGAAGTCAACGGTACGGATGCCGGGCGTTGCCCAACGACCGTTCTGGAACATACCGACGGTGCCGGCACGGAACGGGGGCTCCGGGTCCTCACCGTAGGGAATGACCGAGTCGCCGCTGTACAAGTCGCGCAGCGCCGTCAGACCGGCGATGGATTCGTCGCTATCAAGACCACATGCACTGCGGTCGGCGGTGAAGAAACCACCGCCAGCGTTGTTCATCCAAGCACCGTACGGGCCCCACCATGCGCTCTGACCGTAGCCCCTGATCTCGCCACCGAGTGCGGCAACGCCATCGACAACCTCGTTGAAGGCCGCGATGTCCCACTCGCCGTTGGCTTCGAGTTCCAGCGGGTTGGCAACGCCTGCCTCGGCAATAAGGTCGAGGTTGACGTATAGACCGAACGTAGAGACGTCACGGGGCAGACCCCAAAGGGCGTTCCCCGGCTGACCGGTATCGAGATCGGTGGTCAGGTGACCCATCGGGCCTTCGTAGAAGTCGGCATCGCTGTGTCCGGACGCATCAGCGTATTCACGCATATCCAGGATGACATCGCGAGACGCAAAGTCGGCAACGTCGGTTCCAGGAATCCAGAACACGTCAGGTGCGGTACCGGCCGAGAGGTTGGTCAACAACGTCTGCTGATAACCCGCTCCCTCGTTCGAACCCGGCTCGTAGGTCAGCGTGACACTATCGAGCGACGCACTGAGTTCATCCGAGATGTCGCCGTAAACGGCCGCTTCCTCGGGGTTGTCAGGACGAGTCATCCAGCGCAGCGCTACTTCTTCGCCGGCTGCGGCTGTCGTCTCGGTCGCGGCTGCGGTGGTATCGGTTCCATCATCAGCTGAGTCATCATCTCCGCCACATGCGGCAGCCACCAGGGCAAAAACCGCAAACAGCAGGATCAGCTTGTTCTTCATATCTCCTCCATTGTCTTCCGGAGCAGAGCCCCGGCTTACGCCCTCTATTCGGGCAATGCGATCTCCACATCCACACCCAACTCACCAAGTTCCGCCACTACACCTTCAGGGGCAGACGGTCCGGTAACGAGCTGGTCGATGTCTGAGAGATCGGCAACCTTCGCAACACTTATGTTTCCAAGCTTTGATCCGTCGGCTACAACCACTGTTCGCTGCGCCGCCGCAACCATCTTTCGCTTGATCTCGGCTTCAGGGAGGTTGACGTTGGTAACGCCGTACTCGGGGTGAACCCCGTTGCAGCCAATGAACGCGGTAGCGACGTTGATGTTCTCAAAAACGAAGCTGCCCATTGGATCGACCAACGAGTGCTGTTTGGGACGAAGCGTCCCACCGGTCAGCACGACCGCAATTCGGGGGATTGCTGGCTCCATCTCGAGGGCGTTGGTGAGGCTCGAGGTGAACACGGTTACGTCGACAAGATCGTCCCTAGCGACAATTGCCCTCGCGACTGCGGCAGTGGAGGTACCAACGTCGAGGATGACAGTCTCTCCCGAACGAATCATGTTGACGGCGGCGCGGCCGATGCCGATCTTCTCCGCTGCGTATTCGTCGAGAGCTTCTTCGAAGCTTCTCTCGATCTGACGTTCCGGATCCCGGATGATCGCTCCGCCGTGGACTCGCTGCAGAAGACCCTGCTCGGCAAGGTAGGCCAGGTCGGCGCGAGCCGTGACCTCGGAAATTCCAAAGATCGTGCTGAGATCCGCAACCCGCACAAACTCGCGGTCCCGGACCATTCCAAGGGTTCGATCACGTCGCAACGCGGCCGGTATGCCTTCCTCCATACGACGCACCTTACGAACACTTTCGCTTTTCTGCAACTGATTTCGTTTCTC
This sequence comes from bacterium, assembly GCA_024228555.1. Classification (GTDB taxonomy): domain Bacteria; phylum Actinomycetota; class Acidimicrobiia; order Spongiisociales; family UBA5794; genus JAAETI01. The sequence goes on along the minus strand of JAAETI010000803.1, from coordinate 9,152 downwards.
CAATTGGAACCGATACCAACGCAACTAAACGAATGCGGTTCGGTGAATGCTTGCCGGCCATGGCTGGGTGTTGCTCTCGTGGGTCGTCCCGCACCGCTCCAGGGACGCAACTAGCGTGGGCAGCGATGCAAACACCGCGCCTCTTCGTCGTGACCGGCATTATGGCTGCAGGCAAGTCAACGGTCAGCCAAGCCCTCGCCGAACGATTTCATCGCAGCGTCCACCTCCGGGGAGACCTGTTCCGCACTGCGATCGTGGCCGGCCGCGACGACATGACCCCAGATCCTTCAGATGAGGCGTTCGCCCAGTTGCGACTCCGGTACGAGCTTGCTGCGGTCACAGCCGATCGGTACGTGGCGGCAGGTTTCACGACCGTATACCAAGACAACATCCTCGGACCCATGCTCGGCGAGGTCCTTGAGTTGATCCAGACTCGGCCGCTCGCCCTTATCGTGTTGGCACCTCCGGTCGTCGAGGTTGCGCGCCGCGAGGAGAGCAGGGACAAGACGGGATACGGCGACTTCTCCCCCACCATGCTCGATCAGACCCTTCGACAGGACACACCCCGATTGGGCCTGTGGTTGGACTCCTCGTCTCTTTCTCCCGAAGAGACCGTCGAGGAGATATTGCGGCGTGCTCCGGAAGAGGCCTTGATACCCTGAACCGGGCTCGATGAACTGGGTTAGCCAGCATCGCCCGATACCACTGCTCCGTCCTAGTCGTGAGTAACCAGCGTATCCCGATCGAACTTCTTGCCCGTGGCCAGCTCGACACACTTGTAGGCACCGTCGTAGAGACCGATCGACTTGTTCTTGACGATCATGGCGCAGAACATCTCCATCAGATCGGTCTCCTTTGTCATCAGGTCAATCGCCTGCAGCGTGCGCGGGATAGTCCTGGTCTCGATGGTGCCGTCGCCGAGCTCGGCGCTACGGATCGCACCCCAAGCCTCATGGGCACCGACCCGCTCGTTGAAGATCTTCGGGATCGGATAGAACGCAAGCTCCGAAGGCTTGGTGATCATGACATCGCTGACCCGCATCAGGTAGTTGCTGGCGTATACCCCGTGGAATGTGTTGTCGAACAGAAACACGTGTAGACCGGAAGCTGAACCATTACGGATCTCGTCGGTAAACGCCTTGGAGTCCTCCCAGTCGAAGTGGGTAGTCACCGGGGTATCGCCGAGCTCTCCTTTGAGCCACTCCCAGTTGTCGGCGTGGTCGCCTAAGTTGACGAACAGCGCTAGCTCACCCTTTTCGATGAGTGGTCGGCAATGGTCAACGATTGCCTTGAACAACTCCCGCTGCGCTCCTGCCCCGCCCATCGTGAGCATGAACCGCCGAGGCTCGCCGTTCTCCATCCGTCGCAGTCGTGCAGCGCAGTCGACCTCGATGTTGTGAACCAGTTCGTGATCGACGTGTTGGCCGACGAACTCGATGGCGTCTGCCGGAGTCGGATTGAGCAGCCTGTCCTTCTCGTCAAACTGATTCATGATCCGGAAGCCGTAGTACCCAGACGGCGACTGCACCGCATGGGTCGCACCCTCGGTGAGCTGAAATGCCATCGGCCAGTTGTCGAACATCATGTCGACCACATTGGTCATCCCCCCGGCGACGGCACCCATACAGTTCCACATGTGGGCGGTGAGAATGGGCATCTCGGATGGCAGCGCCTGATGCAGCGGTGCGAACAGCTCGCTCTTGCGATAGTCACGGGCGTTGGCCTTGAGGAACCGCCACGGCCACCCGATCGCATAGTTGTTGAGCGCCCAGTTGAGACCGGGCAACGTCCGGTCACCCGATGTCACCGACTCCCACACATACTTGTTGAACAGCTTCGAGCGTTGGGAGATCCGGGAGTACTTGCTGTAGTTGGTATTCCACCAGTTGATTACGTCCGACGTCACACCGGGGATCCCGAGCAGGTCGAGCCAGAGTGGGGTGAAACCCATCGCCCGCGCCGCCGAAGCACCTGCCATGGCGATCCGATAGTGGCCAAAGCCCATACGGATCGTCGAGATGATGACCTGGGTTTCGGGGTCAATCGACTCGCCACCACCATCACGGACGATGTCGCGGATCCCGAGAGCATCACCCAGATAGGCATTGTCTTTCACGGTCAGGTCGTACTGCTCGTTCGGGTCGTAGTCGAACTGCTTCACGAACATGCTCTGCCATTTCAGCGCCTTGCGGTCCTGTGCAGGCGTGATCGGGTTGCCGTAGAGAGAGAACTTCTTACTACCCATTGATGGCGCTCCTCAGGAAATGGTCAAACTACTCGCTCTGCACCAGCTGAAGGTGCGACGGCAAACATGTGGGCAGCCCGAAATCCTCGTGATGAATACGCCGCTGCAACCGCATCCTCGATGCCGGACACGTCCTCCGCTCGCACCAAAGCAATGGCAGCCCCACCGAAACCACCACCGGTTAGCCGGGCCCCGAGTGCTCCTGCCGCAAGGACGGTTTCAACGGCGACATCGACTTCGACACAGCTCGCTTCGAAGTCGTCCCGGTACGAGGCGTGCGCTTCGGTGAGAAGTTCTCCGACTCGGCCCCATCGGCCACGAGACAAGGCACCGGCCAAGTTCTCAACCCGCTGGTTCTCGGTGACGACGTGCCTGGTCCGTTTGATGAGAAGATCGTCGCGAAGCTGCTTGACGGCAAGCGGCAGATCACCAACGGACACACCACGCAGCGCGGGAACACCCAGGCGCCGCGCCGATTCCTCGCACTCGCTCCGCCGGGCTCGATACTCACCGCCGGAGTGCTCGTGGCGGATCATGGAGTCAATCACCAAGACGGTGAGCCCGGCACCAGCAGGATCGAAAGGAACCTGCTCTGTGGTATCAGCCCTCACGTCGTAGAGAATGGCGTGACCGATGGTGGCAAGAAGGGATGTGATCTGGTCCATGCCCCCGGTCGGTGCACCTACATAGTCGTTCTCTGTCTTTTGAGTTCGTCTGGCAAGTTCGCGGCGCGACAGACCCAGTTCAAACATCTCGTTGATTCCGATGGCCACCGAACACAACACCGCAGCAGACGAGGACAACCCCGAGCCCACCGGAACACTGCTGTCGATGGCAACGTCGAACCCAGATTCACACTCGAGGGCCCAGGGCACGCCGGCGACGTACGCCGCCCACCCCGACGGCAGGCCAGGCCGGAGACCTGTGACCTTGACCTCGGTGATCTGCCCTGGGTTCTGTTCAGAGCACACTCGGATGTGTCCATCTTCCCTGGGAGCTATTGCGGCCTCGGCGCGTTGCGCAATGGCGAACGGCAAGACCAACCCATCGTTGTAGTCGGTGTGCTCCCCGATCAGATTGACCCTGCCCGGCGCCGCCCACAACCCTTCGGCTTCGTACCCGAACACACGACGGAAGGTTGCCCCCGCGCTGGTCACGACAACCCAACCATGTCGTGCACGGGATCGCCGACGTCAGCAAGGATCAGCTCGCCCACTCGGTCCTCCAATATCTCTCTCGCACTCTCATCGAGGTGGCCATCGGTAACAACCGTGTCCACTTCGTCCAGTCGCGCTATCGAACTCATGCCGACTGCCCCCCACTTTGTGTGATCGGCCACAACGACGAGCCTGCGGCCTGAATCAATCAGCGCTCGATTCGTCTCCGCTTCGAGGATATTCGGTGTGGTCAGCCCCGCCGTCGCATCAAGCCCATGCACACCGAGAAACACCTGGTCGAGGTGAACCGTCCGCAGCGATGCCACCGCAAATGGACCTACAAGCGCATCCGAAGGGGTGCGTCTGCCCCCGGTGAGCAGAACCGTCTGATCAGTATTCCCCGTGCGATGAAACACGTCAGCAACGGAGACCGAGTTCGTAACGACAGTCAAGGAGGGGATCTCGACAAGCCGGTGAGCCAGCGTGTGCGTAGTGGTGCCCGCACTCAAACCGATGGCAGTCCCGGGTTGGACCAGGGCCAGGGCGGCGTCAGCGATCGCTGCCTTCTCGGCTCGTTGCATCGTCGACTTGGCATCAAATCCGGGTTCGTACGAAGCGTGATGGTGCACGGCTGTTGCCCCGCCGTGGACCTTGATGACACGACCGGCTTGCTCGAGAACATCCAGATCGCGCCGGATTGTCATGTCGGAGACTTCTAGTTCGTCAACGAGGTCGGCCACCTTCACGCCACCCGACTGGCGGATCTTGTCCAAGATGGCGGTTTGTCTTTGTCTGGGCAGCATGCGAGCCTCGACAGTTGCGGATACGCCAGATATCAACAGATATCAACAGCTGTTCTTTCTCAACACCAAGTATACAGCTCCCCTAGGTCCTCTATAGTGAGACGTCTGAGTACTCATGTTGATTTGTGTTCAAGATCAGGAGATACGTTGGAGCTGATCGATAGTCTCGAGGTTGTGGGCACCGCCCAGGTCTATGAGCACGGGTGGCAATCATGGAGCCCTTCGACCACCTATCGCACCTCGGATCAGCCGTGGCGGCCGCTCAATGAGCGCAATCGGATCATTTGCTATCGGCCAGACACTCAACCCGGGGATGATGCGTTCTGGGGTGAGGGGCTCCTGGCGATCGACCCAGGTGACGGATCTGGAATCCGAATCTACGCAGTCCACAATGCCGCCGAACTCGTACCCAGCATCAAAGCCGAGCAGAACGGTGGCACGATCAGCGTCTTCGCAAACGGTCCTGTCGACTCGATCGTCGATACCGAGCCGGGCAGCATCGACAACGCCCTTGCTAGATGGGCCGATGGTTTCGCTGCCGCGGCCGGGATGACCGAGATCCGCCAAGCTCCCTCCATATGGTGCTCCTGGTATCACTACTTCACCGGTGTCACCGAGGTCGACATGATCGAGAACATCGAGAGCATCGATCGGCTCGACCTGCCCGTCGATGTCGTGCAACTCGACGATGGATACCAAACGGCCCATGGCGACTGGCTGAGTTTGACGGATCGGTTCCGGTCTCTCGAGGCCATCGCCGACCGGATCATCGCGACCAGTCGTCGCCCCGGCATATGGCTAGCCCCATTCCTTGTCTTCCCCGACTCTGACCTTGCGGCTGATCATCCTGACTGGCTGGTCGGTGGAGCGACTGCACCGGTCCACGCCGGACACAATTGGGGGCGCGACCTCTACGCCCTCGACACTACCCACCCCGGAGCCATGGAATGGATCGTCGAGGTGCTGACCACGATGAGCCAATGGGGCTACGACTTCTACAAGATGGACTTCCTCTATGCGGCTGCGTTGCCCGGAGCGAGATACGAAGACGTGTCCCCACTCGTCGCCTACCGGTCCGGGATGAGAACGATTAGAAACGCCATCGGCGAGTCGTACCTCCTCGGGTGCGGAGCCCCGATTCTGCCGTCGGTGGGTCTGGTCGATGCAATGCGGATCAGCCCGGATACCGAGCCGCAATACCTTCCCAATGACGGCGACCGGAGTCAGCCGGCAATCACTTCGGCAATGTTGACTGGCCGGGGCCGGGCATTCCAGCACGGCCGGTTCTGGGTCAACGATCCGGACAATCTGATCGTCCGTCCCCACGGCGTACATCGCAAGGAATGGGCAGACCACGTCCGCAACTACGGTGGACTGCGCGGAAGCAGCGACCGAATCACCGATCTGGACGATTGGGGTCTTGCCGTCACACGAGAATTGCTGACCGAATCACCAACAGAGCCGTTCGTACCTTCAAGGGGGCACGCATGAGAATTCTCCTCACCGGAGGCACCGGCTACATCGGTAGCCATACCGCAATTGCACTGATCGAAGCGGGCCACCAGGTCACGCTGCTCGACAACTTCTCGAACTCGAAGCCTGCGGTGCTCGACAGGCTCCGCGAGATCACCGGTGTCACGATGGACTTCTTTGAAGCCGACGTCACCGATGAAGATGCACTCGACGCTGTGATGGCCGACCGCTCGATCGATGCAGTCATCCACTTTGCGGCGCCCAAGGCCGTTGGCGAGTCCATCGCCCGTCCGCTCCACTACTTCGAAAACGGGGTCGGTGGCACAGTGAAACTACTGCGAGCCATGGACCGGCACGCAGTACGCAACGTGGTCTACAGCTCTTCAGCGACGGTATACGGGCTGAGCGAAGACCTCCCGCTAACTGAGGATGCGCCTACTTCTGTGATCAATCCGTACGGGCGCACCAAGCTCATGTGTGAGCAGATCCTTGGTGATCTGTTCGCGTCCGATTCCAGCTGGAACGCCATTGCCCTCCGCTACTTCAATCCGGTGGGGGCTCACCCGTCGGGCCTGATAGGCGAGGACCCGCAAGGCGTACCCGCCAATCTTGTTCCGTTCATTGCACAGGTTGCCGTAGGCAGACGTCCGGCGTTAACCATCTTCGGAGACGACTACCCGACACCCGACGGCACCGGTGTCCGTGACTATATCCACGTGCTCGACCTCGCCGAGGGACACGTTGCAGCCGTGGAGCACCTTGCGAACAAGCCCGGCTACGACACGATCAATCTCGGGACCGGACAGGGTGTGTCGGTACGCGAGATGGTGGAAGCGTTTGAACGGGCCTCAGGCGTCGCCATCCCCATCGAGGTGGCGCCGCGCCGGCCCGGCGATGGTCCCGCAAGCTGGGCCGATGCCACAAAGGCCGCCCGGGTGCTGGGATGGACGGCGACTCGCACCCTCGACCAGATGACCGCCGATGTGTGGCGCTGGCAAAGCCACAACCCCAACGGCTACGACTGAGCGGTCTTCCCGATCCGATGTTCTCAGCGCAACTCGAAATAGTGGGGGTCATCACCAGGGGCATGAAGGAAGAGTTCCAAGCTGGCTCCCAAATCGCTCCCCGCAATCGGCATGCAAATGGACGCCGCAAAGCTTTGGCCCGGCACGACCTCAACCACGTCGTATAAGGAATCTGGGACGACTCCGCAACCTGGGATCGAGGGTCGGTATTCGTTACCACCAGCAATCATCGCCCAGTCAAAAACCGGCTGCGCCACTGTTTCGCCCAGGTACGTGCCCTCCACGGTGACCAGAACATACCGAAACCCAGGAGCTGGTTGCGGGTTGATGTCGGCAAAGCTCAGTACGGTCTCTGCCGCATCCAGATCGACGCCCGTTATCGCGATGTCCCAAACGCCTTGGGCCGCCTCGATAACTTCCCCAACCGGAACTGGATCGGTCTCGGTTGCCTCCGCTTCAGTACGAGGAAGACGCTCATCCACCGGAGGGGGCTCTGTCGTCGTTGTGACCTCGGTCGAGGTTTCCTCGGGCACGGCCTTGCTGTCGTCCGCCGGGATATCGTCCACCGGGATGTCGTCCACCGGGCTTCCGCTGTTGCCGACGACCTCCGGCTCCGCAGCCACTTGGTCGATCGTCACGGCGGTGGTGGGAATGGCCAGAGTCGCCTCAGGAACGTCCGCCGTCGCATTGGGCGATGCCGCCTCCCCCGAGCTACAGGCCGCTATCAGCAGCGCCGCGAGAGCCAGGGTTGCCCACCCCCTCATTGGCAGCCCCCAGCCGCATAGGGGATTGCCGCATCAAAGAGAGCCCACGCATCGGCAGTCCAGCTCAACACCGCCGTTTGGAACGCACTGTGATGGATGCGACAGCCCGCCGCCGGCGTGCTGTCTGCCAGCTGTGCTCCTGCCTGATAGACGAAGGCCGTGACCAGGCTGTTGGCGGTGACCACCACATCGGCGGCGGCTCCAGGAAGACCCCACGACAGCGTCTTGTTGGTCGGAGTGACCACAACGTCCCCCGTGTAACCGCCCGCAAGCGGATGGCTGTCGTCGACAATCGTCACCGTGTTGGCTCCGGTCGTACCAAAGTCGGTGCCGCCAACGACTCCGGTCATTCCCATGTCGTCCAACAACCACGGCTTCGCCACCCACACGGGCTGGATGACCGTGGCGAAGGTGTTGCCTAAAGCGCCGGCGTTGATCGAGGACGAAACATACAAGAACGACGCACCGGCCGCGTCGCGAGCCGTGGCCGTACCGTCGTCGACCAGCACCACGAGGTACCCACCGGCAACAAATCTGTCCCGCAATGTGGTGTCAGCCGTCGATAGATTGTCCGGATCCGCCACCACCATGGTGACAAAGTCCGGAGCCCCGTTGTCCACAGTGACACCAACCGAGTCGGAGCGAGCCTGTTGGGCCGTGTCGGTAGCGGTTGCGGACACGGTTGTCGCACCATCAACCGACAAAGTGGTGTCCCAGTCTGCCGACCAGCCGTCGCCACCGTTCGTGTCAACCCCGATCGAGACGCCCTCGACGAAGAATTCGACTTGGGCTACCCCACCGTCGTCCGTGGCGTCAGCGGATACCGTGACCAAACCGAGAACTGTCTCTCCCTCCTGCGGCGCGGTCACCGTAACCACTGGTGGATTGTCCACGGGCGGAGCAGAGCAACCGTTGGCTGCGTACCCGACCAAGGTGTCGAACAAGGCCCATCCGTCGACGGTGAAGCTCGAGGGCGCCGAACCGAACAGCGAGTAGTGCAGCCTGCACCCGGCCGCCGTCGATCCATCGACCAGATTCGCTCCTTGGGCGTAGACAAACGTGGTCGTTCGCCCGCCAACGCTGGATACCACCGCAGCACCCGCACCCGGGACACCGTAAGACATGGTGCTGTTGGTGCTGGTGATCGCGACGTTGCCGCTGTAGCCGCCCGCCAAGGGATGACCGGGGTCGTCAATCGTGACCGAGGAAGCGGAGAGAGTGCCGAAGTCGGTTCCCGGAACCAGACCCGTCATTCCCATATTGTCCAACAACCACGGCTTTGCGACTGCCACCGGCTGCGTCACCGGAACCAGCTTGGTTCCCAACACAAACGAGTTCACCCCAGAGGTGACGATGACCAGTGATGTTCCTTCGACGGAAGACGCGGTGACCACGTTGTCATCGACCACAGAAACGGTGTACCCCGATGACTCGAGGCGCGCCTGCAAGGCAGCATCACCGCTGGACAGCGCAGCCGGGTTGGCAACAACCATCACCACTACCCCCGCCGCTTGGTTGTCAACGGTGACGGTCGCCTCGTCGGAGGCGGTGTGTCCAAAGGTGTCGGTCCCAACAACGGAAACTGAGACACTCCCATCAGGCGTCGAGTTTGTGTCCCAAGATACGGACCAACCGTCGCTTCCATCGAGGTCAACCCCGATAGAGGCACCTTCCACAAAGAACTC
>JAAETI010000802.1 GCA_024228555.1 bacterium | reverse complement strand
GCCCGCCGATCACGCTGAGGATCAGCGTATCGCCGACCTGATTTCCTTGAATGTTCGCCGTGTCGGAAAACCCGAGAATGTCGGTGGCCTCGTAGTTCCCGGTGATCTTAATGTTGGCGTTGTACTGATCGGAAGGATCCGTACCATCGAACCCATCAGGGTCGTTGATGCTAATCGCCGAGTCGATCACCGTTGGCGCCGCCTGTTCCGAATAGCTGGTAACTCCGCCGCTCGCGGTGACCACAGGCTCATCGTTTTCCGCCGTGATCGTCACCGTTGTGCTGCCAATCGCCTGCGATGCACCACCACTGCCCTGGCTGCCGGTGTTGCCGTCGTCGAAGCTCCAGTCGATCTGGGCCGTAGCCGGTGGTGCATCGCTGGAGTTGGAATAGGCGATTGATTGCAGGGTTGAGTCAACCAGTGCGCTGGTGGCGTTGGTGTTGAAGCTCAGCACCAGGGTGCCTGCACTGTTGGTGGTGACCGTGCCAATAGTCGTACCGTTGTAGACGAGCGCGCCGCTTTCGGTCAGGGCACTGAGCAGGCCGGTGTTGCTGAATACATCATCGGCATTGGCACCGCCGTTGCGCGCCAGCGTGACACTGGCGCCGTCATAGTTGCCGAGACCGCCGTTCAGGGCATCGAGTTCGACGTCGCTGACATCGACATCGGCGTCCAGCACCACGGCCGTGCCGCCTTCGATAAAGGTGGGGGTGCCGTCCAGTGTGGTGACCGCCGTGTTCTCATGCCAGGCGATCTTGTTGTCGGTCTTCGATGCCGAGAGCACGTCCATGTCACCATCGCCATCCACGTCTGCTGCGTAAACGCCAACCGCCGCAATAGCTGAAGTGGTAACAGTGTGTTCAGCGAAGTTCTCGCTACCGTCATTCTCATACCATGCCACTTTATTGTTATCCTGCGAACTCGCAAGAACATCAACATCGCCGTCACCGTCCATATCAGTGGCGTAAACTTGCTTGGCACTGGCCATCGTATT
>JAAETI010000801.1 GCA_024228555.1 bacterium | reverse complement strand
TGTCCGGGGTGCGGAGCAGGTCGGCGACGATGGAAGCCCAGAAGTATTGGACCTCGAGCAGGTGCCAAGTGAGATCGGCCGCGGACCAGCCGGGACAGGATGGGACGGGCGCCGCGTGGTCAGTGTTTCTGACCAAGGACGTAAAGCGAGCGGATTCGGTGCCGATGGCGGTGTGATAGTCGATCATGGTGAAGACACTATCCGATCAAGGTAGTGGTGGGCGAGCCGATGATTGACGGGTGCGCATTGTCGATTCGAGCGCTGCTCGATAGGGGACCTCAGATGTTGCGGCGACTTGGAATTGGCTTGATCTTGGCCTTGGCTTTCGCAGGCTGTGGCGGTGACTCGGGCTCAACGACCACAGGCGCTGCGGACACAACTGTGGCCACCACCACTGCGGCTCCGGCTACGACGACCGAAGCGGTCCCGGAGTCAACCACGACAACGGAGCCGGCGCCGCCATCAACCACGACGACCACAGTGGACTCGGCGACACCGACTATCAGTGACGGTCGCCCCGAGACATTCCTGGCCATCACCGACAGCTATGTTGCCGTCGAAGTCGACACCGCAACGGGCGAGATCGTCCATAGCTTCGGGCAGACCGGAACAGCAGAGCAAATGGCCGCGGCTGAGGAGATCGCACCCAACGTTCTTGTGGGGATTTGGCGAGTCCGCGACGGTTCGATGGTCGGTCTCAGCGATTGTTGCGAGCCGGCCGCCGGTCGGATCTTCTACGTAGAAGCCGGGGGTGAGCTCGGTAGCGACCCCTACGCCGGTCCCGGAATCGCCGGTTGGACGCTTTCTCCGTCCCCCGTTGACAATCAATTCGCAAATCTCGGGTATTCGATGCTCGTCTCTGATCCCAACGTTTCAGCCGACTTTGGCCCCGGCCAATGGATCGACGAGCCGGATCTTGGTTTCCCCCTCGGCTCAGCCGCATGGAGCCGCGATGGTTCGGAGCTGTTCTGGACAACCAACCAAGGCGATGCCACCGGCCTGGCCACGCTCGACTTAGCGGCAGGTGCACCGGTGCCGGTCGCCGTCCTCCCATGGGTGGGGGATACCCAGTACATCGATGGGATCGGGTCGCAGGCAAGCGGCAATCTCGTTGGTTTCTTGCATACTCAAGGCGGCGAGTTCTCCACAATCGAGAGCGAAGGGGTGGTCTTCACGACATCGGGACAATTGCTGGCAAACTTCGACGCCGAGGTCGGGTCCACCTGGGGTGGATATGACGAGTCGGGTCGGTTCCTCATCTACACCGATAGCGACGGGACCGTCCGCTGGCAGGGTCTCGGGGAAACCGGGGCGCTAGGGAGCGGGTTCTTCTTCGCCAGTTGGTGAGGCGGCACGGTGGTTCGATCTATCGAGGGCTGCTGCGGCGCTGCCGCACAGCTTCGAACAGCAAGATCGCGGCCGAAACGGAAGCATTGAGGCTGTCTGCGGATCCTGCCATCGGGATCCGGACTGGAGTTGCAAGATTGCTCCATGCGGACGAAATGCCCATGTCCTCGGCGCCGACCAAGACGGCAGTGGGACCGGTCATCGTGACGTCCCATAGCTCCTCGGAAGCGGCCGGATACCCGCCGATCACCTTTATGGAGTTCTCGGCGGCCCACGCCATGGCGGCCCCACTGGTCGTGACCGCAATTGGCACAGAGAACAGGGCTCCCTGAGACGACCTGACGACATTTGGGTTGAAGATGTCCGTGACGCCATCGGCAACGACGATCGCATCGACGCCAACGGCATCGGCGGTGCGCATCATGGCTCCAAGGTTGCCTGGCTTTTCTACTTGCTCGGCGATCAGCAGAAGCGGATCAGCCCCGAGATCGAGTTGCTCCAGAGTGGTGGCGAACTGGCGAGCGACGGCGATGCTCCCTGGTGGGTTCTCCCTCATGGCGACCTTTGCCATGGCCTGCGGACCGACTTCCACGACTTCCAGCCCTTGTGGTGCCACGAATGGTTCGCGTAGTAGCTCTCGGCAGATCAGAAGGGTCTCGACTACGACGCCGGCCGCCATCGCTCGAGCGACCTCGCGAGTGCCTTCAATAAGGAATCGACCGGTGGATCGGCGTTCCCGAGATGTCTTGAGCTTGGCGAACGCCTTGATTCGCGGATTGGCAGTGGAGGTGATGCGGTCGGCTACCACCCGCTGCCCCCGCCTCCGCCGGAGAATCCTCCGCCACCGCCAAAGCCTCCGAAGCTCCCACCGCCACCACCCCAGGAGCCACCCCAGGATGATCCGCCGCTGGAAGTGCCGCCCCCAAAACCGCCGCCCCCGCCCCACCAGGAACTGGAGTCACGCGACCATGAATTGTCCCGATAGACCGGCTCCCAACCGTATGACCCGCGGCTGCCTTTGGTGATCACCCAGTGGTAGAACAAAAGGGTGTAGGGATCGAAGTGCCCGAGACCACGGGGGATCGGTGACTGGCTCCACGAATCGGTCTGGCCCCCTGTGCCGTCGTGAGCCAACTCGGGAGCAAAGCGATCGGCGTCGTCGATCGTGCTTCGGCTCAGCGCCTGTCGTTGGGCCGCATAGGCAAGGGCAAAGGTGCGTGGCCCTCTGGGATCGGAAGCTCCAAATGCCGCAGCGACATCGGCGTAGGCACCCACCAGGCCGAGGGCGGTCAGCGCCTGGCGAGCTTCTACCCACCGGCGGAGCGCCTGTGCCGGTTCGAGCGAAATGGCGAGAACTGCGGCAATCGTGCGCCGAGTATCGCCCTTGACGCCGGTGGCAGCTAGTTGGTCAGCGAGTTCGTGATAGATCTCCGGGCCGTCGTCGCGTCGTCGCAGCAGTGCTGCGGTAAGCGAGATTGGCAGACCGAGCCGCTCGGCTTCGGCACGAACCCTGCCTATCTCGCCTGGATGGCTCAGTCCGGCGAGGGCGTACTCAACAGCGGTGTCCGCATCAACGTTTCTGCGCCGGTTGGCCTCGTAGGCGGCAACAAAGTCGTCGATATCCTCAGCATCGTTATTCATCAGCAATAGAGCAGCGATTGCAGGTATGGACAGTCCGTCAACACTTAGCATCGCCCCCTTCTCCTGCAGGGTCTGACGAAGAGCTTCGTAGCGGCGGTACGAAGCATCGACGTCGTCTGAGAGATCGGCAAGTGCGGCGGCGACGGCAGGCCGAGTCGTCGATGAGGGGAGTTGCTCGTACAAGCTCTCCATCTTGGAGGCCTTGTTCTGTGCGGTTGCGTAGACCAGGCTCAGCTCATCGAGCGCATCGTCGAGCGGTGCTTCGAGCTCGAGGACAGGCCCCGCTTCGAGCAAGCGTTCCCCGGCATCGGTGACAAGCGCGAACCCCAACGCTGTTCGCACCGATCGATCGCTGATCGCCTGACCCATCCGAAAGCGAGTGTTGGCAATGCGGTGCGGCCGCAAGCTGGCGATGATCCGCTGTAGCTCCTGACGACGGACGGCAAAGTCGTCCTTGTCCTCCGCGTCGGTTTCGAGAGCGTCGCTGATCGCTGCCTGCAAAGCCCCCTCCAAGAGCGGCTGCTCGGATGAGACTCGCAATTCGAGCGGGATTTCAGTTTCGGCGTTCAGTCGATCCCTGTCGATCACGATGACCAGGTCACGTGACCACAGTGCAGCCACCGCCTCTCCATGCTGGGGAGCGATCCCGCCGGCGATTCTCTCTAGAGCCCCGAGCCCGGCCCGTGTGTCGATACCGGGAGCGGTCCCCCGGAATTCGATGGCGTAGTCGGCGAGAAGAGGCAATTCGTGCCCTACCGGGTCGAGGGCGTCTACGTCACCGTCAACGAGCTCGCTTCGTTCCTTGCTGATCCGATCCCTTTTGCGCTGGCGGGCGGCAGCGAGACCGACCCCACCACCGACAAGGGCGGCTGCAGCGAGTGCTCCCACCACGACACCGGATCCTGGGCTGTCGTCGTCGGCGGGGGTCAGGCTAACCCCCGGGTTGGTGGACATATCGCCCGACGAGCCACCGCCTGCGGTGAAAGCCAGCTCCTGTTCGAGGCTACCGATGATGGCGATGATGCCGGAGTCGAAGTCATCCCGCCCAAAGAACGAGTTTCCCGCTCCGGTGACTCGGGTGTAGGCAAGTTCTTGTACTCCGGGCCCAGTAGTCATTTCAGTGCGTCGGTTGTTGATATCGACAAGGATGACGATGCCGTCTTGCCGTTCAGAATCTCCAACGCCCCAGGCGTTCCCTAGAGCATTGGCGAACTCGAGCGGCGTGCCGGAAGGGCTTTCAGTGACGGTGACCACTGCAATCTCGTTGCCGTAGCGTCCAACGACCGCGGCGATGGCTTCCTCGATTGCAGCATCGTCGTTGACAACACTGGCGTTGTCTGAGAACCAGCCGTCGCAGACGACTCCCTGATAGGTCCCACAGTTGCTCGGTTCGTCCGACGTGGTTTGGGCACCGACAGGATGGACAACAAGCAAGGTGGTGAACACGGTGAGAATTGCTATGTAGAGCGCACGTTTCGTCATAGCCACAACGGTAGCGTCAAGCAGGAGTGCGTATTCCTAATCGACGGTCATGGTGGCAGTGGCAAAACGATCCAAGGTCGCATTTGCAACGGTGACGCCGATGCCGACCCCAGGTGGCGGGGTGATTTGGCCGTCAACGAGAGTCCATTGCGGGCGCACCAGGTCATCGATGAAGTACCGATCGGAAGCGGCGATGTCTCCGGTTTCGGTGAACACCTCGTGGGTGGCGAGAGCTACGGTGTGGGCCCGTCCGATCCCACTCTCGATCAAGCCACCGAGGCGAACCCGGTATCCCGCACCGCTAATCATTTTCGCCAACCGCAGCGTGCTCTCTGTACCGAAACGCCCTGCTTTGAGATTGACGATATCGGCCGCACCTTCGGCAAGGATGCGATCGATTGCTGCCGGTGATGCTGCGGTCTCATCTAGCGCAATCGGAGTCGTCATGTTCTTGCGGAGCCGGCGATGGCCTTCGTAGTTGTCGAACCGGCCGGGTTGCTCCAGGTAGGCGAGCCCGAGAGCATCAAAATCGTCAAGGACTGCACGGTCCTCCAGGTCAAGCGAGCCATTGGCGTCGGCTCCGAAGGTGACCTCAGGGTGACGATGAAGGACTGCAGCAACGTCGGCGACATTGGTGCGGCGATCGATCTTCAGCTTCATGTGCCGGTAGCCCTGCTCGGAAGCGCTGCGCAGTTGGCGATCATCCGGCCTGTGATCAGAATCGAGTCCGATGGCGGCGCTGGCCCATACGGGTGTAGAGCCACCGAGGTAACGCCACAACGGCTCGCCTGCTGACTGAGCCGCAAGATCGGCTTCAGCTTGGGCGAAGGTCGCTGCCAGCACCCCTGAACTCGCCGCTGGCATTTCGAGGCCGGAGTCTCTTGCTTCACGAATCAGCCAATTCCAGATCTGATCAACCGTTTCGGTGGAATGACCGGGGACCGGAGCCGCCTCGCCCCACCCAGCCTCATTCCCACGATTGCAGCGCACGACGATCACCCGGCGCACCGCAACATCCGTTGTTGCCGAGATGAATTGCCGAACCAATGGCAGCTCAACGAGCCATGCAGAGATGTGGTTGGGGGTGTGACGGGCAGGAGACATCGCGGCGCTTAGGCTAACAAAGGAAGGGCCCGCCACAGTGGCGAGCCCTCCTCGGATACTGAGTGGCTGTGGTTATCTGCCGGCGCCTTGCAACGAGCCGCGACTCATCACGATCTCTGACGCATCAGCGTTGACCTCAAAGACAACACAGTTGGCGATACGGTCATCGACCTCATTCCAGCCTTCGAGCGTCGGGGTAAACGCATCCATCCACAACACCGAATCCTCGTAGGGGAAGCCGACATATGCTTCGAACTCCTCCCAGCACGCGTTGTAGGCGGCCTTGTATACGGCGTCGTCGCCGGGATAGGAGGCGACAGATGAGAACTCGGTCGAGATCAGGCTCAGATCGATTAGCGAGTAGACCTCAACTTCATGCGGCTCAGCGCACTCGATCGGGTCGACCTCGTAGAACTCCGTCTCATCCGGAAGGTTGAAGCAGTCTCCAACGGCAATTTCGTCGACCGTCTTTGAACCATCGACGAAATTGAACAAAGCAATACCGGCCACGACTAAGACCACGAGGATCCACAGCTTTACGCTGAGACCGCCGCCTCCGCCACCGCTCTTGACCGGAACGGGAGCCGGTCCCGAACTCGGCGGAGGAGCTTCGGGAGCCCACACCGGGTCAGGGTCCGGTTGCACCGGCGGCGGCGCCCATGAAGATGGATCTGACGCTGCAGGGGTCTCGACCGGCGGGTCAAAGGATGGTGGAGGGGGTGGCGGTTCCGGCTCATCCATCGTTAGCGGAATCTCCGGCTCGGGGGAGGGCGCCGGTGGGGGATATGACTCCACAGTGAAATCTGCAGGCGTCTCAGGAGCATCCTCGCCACTGCCAAGACCTTCTCGCGCCCTCCGCAGTAGCTCCTCGCTGGATAGCGGTTGATCCTCTCGATTCTCGTCCACGTCAAACCCCATTCGTTGTCATATCCTCAACGGGACACTATCGGCGTCCCTCACGGCCGACTGCAGCGAAACTAGCACTACCTGCAGGGTTTGTGTTCCATCCGACCTGACGTTCCACAGCGTCGTTGTAGCTTCTACCGTGTGGTCGAATGATTGAAACAACGTTCACATTGAGCCGACCCTACGATCTTCGTCGCTCACTTCGGTTTGTCCTGCCCAAGAGCACACAGCTGGTGCGTCTCGACGATCAGGAGTGCTCGTTTGCCCACGAGACAAGCACAGGAGCAGCAACGGTCGTTGTGCGTCGTGACCAGGACCAGTTGCTGGTAACGGCCATGGGCCCAGGCGCCGAGGCGGCGGTTCAGGCTCTCCCGGGCACGCTCGGGCTCGACGACGATCCGAGTGATTTTGTGGCAGGAGATGGGTTCATGGGCGGGCTGCATCGGCGCCACCGAGGCCTGCGACTCGGACACACGGGCCGGGTGTTCGATGCGGTTCTGCCGGTGGTCATCGGACAACGCGTCACGACTGACGAGGCAAACGCAAGCTACCGAAGGCTGGTCGCCGCAACCGCAGAGCCCGCCCCAGGGGACCTCGGCTTGTTTCTGCCACCACGTCCGGAGCGCCTGGCGACGATGTCGTATGAGGATCTGCATCCCTTTGGTCTGGAGCGCGGGCGCGCCCAGATCATCATCGAACTAGCCAGAAGGGCCCGGCGGTTGGAAGAGATCGTCGGTATGAATCGTCACGATGCGATACGTCGGCTGAGTGCCGTCAAGGGGATTGGACCATGGACTACCGCTCAGGTGATGGCGACGGCTTGGGGCGATCGCGATGCGGTGCCCACGGGCGACTTTCATCTCCCCAACATCGTGGCGTGGGCGCTGGCACATGAGCCACGGGCTGATGACGAACGGATGCTCGAACTGCTCGAGCCTTATCGGCCGCTGCGGAGAAGAGCCTATGTGCTGATCAAGTTGTCCGGAATCCACGCCCCCCGCTACGGGGCGAGAACCCCGAAGAGCACGATTTCGGGTTAGTAGAGCTCGTAGCTGCCGGCGATGAGACGATCGCGGACTCCGCGCCAATCGGCGAGGGATTCCGTCACGATCGTCTCGATCTGCGCCTTGTCGGCCTCTCCAGCAACCTCGATGTGCACGGTTTCTGGGTCGGCGACAGAGCGGCCGATCGAGCTGAGCATCCTGATGGTTGATTCGCTGACTTTGGTCTCGGCACTCAAGCGAGCGGCGATGTCTGCGGCGACGGCGTGATAGGTCTTGCCGACGTGGGCGGCAGGGTTCTTGCCTGCGGCGGCCTCGAGGCTCATCGGACGGTAAGGCGTGATAAGGCCACCGAACCGGTTGCCGCGACCTACCTGGCCGTCGTCACCGGCTTCGGCGGAGGTCCCGGTCAGGGTGAGATACGGACTGTCTTCCTGATCAGCCTGGTTGATCTTGACGACGACTCCGGCACCCAGTTTTGCTTCTGCAATCGTCGCGATGGCAGCCTGCACCTCTGCAACGACATTGTCATACTCGGCTCGGTTCTGCACCGACCTGGCGAGCACCGGGCACGCCACAGTCACATGGCTCGCACCGTCGACACGGGCCCCCATCACCTTGATGTCCCTACCGATCGGCAGCCGGGCGCGGAACGCATCGCTGTTGAGGTGGGTTTCAACGGAATGGACTGTGCTTTCGAGGGCGGATCGGGGGAGAGATACGGCCGCAAACGAGGTGTCGTTGGCGAGAGGAACGTCATCCTCTCTTGCAGTGACCACAGAAGCCAGGTCAGCCGAAGACTGGTTGAGCCACACCTCGACGTCGAAGGCCTCTGGAGTCGCCTCAGGGAGAAGGTCCAGCAGCTTGCTCTTGTAGGTCGCAGCCAGGACCTCAGGGTCTGGCCGCCAGGTTTGCAGCGAGTCGGCCTTGCCAACTAGGACGAGTCGTGACGGACGGACGTGCTCTCCTCCACCAAACCCGACGTTTACCGAGCCGGCGGCCAGGATGGCCTTGTCGACGTTGAAGTGCTGCACGGCTCCGGTGTGCGCGAGGTACTCACCTGCTAGTTCTCGCGCCAACTCTTCGGCAAGATGATCGCAAATGGTGTCGGGATGGCCAACGCCTTTCCGCTCGACGAACTCGACGGAAGGATCGTATGGCGCGCGGGCGGTAATCGAAAGCTTCATGATTCCTCGGGGGTCGGTTTCGGGATGGTAACCCCGACAGCACTCATAACATCGGTAATCCCCATGGGGACTTCACCTAAACATCCGATGTCCGGAAGGCTTCCTTCCACTTGATTCGGCCGCCGGATTGGAGGACGCCGCCTGCGTAGACCCTTCCCGCAAAACGGATCAGGGCGTAGGTAGAGATAATCATCAACGCCAACGAGACCGCTATCTCCCAGGGCAGGGCATCGCCGCCGGCAATTCGCATGGGCATCGTCATTGGGGCGAACATCGGGAAAAGGGATGCAAGCCGCAGGACGGTGTTCTCGCCGCTGATAGAGAATGAGGCGATGAAGTAAGCACCCATCAGCATCATGGTCAGCGGGAATGCCGCATTCTGTGCTTCTTCCTGACGCGAGACCAGCGAACCGGCCGCTGCATACGCAACCGCATAGAAGGCGAATCCGAGGATGTACCACAAGAGCGCCCAGGCAAGGACAGAGCCAGCCGCGGCCGGCACCTCAAAGGCGTCCTGCAAGAGCAACACGGCGACGGCGATGGCTCCAATGACAATGACTTGGGCGACCCCAAGCACCCCGATCCCAAGTACCTTGCCGGCCAGGAGTTGGTGGGGTCGTACGGTGCCGAGTACCACTTCGACTACTCGGTTGGTCTTCTCTTCGATGACCCCGATCAGGATCCATGAGCCGTAGGTCACGATCGACATGAACAGGATGACAGTCGCAAAGAAGGCGAATATCCGGTTCTCGTCGCTGTCCTCGTCCTCTTCACCGGTTACGGATTCGACCTCATAGCCACCGGTGAAGAGATCGGCGATCTCGGTCACCTCGATGTCGAGCTCATCCGCCCGCTCTGCGATTGAAATCGAGGCCAGTGCATTCACTACGGCCGTCGTGAGAAGATCATCGGTGTCGTCATCAACCACGACGGCACCCTCAGTGTCGATGGCAATGTCAACGTCGCCGGCCTCAAGAGCGTCCTCAGCGTCTGATCGCGAGTCAAGTTTGGTGACGCTTGAAGATGCGGTCCCGCCTGATGCACTATCGACGGCAACGGTGAGGCCGACCGGCGTCTCGCCCACCACACCAATCGACCACTCGGCTAGGTCGTCATCGCCAAATATGGTCGGCAGTAGCAGCATCCCCACGACAAACAGCAGTGTCACGCCTGTGGACAGTTGAAAGGCGCGGCTGGTGATTCGCTCTGTGAAGTCGCGTCTTGCGATGAGGTATATCGATGCCCAGGTGCTCATTGTCCGACCACCTCTCTGAATACTTCAGAGAGATTCGGAGGCGTGTAGCTGAACTGACTGATTCGACCGAGCTCTGCGGCACGGCGGACGACAGGCTCGAGGTCGGTGTCGTTGCCAACTCGGAGACGCAGTCGACCCTCGGCCGACTCGACCACCTCGAAGTCCGCAAAGGAGGCATCGAGGTTGTCACGACGGGTGGCCAGCTCGATATCCAGATAGCGGTGGGGCGACCGTGACCGCAGCTCACGGATCGGGCCATCGAGGACGACTTTGCCGGCGGCGATGATGACAACGTCTTCGCACAGATCCTCGACGAGATCCAGTTGATGGCTCGAGAACACAACCGCGGCACCCTGGGCCGCACGTTCGACAAGGATCGAGATCATGGATTCGACACCGATTGGGTCGAGACCGGAGAAAGGTTCGTCGAGGATCAGGAGATCTGGGTCGTGAATGAGGGCAGCGGCAAGCTGGACCCGCTGCTGGTTTCCGTGGGACAGTTCTTCGAGGCGGCTCTCAGCGCGATCGGCGAGATCAAACCGCTCCAGCCACTCCTCGGCTGCAGCAATCGCTACGGCTTTCTCCATACCGTGCAGTCTTCCGAAATAGGAGAGCTGTGCGGCAACCTTCATACGCGGATAGAGCCCGCGTTGCTCAGGCATGTAGCCAAACCGGAGGCGTTCTTGCGCTTCGATGGTCGAGCCGTCCCAGCGGACGTCCCCTGCATCAGGCTTGACCAGAGAGAAGACCGACCGCATAGTCGTCGTTTTCCCCGACCCGTTTGGCCCAAGGAACCCAAGCAACTGTCCACGGCGTACGTCAAAGGTGCAGCCGTCGAGGGCGGTGACGTCGCCGTAGGATTTCCGGAGTTCTCTGACTTCGAGCATGAACGCGCCGTTGTGGGGAACCCGTAATGCTAGCCAGCCGCCACTAGTCTCGATTCGCAGTGTGAATGCGTCCGCTTGTGGTCAATCAGACGTTGCCGATTGCGGAGATTACGGACTCCACTGCGGCCTTCCCGTCTGCGAACAGCATCATCGTGCCCTCATCGTAGAACAGAGGATTGTCGATGCCGGCAAAACCGGGGGAGAGGCTGCGCTTGACCACCACAACCGTGGTCGCCAGATCGACCTCGAGAATCGGCATTCCGTAGATCGGGCTTGTGTCGTCGTCCCGGGCCGAGGGGTTGACCACGTCGTTGGCGCCTATCACAAGAGCGACATCGGTTTGGCCAAACTTCGGATTGGACTGATCGAGATCCAGGAGCTGATCGTACGGCACGTCGGCCTCCGCGAGGAGAACGTTCATGTGGCCGGGCATACGTCCGGCGACAGGGTGAATTGCGTAGTCAACGGTGACGCCACGCTCCTCGAGAATGGTGGCAAGGTCACGGACGGCATGTTGCGCTTGGGCCACCGCAAGTCCGTACCCGGGAACGACGATGACGTTCTCTGCGTAGGCCAGGGCAATGGCGACATCGTCAGGGGTGGCGTTCTTCACTGGCTTGTCGCTTGTGGTGACCGGTCCCGCTGGGGTAGCGCCGAAGCCAGAGAACAAGACGTTGGCGATAGTCCGATTCATTGCTTCGCCCATTTGCAGAGTCAGGATCAGACCAGCTGCACCGACCAAGGCGCCGCCAATGATCAGAGCGGAGTTACCGATGACGAAGCCCGCCATTGCTGCCGCTACACCCGAAAAGGAGTTGAGAAGCGAAATGACGACTGGCATATCGGCTCCGCCAATCGGGATCACCGCAAGGACGCCAAGCAGCAGGGCGAGGGCTACGACGATCCAGAAAGTGAGAGCCGAATCGGCGGCGATGGCCCAACCAGACACGCCGATGATGGCAGCGGCCAGCAACGCGTTGATGACTTGACCGCCCGGAAGCATGATCGGCTTGCCGGGGAGCGAGCCGTTGAGTTTGCCAAAGGCGACAAAGCTGCCGGAAAAGGTAATCGAACCGATAGCCAGTGACAGAGCGACCACGACGCCGGTCTCAACGCTGAATACACCGCCGAAACCGTAGGTCCGTTCAATCTCGGCAAGGGCCACGAGAGCGGACGCAACACCGCCAAAACCATTGAAGGCTGCCACCAGTTCGGGCATCGAGGTCATCTTGACCCGTAGTGCCAGGGCCGCACCGACACCGCCACCGACCAGCAAGCCCGCGATGATCGGTCCCCAACCGATGTTGTCCATGTTGGCGAGGGTGACGATCAGGGCGGTCAGCATGCCGACAGAGGCAAGCATGTTGCCGCGGCGGGCAGTTCGGGGAGAGGACAGTTGCTTCAGCCCGAGGATGAATAGAACAGCCGCACCGAGGTAGAGGAGTTCAGTCATTAGCCCTTCCCCGGCTTCTTCTTGAACATTTCGAGCATGCGATCGGTTACCAGAAACCCTCCAACCACGTTGATGGTGGCCGCGGTGACGGCAAGAAAACCGAGGATCATGGCGAACGTTCCTTCGCCGGCGCCGGCAGCAATAACCGCACCAACAATCGTGATACCTGAGATCGCATTTGCCCCCGACATCAGCGGTGTGTGCAAGGTCGGTGGGACCTTGGAGATAACTTCAAGGCCAACGAAGGCAGCAAGCACAAAGATGACTATGCCGCTGATGAAGACGGCGCTCATTGTGATTCTCCTTCAGGTGTCGATGCCGGTGGCTCGGCCACCGGTTCCGCGATCCCAAGCAGTTGCCTGGTGCGAGGGTGGACTACTTCGCCGGCGTGAGTGATGGTCGTACCCCCGATAATCTCGTCGTCCAGATCAATCTTGTGGCCGTCCTCGTCCCGTGTCCGTTCCAAGAGTGCCACGAGGTTGCGGGCGTACATCCGGCTCGAGTCATGGGGTATCTCGGCAGGAAGGTTGGTGGGTCCGTAGATGTGGACACCGCCAACATCGACCATTGTTTCTGGTTGCGACGCCGAGACGTTGCCTCCCGACCCTGCGGCCATGTCAACAATCACCGAGCCGGGCTTCATTTGCGCAATCATTTCGTCGGTCACCAGCAGCGGTGCGGGGCGACCAGGGATTTGGGCGGTGGTGATGACAATGTCCGACTCTGCAACGTGGGGGGTCAACGCGGCGTGTTGGGCGGCCTGGGTGTCTTGCCCAACCTCTTTGGCGTAGCCACCCTCGTCCATCTTCTGCGTCGGTGCGGCGACAAACTTTGCGCCGAGGCTCTCCACCTGCTCGGCCGTCTCGGGTCGAATGTCATACGCATGGACAACAGCACCGAGCCGGCGGGCGGTTGCTATTGCCTGCAAACCGGCCACTCCCACGCCGAGAATCAATGCGCGGGATGGCGGGATGGTTCCCGCCGCGGTCACCATCATTGGCAAGAGCTTTGGCGATGACGTTGCGGCCAGCAACGCCGCTGCGTAGCCGCCGATGTTGGCTTGCGACGAAAGCGCATCCATGCTCTGCGCCAACGTGGTCCGCGGGATTGCCTCGACCGCCAACGCAGTGACACCTTGGTCTTTGAGAGCGCTGATCAAATCGGAGTCCACGAACGGGTCCAAGAACCCGACAAGGGTTGATCCCGATTTCAGGTCGCTTAGTTCCTGCGGAGCATTGACGCACAACACGATGTCCGCGGTGCGGGCGGTTGGCCCGTCCACGATGTTGGCTCCTGCTTCGGTGTAGAGCCGATCGGGAAACCCGGCGCTGGTGCCGGCCCCGCTTTCGACGTCTACTTGCCATCCCCACTCGAGATATGTGGCAGCGGTCTGTGGTGTTGCGGCCACACGATGCTCACCGGGGGCTTTTTCAGAGAGAATGCCGACTTGCATTTGAGCGACGCTAACCGATTCTCGGCGGCGAGGCGATTTGCAGGGAAAGGGGGCGGTGGCTGCAAGGAAGACCCGTAGGGGGTTACGACAGACGATCCCCTTGCAGCCACCTGGATCAAATGAAGTTCCGTCCATCCGATCTCGATTTTGACTCGACGCTCAAATTAGAGTTCCCAAGTTTCTGCACAACTTCTCACTGACCTCAGAAATCGATCACAGAGTTGAACCCACTAGATTCATCACGGAACCTCGGACGGGTTGATGGGTCTAATCGAGCAACACAGCAAACATGCGGCGCTCTCCGATACGGAGTTAGTTGAAGCCTCGCTAACCGATCTCGAAGCGTTCGGTGAGTTGGTGCGGCGACATCAGGACTTTGTGTACGGGGCGGCGTTGCGGATCGTCAGGAACCCGGTGGTGGCTCAGGATCTCGCCCAAGAGACATTTGTGAGAGCCCATCGAGCGCTGCCCGGTTTCCGTGGTCAAGCCCAAGTGCGATCGTGGCTGTATCGGATAGCAACGAACCTTGCTCTGAATGCTGTGCAACGCCGCCGTGAGTATCCAACCGATGCGGTTCCCGACCGCCCGACGTGGATCGATCCGGCCTATGACGCTGAGAACCTGGCCCTGCGCAAGGAACTCGAGGAAGCGATCAAGCAGCTGCCACCCAAGCTGCGGACGCCGCTGGTCCTTCGCGAGTACGAAGGTCTCAGCTATCAGGCGATTGCGGATCAGCTCGACCTGCCCATCAACACTGTGCGAACCCGCATCCTCCGGGCGCGACGATCGTTGCGAGAGAGAATGGAGGCGTGGCGATGAGAGACTGTCGCACCTCCGATGACCGCCTGTTTGCGTTTGTTGACGGGATCGAAACGGATCTCGAGACCCACGTCGAAACCTGCGACGAGTGCCAGGAGTTCCTGGCCGAATTGTGGATAGGAGAGCTTCAAGCCGATCTGGCAGAGCCGGTGCTGAGACAGATTCGCTTTGAGGAGTTCCTCCGCGAAATCGGGCAACTCACTATTGACGTGGCAGGAGCCATGGGTCGAGCCTTTGCTGAGTACGTCCCAGGCACCGAACGCGGGTCGCTCGACGCCGATGACGAGGCAGATGCCGACAATGTCCCTTCTATCGAAGATGACGAGGAGTAAGCATGGATCCGGAACTCGAACGACGCCTTATTGCGCTTGCTGTGGTCGCCGGCATCATGTTGGCGACTTGGGTACTCGGGCGGCTGGCCGCAAGGCGGCTCAGTGGCCGCTTTTCTGAGCTAGTCGGTCAACTGGTGCCGGTACTGCTGACCGCGGTTGCCGTCATCGGTGCACTGGTCATCATCGACCCTGAGCAAGCAGACCAGCTGGTGGATTCGGTTATTGAGTCTGTGCCAAAGGTGATGATCGCGGCGATCGTCGTCATCGTGGCTAGGGCGCTGGGGCGTATCGTCGGCCTGTTCGCGGAGACGGCCCTCCGGCCGGTGTCGGTCAGCCTGGCCGGGCGAGCTCGTCTGATCCTGTCCAGCATGATCCTTGGTGTTGGCGTGATCATTGCGCTTCAGCAGATTGGTATCTCAACAGACATCATCCTGATCCTGGTCGCGGCGCTTGCCTTTGGCGGGGCTCTGGCCCTTGCGCTTGGTGCCGGTCTCGGCTCGGTGCCGCTAGCCAAGCAGGTCGCCGCCGGTCGTCATGTGGCGAATCGCTACACCCCTGGAGCCAGAGTGCGAGTCGGTGACGCAGAGGGACCTATTGCTGAGATTGGCCTCGCTTCGACACGGATTCAGGTTGGCGATCGACGTTTTGTGGACATCCCCAACGTTGAGTTCATCGCCGGTGCCGTCGAGGTTGACGAACGCTAACCGGCGACTAGCTCGTCTGCCGACTCGCGGGCGGCCTTGACGATCTGATCGATCTTGGCGAGCTCAGTGCGGGGAACGGGTTGCAGCGGTTTACGGGGTATTCCCGTCCACAGGCCGGCGGCTCCGGCCGCAGCTTTCGTGCCGACAACTCCGTAGGTCTCAATCTCCCGCGTCGCTTTGGTGAGACGTGCCTGTATCGGCTCTGCCTCGGAAACCGAAGACCGTGACGTGGATACCAAGGCCGATACGAGCTCGGGCAGGTAGTTGCCTGACGCCGTGATGGCACCAACGGCGCCTGCGGCCATACCTTGGAGCAGCGTGCCGCTGGATCCCGTGTAGACCATGAAGTCGTCAGGTGTCGACTGCACGACCTCTTTGGTGTGGAGAGGTCGACCACCGCTGTCTTTGAGGCCGATGATCTTGGGGTGTTGGGCAAGCGCAGCAACCGATTCGGCGGGGAGGTCGTACCCGGTTACTGCGGGTACCGAGTACAGGAATATGGGTAGTGGAGAGGCCTCGGCAACGGCATCGAAGAACCTGCGCATTGCTTCATGGTTGCCGCGCGCCAGGGAGGTCGGGGTCATCACCAGTGCGGCGTCGGCTCCGGCGTCTGCGATTTCGGATACTTGGTGTTCTGCCTGTCGTACAGACTGTGTTTGAACTCCACAGACGAGGAACGGGGTCGCTCCCAACTCTTGGCGTGCCAGATCCAACAAGCTGGCGCGTTCGCCTGCTTCGAAGTAAGGGCCTTCGCCGGTGGAACCACCCAAAACGAACCCGGTTACACCACGTGAAGTCTGGACTCGCAGGTTATGGGCGTGAGCTTCGACGATGATATCTCCCTCTTCATCGAAGGGGGTGATGAGTGCCGGCATGAAATTGGGAGGTGTTCGCACAGGTCCTTCTTCCAGGATGGAGGCTCACAGAGTACTGCGAGAAGAGACTCGCGGATTCAGTTTTTTCGATGAGTATGGCAAATATTGGCTAGGGGAGCGTTGGTAGTTCGTCGCCGTACAACCATGAATCGAACAGATCGGTGAGATCCTGGCCCGAGACAGACTCGCTCAGCTCGATGAAATCAGCAGTGCGGACCCCGCCGTTGCGATACTCGGCCGCATAGGTCAGGAGGATTTCGAAGAAGGCGTCATCCCCAACCTCGGAGCGGAGGGCGTGGAGTACAAGCCCACCGCGGACGTAGACGCTGGCGTTGAAGAGATCGTCTGCAGGCGGGTTGCCTGGCGGATCGAGGTCTGATGCCAGACCCATCTGACGGTAGTTGCCGCCTACGGTGGCAGCCATGGCGGCGGGGCCTTCGGTGTGCTCGATCCAGAGCCACTCCGCATACGTGGCGAATCCTTCATTGAGCCAGATGTCACCCCAATCAGTCGGTGTGATGCTGTTACCAAACCATTGGTGAGCCAACTCGTGAACCAGGACTGTCTCAAAGAGCCGCGGGGATTCGACCATGTAAGTGCCGAATATCGAAAGCGTCTGGTTCTCCAACGCACTCTCGAAACCATCGACGACCGCTATCCCGTAGGCATCGAACGGATAGGGCCCAAAGACATCCGCAAAGAACTCGAGCATCTCGCCCTGCTTGTCGAGCACGGCAAGCGAATTGCTGCTGATACCGTCGGGCAATACGTTGCGAACCGCAACGCCGGACGTTGCTGTCGATGCCTCGTCCTCGGTGATCTCCAGGTCGCCGATAACCACGGTGGCAAGGTACGAGGCCATAGGCTGTGCCGACTCCCACACCCATGTCGCCCAGCCGAGGTCCGTTAGTCGCTCTACCAGCACGCCGTTGGCGGCAGCAACGAGCGGGTCTGGAACCGTGATCCGGAATGAATAGGTTGCTTTGTCGCTCGGATGGTCGTTGACCGGGAGCCAGGACCGTCCGGCGTCAGGTTCGCTGACGACATAGTTGATTCCGGTGGGATCGGTACGCCACCCCATCTCGATGGGTATTGCCTGTGAGACGATCGGGGCGGGGGTCCCTGTGTAGCTGACTGCGGTCACGAACTGCTGGTCCGCGGTGATCGTGGCGTTTGGCTCGATGATCAGCTCGCCGTCTTGTCGGGTGAAGGAAACGGGATCGCCATCGATGGTGATGTCTGCGATGTCGAAGCCGATGAAGTCAAGGCTGAAGGCAGCAAGCGGTTGGGTGGCGGTGGCTTCGATCTCAACCCGGGCGGTGATCGTCTTCGGTTCGGGATCAAATGTGAGGTCAACGCTGTAGTGGTTGACTTCGTAGCCGCTATTGCCCAGTTCCGGGTAGAGGCTGTCGCCGAGTCCGAGGAGATCGGCTACGTCGGATGGGGGCGGGGGAGCAGCGGTCGTGGTGGTCGATGCAGGTGGGCTTGTTGTCGTTGGGGCCAAGGTGGTGTCGACGGCGATCGAATCGAACGTGGCCGGTCCAAAACCCGAAGGATTGCAGGCGGTGAGCACGATGGCGATGGCCACCACAGGGACTGATCTGCGAAGCATCCGTTCAGGATACGTGCTTGGGCCGTTTACGACGCCGCAGCGAGTGCGGCGACGACCGCTTCTCCCATCGCAACGGTTCCAACGGCGGGCTTGCCGGCGGCGATGTCCTTGGTCCGTAGACCAGACGCCAACACTGCTGCCACCGCATCCTCGATTGCGGCCGCCTCAGTTTCCAGCTCCATCGAGTGCCGTAGCGCCATCGCCGCGGCCAGAATGGTTGCGAGAGGGTTGGCCGTATCTTTGCCTGCAATGTCAGGGGCCGAACCATGAATCGGTTCGTACAGACCCGGTTGGCTGTCTCCGAGCGACGCCGACGGCAGCATGCCAAGCGACCCCGGCAGCATCGAACCTTCATCAGTGAGGATGTCGCCAAACAGATTGCCTGTCACAACGACATCAAAGTCCTTAGGGCGGGCAATGAGGTGCATGGCCATGGCGTCGACCAGCACAACTTCGTAATCGACGTCGGGGAATTCCTCTGCCATCACGCGCGCGGCCACCCGCCGCCAGAGGCGGGAGACCTCGAGAACGTTCGCCTTGTCGACCGAGGTCAGCTTGCCGCGTCGGGTTCGAGCGGAGGATGCCGCCATCCGGACAATGCGTTCGACCTCCGGGACGGTGTACTCCATGACGCTTTCCGCATGCTGCCCGTCCTCGCTGAGTGCAGAGCGACCAAAGTAGATACCGCCGGTCAGCTCGCGGAAGAAGAGGATATCGACCCCCTGGATGAGCTCGCGTCGTAGGGGCGAGGCGTCAATCAGTTCGGCGTGTGCGGTTATTGGGCGTAGGTTGGCGAAGAGCCCCAGTTCTTTGCGCAGACTCAGCAGACCGGCCTCGGGTCGTGTCTTGGCGTTGGGATCATCCCACTTCGGTCCGCCGACGGCGCCGAGGATCACTGCATCAGCGCGGCGACAGGCATCGAGGGTGGAAGTGGGCAGCGGATCTCCGAACTCATCGATGGCGATGCCACCCATCGGGCGAGATTCGAACTCGAATCGGTGCCCAAAACGGCTTCCGGTTGTCTGCAACACTGCATGTGCGGCCGCGGTTACCTCGGGGCCGATCCCGTCGCCGGGCAGGAGTACAAATGAAGCTTCCACTCAGTCAGATCCTTCTTGTCTACCTATGGCGGCTGCCTCAAACGCAGCCTTGTTGAGTGCGGCGGTGAATGCACGCGCCGAGCCTTCGACAACGTCTGTTGAAACACCGCGCCCGGAGTACGTCTCCGACGCAACCTGAATGATCACGTTGACCTCGGCCAAAGCGTCGGCCCCCGAGGTGAGAGGGCTGACTCTGTAGTCGAGCAGTATTGCCTCTATCTCGAAAACGTCACGCAGGGCTCCGAAGGCAGCGTTTACCATGCCGTCCCCTTCAGAGTTCACTTCGATGGTGTCGCCGTTGCGGCGGACACTGACGGTAGCGAGAGGTACTTCCTGGGTACCGCCGGAGAAGTGGATGCCGACCAGTTCAACGGTGTCGGGAGCGACACTGGTCTTTTCGCTGACGATGGCGCGGACGCCTTCCTCAGAGATCTCGCCTTTGCGGTCGGCGAGTTCTTTGAAGCGATCGAACGCTGCCTTGAAGTCGTCGTCCTCCAAAGCGATGTCCATGTTGGCTAGAGCATCGGCAAAGGCAGCCCGCCCCGAATGCTTGCCAAGGACAATGGCTGAGGCGTGACCGATCGACGCCGGATCCATGATCTCGTAGGTCTCCCGGTCCCGCAGTACTCCGTGCTGGTGGATCCCCGATTCGTGGGCGAACGCATTCCTGCCGACGATCGCTTTGTTGTATTGGATCGGGTAACCGGTGAGTTGTGCGACCAATCGCGATGTCTCGAACAGCTGGGTCGTGTCGGCACCGATTTTGACGCCGAAATAGTCCTCGCGGGTCTTGACCGCCATGATGATCTCTTCTGTGGACGTGTTGCCTGCCCTCTCTCCGAGACCGTTGATGGCTCCCTCTATCTGGCGGGCGCCGGCATGGATCGCCGACAGCGAGTTGGCAACGGCGAGACCGAGGTCATTGTGGCAATGGGTCGAAACAACCACGTCGTTGTTGCCCCCTCGCACGTCGCTGTAGACCCGTTCCATCAATGCAACGAAGTCCGAGGGGACGGCATAGCCGACTGTGTCGGGGATGTTGATGGTCGTAGCTCCTGCTGCAACAGCTCTGCGGCAGCTCTCGACAACAAAGTCGGGGTGTGTACGAGTGGCGTCCTGAGGAGAGAACTCGACATCGTCGCAGTATCGCTTTGCTCTCGTCACCGATTCGGTGATCGCTTTGAGTACGTCTTCTTCGGACATCCGCAGCATCTGTTCGCGGTGAATCTGCGAGGTCGAGATGAACACGTGGATGCGCTGCCGGGCAGCACCCTTCACCGCATCGGCTGCGGCATCGATGTCGTCGGGGTGGGTGCGGGCAAGGCTGGCAATGACCGGTCCTTTGACCTCGTTGGCAATGCGAGAGACTGCCTCATGGTCGCCTGGGGATGACGCGGCGAAACCGGCCTCGATTACATCTACCTGGAGACGAGCCAGTTGATGGGCGATTGCCACCTTGTCGTCGGGGGACAGTGCGATTCCGGGTGCCTGCTCGCCGTCGCGCAGGGTGGTGTCGAGAATTATCAGTTTGTCGGTCAGGGCTGATGCCATGGTTGGGGGCTCCTTGGTGCGGATGTGCAGCTTGGGGGAGGGGCCGGGTCAACCGCGATGCGGTCGTCCGGCTACCTAAGCTCCAGATGAGCTCCGCAAGAGAGGTGCGTTCTGGCCATCTACTGATCGTCTTCCGGTGTCTTGGCAACGAGGAAGGGCATCATGTCGCGGAGACCACTGCCCACCTTCTCGATGTCGTGATCGGCAACGGCACGGCGTGCGGCGAGAAGGTTCGGCGTTCCGGCAGCGACCTCGGCCATCCATTCCTTG
The DNA here is from genome assembly GCA_024228555.1 of bacterium. Taxonomy (GTDB): domain Bacteria; phylum Actinomycetota; class Acidimicrobiia; order Spongiisociales; family UBA5794; genus JAAETI01. Next base: position 31,281 of record JAAETI010000801.1, on the reverse strand, counting down.
GCGAAGGCGCCCGACTGGATCTCGCCGAGGATCTCTCGCATCGTTGCCCTGGTTTGCTCGGTGACGATCCGAGGCCCGCGGGACACATCGCCGTACTCAGCGGTGTCGGAGACGGAGTAGCGCATCCAAGACAGGCCACCTTCGAACAGGAGGTCAACGATCAACTTGAGTTCGTGCAGGACTTCGAAGTACGCCATCTCCGGCTCGTATCCGGCCTCGGTCAGTGTCTCGAACGCGGCCCGGATCATTTCGTCAACGCCACCGCACAGGATCACCTGCTCGCCGAAGAGGTCGGTCTCGGTCTCCGCCTTGAAGGTGGTTTCGATAACCCCGGCGCGAGTGGCCCCGATGCCATGGGCATAGGAGAGAGCAAGGTCCTTGGCGCTACCGGTGGCGTCTTGGTGGATGGCCACGAGTGCGGGCACACCACTGCCGGCCTGGTATTGGCGGCGAACCAGATGCCCCGGTCCCTTCGGTGCGACCATTGCCACATCGATCGAATCGGGCGGAGTCACGTAGCCGTAGTGAATGTTGAACCCGTGGGCGAAGAACAGGGCGTCGCCGTCTTGGAGAGTCGGTGCGATCGCTTCGTGATAGAGCGATCCCTGGAACTGGTCGGGGACCAACACCATCGTCAGGTTGGCCCAGGCAGCGGCTGCGGCGGGGGTCATCACAGTGAGGCCGGCATCCGACGCCGTCGACTCGCGGTGCGAACCCGGACGCAGCCCGACAGCGACGTCGACTCCCGACTCCTTCAGATTCAGAGCATGGGCGTGGCCCTGGCTCCCAAAGCCGAGAACGGCGACCTTGCGCTGGTTCACCAACATCGGGTTGGCGTCAGCCTCGTAATACATGGTCGCACTCATCTGATTCGGTCCTCTCGGTATCGTTTGGTCATGCGGAGCGCAGCTCGGGCTGGCGTCCGTTCTTGGTCTTGGGATCTCTGGCTAGGGCGATGCGACCGGATTTAACCAGGTCGACGATCCCGTATGGGCGCATTAGCTCTAGGAAGTCGGCAAGACGCCCCGGCTCACCGGCCAGTTCGAAGGTGATTGTCATCTTGCCCACATCAACTGCCCTGGCATCGAAGATGCCCGCAGCGTCGAGGATCTCCCCGCGGCGTTTCGAGTCCGCGTTGACCCGCACCAGCATGATCTCGCGCTCGATGGAGGCGCCTGCGGGATGCTCGGTCACCTTCACTGTGTTCACGAGCTTGTAGAGCTGTTTGATGATCTGTTCCATCTCCGGACCGTCAGCGACAAGGGTGATCCGAGACAGACTCGGGTCGACCGTGGGACCGACCGCCAGTGAGTGGATATTGAATCCTCTCCTCGCAAACATCGAAGAGACTCTTGCCAGGACTCCTGGCTTGTCTTCGACCGTGACCGTGATGACGTGCTGGCTGATGTTGTTTGGTCTACTCATGCCAAATCCTCCGCGCTCAGGACAACGTCGTCATTCGAACCACCTGCAGGAACCATCGGGAACACCATGGCGTCCGGATCGCACTTGAACTCAACGACAACGGGGCGGTCGTTGATGGCCAGGGCTTTTTCGATTGCCGGCCCCACTTCCTCAGGCCTTTCGGCGCGGATACCGGCGCAACCCATCGCTTCGGCAAGCCCCACGAAATCCGGGGTATGACTTGTGAGGTCCGTTGCGCTGTATCTCTTGTTGTAGAACAGCTTCTGCCATTGTTTGACCATCCCGAGCCAAGAGTTATTGAGAACCATGATCTTGACCGGGATCTTCTCGACGCTGGCTGTGACGAGTTCTTGCATCGTCATCTGGAAGCAGCCGTCACCATCGAAGGCGATTACCAGCTCATCGGGCGCACCGGCCTTGGCCCCGATCGCAGCTGGGATGGCGTATCCCATAGTTCCCAAGCCGCCTGAGTTGATCCATGTGCGTGGCTTCTCAAAGCCCCAGAACTGTGACGCCCACATCTGATGCTGTCCAACGCCGGCCACAACAACGGCGTCACCGCCGGTGATCCGATGCATCTCCTGGATGACGTATTGCTGCTGGATCGGTCCCTCGGGGTCCTGCTCGTAGGCGAGCGGGAAGTCCCTTTGCCAACCGGCGAGGGTTTCCATCCACTCGGTGCGAGCCGGGGCCGGGTCTGACCCGAGGAAATGCTCCATCGCAAACGTCAACTGCTCGAGGACCGCATCGGCATCGCCGACGATCGGAACATCGGCATTGCGGACCTTTCCGATCTCTGCAGGGTCAACATCGACATGGACGACCTTTGCCTCGGGGGCGAACGCTGCAACGTTACCGGTGACCCGATCATCGAATCGGGCCCCGATGGCAATGAGGAGGTCGGCCTTCTGCATCGCCGTTATCGCGGTGTAGTTGCCGTGCATGCCGGGCATTCCCAGCGCCAATTCGTGCGAATCGGGGATTGCGCCGCGGGCCATGAGAGTTGTCACTGTCGGCAGGTTGCTCAGCTCCGCAAACCGCCGGAGCCGATCAGAGGCGTTCGCTCTGATGATGCCGCCGCCCGCATAGAGAACCGGACGCTGTGCGGAGTGGATCATGTCGATAGCCGACTGCACCTGCTTGGGATGGCCTTTCACGCTCGGTTTGTAGCCGGGCAGGTTCATCTCGCCCGGCTTATGCCAGACCAACGTGTCGTTGAGTATGTCCTTGGGGACGTCGACGAGCACCGGACCGGGACGACCGGTGGCGGCAAGATGGAAAGCCTCGCGAATGACATCGGGAATTTCGTCAACGTTGGTGATCAGATAGTTGTGTTTGGTCACCGGCATTGAGATGCCCCACGTGTGGGCCTCTTGAAATGCATCCATACCGATTGAGGTCTGGGCCACCTGTCCGGTGATGGCAACGACCGGGATCGAGTCCATGTAGGCGTCGAGCAGCGGAGTGATCAGGTTGGTGGCGGCGGGGCCTGAGGTGGCCAGACAGACACCCACTCGTCCCGTGGCGTGGGCGTAGCCCGACGCCATGTGGCCGGAGCCTTGCTCGTGGCGTACCAAGACGTGACGGATGGGGCTGTCATAGAGGGGATCGTATGCGGGGAGGATTGCACCGCCCGGCATACCAAAGATCACGTCTACCCCCTCGTGCTCGAGGGCCTTTATCAGTGCTTGTGCTCCGGTAAGCGTTTCGCTCATCTCGGTCTCCTGGGCTGCCTGTCTTGGTCGGGATATGAAAAAACCCTCCGGCTGGAGGGTTGTCGGCGCATGTTGACGTCTGGCGACGTCTGCGCCTAGTCAATAAGTACGAGGGTGGTGTGGTTGGTTGCGGTCATGAGATCCTTCTGTGGGGGGCGAGTATGACAGTCCGGCAGGTGGTGTCAAGTCCATAGCCGGCTGAACAATCGCCGTGTGTTGCGTATCGACGCGCCATGATGGGGGCATGAGCGGTTTCGGTGGGATCTGGCTAACAGTGTTGAGCGATGCGATTGGTGCGGGGCGAAGTGCATTGCGCGACCTCGACATCAAAGAAGTGCCATCTGCCTTGGTGAGGGTCGCCTCTTCCCAGGGGGGCAGGCTGCCGCCGCCGTTGGCGAGCAGGTTGCTTGGGGAGATCGACAAGAACGAATGGTTCCGCGACAAGGTTGTTGAGGAGTTTGATGGTGAGCCCGGCAGTCCATCCGATCTGTTCCTCAATCGAGCCGATGGTTGGTGGATCGAACTCGGCGAGGTGGTTGTGGCGAAGGGCGCTGGTGAAGAGGAGCGGCGGTTCGGCAAGCTGGAAAGTCAACTTCTCGAGGTCGAGGCCAAGCGCGACGTCGCCATCAAGAAGGCTGCCGACTGCAAGAGAGCGCTGGCCGAGGCGGAGCGTCAATCCAAGAGGGCTGCTGAGTCGGCGCGCAAGAAGGTGGAAGATCGATTTGCGGCTTCGGTAGCCGACGTGACCGATGTGAGGAACGAGCTCGCCGAGACGCAGAGTCAGCTAGCTGAACTCGATTCCGAGCATCGGCAGCTCCAGGACGCTTTTGATGTGTTGCGATCGCGACTACTCAAGGCACGCCGCGAGAGGTTCGAGGAGCATGGCCCGCAGGGGGAATCGAGCTTTGTTCCCCGCGATCCTGTGAAGCTGGCACGACTCTTGGATCTGCAGGCAGCGGCTCTGGGCCGCGATGCTGGGGTGGTGCCCGTCGTAGCGCCGGTCGAAGTCGGTGAACTCACGATGGCGTCGGGAGTCAGACCCGATTCCTCTGATGCGATCCGGTGGTTGGTTGGCCTACCCGAAGGTGTTGTTGTTCTTGTCGATGGCTACAACGCCCAATTTCACATTGACGACAAGGACTTCACCTCCGGGGGAGCACGGCGACGTCTCGTCGATGCGCTGAAGCGGCTGCGTACCGCATCTGTGCGGAAACACCGGATCGTCGTTATCTATGACTCAACGCTTCCCGGAGAGCGAATCGCCAGAACATCCCTCGGCGGGGTTGAAGTGCGTTTCGCCGACAAGGACCGCATCGCGGACGAAGAGATAGTTGAGATGACAAGCGAGCTATCGCGGGTCGTAGTCATTTCCAGTGATCGTGCGGTGCGCGACGGCGCCGAAGCAAACGGGGCCGTCGTGCTTTGGTCCGAGTCGTTGGCGGCCTGGCTCGAGCGCTCCTGACCTTCTCTAGAGAACCAGCTCTGCCACTGCACGCAATGTCGCCTGATCAGTTGGCATCAGTGCCAGAGTCTTGACGGTGGATTCCTGCCAGGCGTCGAGTCGATCGCGGATCATCTCTTTCGTGCCGATGAGGCTCACCTCGTCGACCAACGCATCGGGGACGGAGTGGATTGCCTCCATCTTCTTGCCGGACAGATACAGATCTTGGATCTTGGTGGCTGCTTCCTCGTAGCCGTAGCGGCAGGCAAGGTTGTTGTAGAAATTCTTCCCCTTGGCGCCCATGCCGCCTATGTATAGAGCCAGCATCGGCTTCACCTGATTGCGAGCAGACTCAACGTCGTCGGTGAGGATCGCCTGTATTGAGGCCACCGTATCGAACCGATCTGCCTTGTCTCGCTCGCCCGATTTTGCGAAACCCTCTTGCAGGGGCGGTCCGTAGATTTCATCGGCTCGGTGTGGCGAGTAGAAGATGGGCAGCCATCCGTCGGCGATTTCGGCGGTGAGCGTGACGTTCTTGGGGCCAATCGCGGCCAGATAGATGGGTACCGGCTGTGAAGGGTGCGTCATCAACTTCAGAGGCTTGCCGAGTCCGGTTGCGTCGGAGCCTGTATATGGGATCTGATAGTGGGTTCCGTCGTGGACCAGTGGTTCCTTGCGGGCGATCGCATTGCGAACGATTGAGACGTACTCGCGGGTCTTGCCAAGCGGCTTACCGTACGCTACGCCGTGCCATCCCTCGACAACTTGCGGTCCAGACAGGCCGAGTCCGAGCAAGAAGCGGCCGCCGCTCAGTTCGTTGAGGGTGACGGCCGTCATCGCGGTCATCGCAGGGGTCCGCGCCGGCATCTGCAGGATTGCTGCTCCGACATTGATCTTCGAGGTACGGGCGGCGATCCATGAGAGCACGGTGACAGCATCGGACCCCCACGCTTCAGCGACCCACACCGAGGAGTAGCCCAGACGTTCCGCTTCTTCGATGAAGGTCAGGTCGGTGCCGGCGCCGCCGCCCCAATAGCCGACATTGACGGCAAGCTTCATGGGGTCCCTCTCGATCGGTGGCTCAGGCGTGGTCCGGAAAGTAGCAGGCTGGCTCTTGCGGGTTTTTTGTCACACCTTGTGGATAAGTTGAGGTCACGCTGATAGGAGAACGGAATGCACATCGATTGCAATGCCTGCAATATGCAGGCGACGACAGCCTGTGACACATGCATCGTGCCTGTGTTGCTTCATCAGATGTCGGGGCCGTTTGAGCTCGGTAGTGACGAGGCCGAGGCCTTCGACAACCTGGCCGATGCCGGTCTGGTGGCACCACTTCGTCTGGTTCCTTTCTCAGATGATTCCTCGGCGGCCGCTGGTTAGCGAAGGACGGCCAGATTGGGGTCCTAGCTGAGTTGGACGGTCAGGCGGGGCAGTAGGAAGGCGATCAGAGGGCCGATCGTCACAGCAAATGCCACCGTGCCGGCGCCGACCGTGCCCCCGAGTAGCCATCCGATCGCCAGGACCGAGATCTCCAACCCGGTCCGGACCGCACCGATGCGGAATCCCTTGCGGGCAAGACCGGTCATCAGACCGTCACGCGGGCCGGGTCCCATTTCGGCGCCAATGTACAGCCCTGAACCAAGACCGATGAGCACGATCCCACCCAACATGGTGGTCCATCGCATGGCCAGTCCACTGAGTTCCTCCGGCAGAAGCAGGAGTGTGACGTTTACGACGTTCCCGATGATGGCCACGTTGAGGATTGTCCCCAACCCAAAGCGCTCCCGCAACGGGATCCACCCCAGTAGGACGATGATCCCGGTAAGGATCGTCACCGTCCCGATGGCGATGCCCGTGTTCTCGGCGATTCCTTGGTGGAACACCTGCCACGGAGACAGACCCAGGTCGGCGTTGACCATCAATGCGATACCGACGCCAAATGCCACCAGGCCGGGAAGTAGTTGGCCAAGGCGGCGGGGAAGGCGTTCGGTAGGGAGGGGGAGCACGGATGGGGAGTCTATAGACGATCACAGCTGCCCGCAGCCACAGATCCAATAGGCTGGCCGGGTGAAACTCTACGAGCAACTCAAGCTGAGATCACAAGAAGCCGGGTGTGCGGGATTTGGCGTAACCGGTGCCGAGCCATTCGATGCTGTCGCCGACACCATCGAGCGGCGGCGTGCGGCCGGGCTGGCCGGCAAGCTGCAGTTCACGTACAAGCAACCAGAAACCGCTACGGCTGTTACACATTCGTTTGCCTGGGCAAGGTCGATTGTTGTGGTGTCCTGGTCCTACCTGCCTGAGGCGGGCTCACCGGGCGAGCCTTCGCCGGGCGTGGGCCGGATCGCTCGGTTTGCGACCGAGGATCACTATCGGGGTCTCCGCGAGGCGCTGGCAAGTCTGCAGGCGTTGGTGGTTGGTGCGGGCTGGCGAGCCGAGGTGCTTGTTGACGATGACCGGCTCGTCGACCGTGCCGCGGCCGTTCGCGCTGGCGTTGCCTGGTGGGGCAAGAGCAGTCTGGTTCTCGACCCTCGGCATGGCCCGTGGTTGCTGCTTGGATCATTGGTCACGGACGCAGACCTGCCGGCCGATGAGCCGATGGTTCGTGACTGTGGCGCTTGCGATGCCTGCATGCCTGCCTGCCCGACCGGTGCGATCGTGGCGCCGGGGGTGCTCGATGCGTCGCTCTGTCTGGCGCACTGGATGCAGGTGGGGGGACCGATTCCCGTCGAGCTACGGGCACCAATGGGTGACCGTGTTTACGGGTGCGATGATTGTCTCGATGTATGCCCCCCGGGGTTCAAGAGGCTCACCGACGTCGCAGTTGGACCGGGCCGGGTAGATCTCCTCGAGTTGCTCGCCACCGACGACAAGACGCTGTTGGAGAAGTACTCGCATTTCTACGTCCCGCGGCGTCGGCCTCGGTTTCTCCGCCGCAACGCAATAGTTGCGTTGGCCAATTCCATCGCACAGGCAAGACAGGTGGGTGCGGTGTCCTCGCCCGCGACAGCGGATGCGCAAGCGGTGCTTGCTGGATTTCTTGGTGATCCGGATGATCTCTACCGTTCGCATGCGGCATGGGCCATTGGTCGCATCGGCGGCGAACAGGCGGTGCCGCTTCTTCAGCATCAGCTGGGTCGGGAGCGTGTCGATTCGGTCATTGTCGAGATCGAGGCCGCATTGGCGGTTGTGGGCTCGGAGTGAGTGAGCGGTCTACGCTTCACCTGGCGAACTGTGGGACCGATACAACGGTCAGCCAAGAGAGGAGCCCCTTGATGATTGCGATCTACGCCGTGTGCATTGTGCTCGGCGTCATCGGAATTCTGGGATGGCTGGTCTTGGGGCTACTTTCGTCTTCGCTTGACGACAAGGAGCATCTGGAACCCGAGGAGCGGTTTGGCAGTGTCGGGAGGTCGGTGATTGCTGGTGTCGCAGGGTTTGGGCTGGCCGGGATGTCGGCCTCGTTCGGTGGATGGAACGACGGTCTGGCGGTTGTGGTTGCGCTGGCCGGTGCCGGTGCCGCGGTTGTCGTCGCTGGCTACCTCGGCGTCGAAGAGGACGTGGGTGGGGACTCGACTTGATCCGTCTCGTATCCGATGTGCATGGCGCGGTGGCAGCGTTGGCCAGGGAGGCACCAGGTGACAGTCCCTTGCTCGTGCTGGGCGACCTGATCAACTTCATCGACTACCGCGACAACCACGGGATCGTGTCGGAAGTCGCCGGACAAGAGTTCGTCGATGAGGTAGTGAAGCTGCGCTCCGGTGGTGACTTCACCTCTGCCGGCGAGTTATGGCGCACCCACAGCAAAGGGCGGGAAGATGCGTTTCGCTTGGCCTACGCAGATGCGATCGCTCGTGCCTACAACGAGATTTGTGCGACTCTGGAAGGCGTCGAAGCATATGTGACATATGGCAATGTCGACAATCCAAGCGTCTTGGAGTCGCACTTGCCGGCGAGCGCCACCTACATCGAAGCCGGGGTGATCGAGTTGGATGGGCTCACCATCGGGCTGGTCGGTGGCGGTGTCCCGACCATCAACTCGCCAGGCGAGATCAGTGATGCCGAAATGGCGGACCGTCTCCGCGAAATCGGATCTGTCGATATGTTGTGCACCCATGTGGCTCCTGCCGTGCGCCAGCTTTCTGCTGATGTGATCGGAGGTCGGGAGAAGGGCTCCCCGGCGGTCCTCGCCTACCTACTCGAGCATCAACCACCCCGCCACTACTTCGGAGATATCCACCAACCTCAGGCAGTTCGGTGGGATGTCGGCCGTACCGTGAGCCAGAACGTCGGATACTTCCGTGCCACCGGCCGGGTGTTTGTTCACAATGCAGGTTGATCTCGAGAATCTCGCCGCAGGCTATTCCCACCGTCCGGCGTCGGCAGCCGCTCTCGCCAGAGCCCGCTTGGCGGCATCCTCAGCGAACCTTGATGCTGGGTGCGTTGGCATCGACATCGGTGGGGGTCGTGGGCACCACGCCGCCACCTGGCTCGAGTGGCATGCCGTTCCGATCGTTGTTGACCCTTCGGCAGGGATGTCCAAGGAGGCAAGCCGGCACAAAGGCGTCCACACGGTTCGGGCCTATTCGCAGTTCTTGCCCTTCAGGAATGACACCGCCCGGCTTGCGTACTTTCACCTTTCCCTCCACTACGGCGATTGGAAGGCGGCGCTCGATGAAGTTGGAAGGGTCGTCATGTCCGGAGGCGAGTGCTGGATCTGGACGATGGGGGAGCAGCATCACCGAGCATCGTTTCTGGCCCGATGGTTTCCTTCGATTGGTGACATCGACACGGATCGCTTTCCAGATCCGCAAGAGGTTGCAGCCTATCTCGATGCCACTTGCGCCAGCGTGATCATCGATAAGGACATCGAGGAGAAGGTGTCCTCGGCAGCTCAGTGGCGTCGCGCCGTCGAGGCACGCTTTGTCAGTACGCTGCAACTGATATCCGACCAGGAGTTTTGCGATGGTCTCGAGGCCTACGATGCAAGATATCCCGATCCGGATGAGCCGGTCGAGTATGTTTTGACCTTTGACAGGATTAGGACGGTTATCTAGTTCACATTGCTTGCAATAGTGAGCGTTTATCCGACTATGCTTGCAATTGTTAGCACTGGAGAGGACTACAGCCATGGCGATGGAAGGCACAGTTCAAAGCATCGAAGTGTCTGCCGATGCCCAGACGATCTACGAAGTTGCGCTTGATCTCGATGCGTATCCAGAGTGGGCAACGGGTGTCAAGCAGGTAGAGATCGAAGAGGAAGACGAGTACGGCCGTCCCATCAGGGTCTCGTTTGTTGCCGATGCAATGATCAAGGAAATCTCGTATACGCTCTTGTATCGGTACGACCTCGATGATGGCTTCTCGTGGTCGGCCGATCCTGGCCTTGATATCACAGCGATGGAGGGAAGCTACCGATTCACCGACCTCGAGGAAGGCGGAACCGAGGTTCTTTACGCGCTCAAAGTCGAGCCGGCATTCACCGTCCCTGGGTTCCTGCGCCGTCAGGCAGAAAAGCAGATAGTCAGCAACGCACTGCGTGGTTTGAAGAAGCGCGCCGAAGCCTCCTAGGAGCTCACAATGCGAGTCCTGTTGGTGACAGGCAAAGGCGGAGTCGGCAAGACAACGGTTTCGGCGGCCACCGCGGTCCGTGCCGCCGACCTGGGTTACCGCACCTTGGTCATGTCCACAGACCCGGCGCACTCACTGGCCGACGCATTCCAACTCGAGTTCGGCGACGCCCCCACCCAGGTCACACCGCAGCTGTCCGCACAGCAAATCAATTCGCAGCAAAGGCTCGAGGAATCCTGGGGTGAGGTACGCGATGCACTGACCGACCTCTTCGATTGGTCCGGTCTCAAAGGCATCGAAGCCGAAGAGTTGACGGTATTCCCAGGAATGGAGGAGATCTTCTCGCTGGTCAGCGTTCGCGATCATGTCCGGTCTGGGGAGTACGACGTAATCGTTGTGGACTGCGCACCGACCGCGGAAACACTTCGCTTGCTCAGTCTTCCGGAGGTCCTCTCCTGGTACATGGAGAAGATGTTCCCCATCGGGCGCCGGGTAGCCAAGGTGGTGCGACCGATGCTGTCGAAGGTGACCTCCATGCCGGTCGCCGATGACAAAGTGTTCGAAGCGGTGGCCAGATTCTACGAGCGGCTGGACGGGATTAGAGAGATTCTTGTCGACCCAGAGGTGACCAGTGCCCGGCTTGTTATGAACCCCGAGAAGATGGTGATCGCCGAGGCGCGGCGTACGTACACCTACCTTGGTTTGTTTGGCTACGCGGTAGATGCCGCGATCGTCAATCGGGTCCTTCCCGAGACAGTTACCGACCCATACTTCGCCCGATGGCGGGAGATCCAGAAGGAGCATATGGCTTCGGTTGAAGAAGGATTCGCCGACGTTGCGATTCGTGAGCTGCGGTTGTTCGGCGAAGAGATGGTGGGGATCGACCGGCTCCGCACAGTCGGCCAGGAGTTGTTTGCCGACGAGGACCCGGCGGCGCGGCTGTCGGAGGGCCGACCATTCCGGATCGAGGATGTGAATGATGACGTGGTGTTCATCGTGACGGTGCCGTTTGCCGAGCGGGGCGACGTTGACGTGATGCGCCACGGCAACGAGCTCGTCGTGACAGTCGGTCCCTATCGGAGATCGATCATCCTTCCTGACTCGCTGGCCCGCCGTCATGTGCGCCGCGCCCAGCTTGTCGAGGGTGAGCTGCGGATCACATTCAGCCTGGCTCCGTGAGCTACAGCTACGCTGACTGCGAAGTCGATCGGGTTGCGAGACATGGATGAGAACACCGATTACCGCGGGGTCCTGAAGCTGGGTCTGCGTCGCGCCAGTCTGCATTGGCTGCGTGCCGGGTACGAGGTTGTTGCCGGCGTTGGTGCATTCCTCGACGAGGTGGCCCGGTCGCGTCGCGATGGTGCCGACGATGAGGATGACCCGGGGGACATTGAAGATGGCCCCATCCGAATTGAATTGGACTGAAGAACAAGAGCCTTGAATTGGAGCAGATGTGGTAGCGACCGTTGGTATTGACCTGGGCGGCTCGAAGCTGCTGGTTGTAAGAGTTGATGACGGTGACGTGGTGGAGCGCGAGTTGTTTGCCTCTGCCGGTGAAGATCTCCTGGTCACCGCCAAAGCAGCCATCCGCGAATTGTGGACCGACGATGTCGTCGCGATAGGTGCTGGCATTGCGGGTTTGGTGCGTTATCCCGATGGCGTCTTTGTATGGGGGCCGCATGTTGCTGGTTCCAACATTCCGGTGCGGCAGATCCTCGAAGATGAATTCGGGGTTCCGGCCTTTGTCGACAACGACGCCAACATGGCGGCTCTTGCTGAGCTGCATCTCGGTGCCGCCGTTGGTCGCCAGGATGTTCTCCTCGTCACGCTTGGCACGGGCATCGGCGGCGCTGTTGTTGCCAACGGTGACGTGTACCGCGGTTCATCATTTGCTGGGGAGTGGGGACACATGCTCTACCAGGCAAACGGGCTCCAGTGCGATTGTGGCAAGCGGGGCTGTTGGGAGACGGTGGCCTCGGGGCCAGCATTGGCTCGACTCGGTCGTGAGTTCAATGCACTCAATCCTGACGGGCAATTGGCCAAAACGCTGCGTGACGCCAACTTCAGCGCAGAGACCATCACTTCTGCCGCAGACGCCGGAGATGAAACTGCTCGCGGGCTGGTGAGCCAGGTCGGGGCTGCGCTGGGCCAAGGATTGTGCAGTCTCATCGCCATCTTTGATCCGGAACTGATCGTGGTCGGCGGTGGGCTCGGTTCAGTGGGAGAATCGCTCCTAGGTCCCGCGCGCCGGATTGCCGCCGATGCGATTCACGGGGGATCGCATCGCCCGCTGCCGCCGATAGTTGTCGCCGAGCTGGGCCCGGAGTCGGGGGCAATCGGTGCCGCATTGCTCGCTGCACAAGGGATCCAGGCTCAACTCGCACGATGACCAACATGGAACGGCTCGAGGCGATCGTCGCCTCGCTACCGGAGACCGAGCGAGTCGATATTGCAGAGTGGGGCGGGCATCCCGGGTTCCGGGTGCGGGCAAAGAACTTCGTGTTCAGCGATCTGGATGCGACGTCGTTGTCGCTCAAGCTGTCCAGGGAAGAGGCAGAGGCGGTCGTCGCCACCGATCCGACTGCCGAGCCGCTTGGCTACGGGTTGGGGAGACACGGTTGGATTTCGTTCACGCTCCGAGATGATGCGGACGATGGGCGCTGGGAGATCGTCGACGAGTGGATCCGAACTTCCTACGTGTTGGTCGCCCCGAAGTCGCTGGCCCGATTGGTTCTCGACGCCGAAGAGTGATCGCATGCGAGTTAGTCTTGCGTGATGGATGGCGAAGTCGTTCCGATATCGAAGCAAACCGGCGGCAACCCGGGCGTGTGTGATGAGCCCGAGTCCGTCGAGGCCACGCTTGCGCTGGTTCAACACCCGCTGGACACTTCCGACCCGATTCCGATGCGAGGCCGGCAGGAGATGATCAAAGAGGCGGTCTTGCTGGGACCGAACCTCGCCAAACTCCTCTACCGCCTCCTAAGAGATAGGCGGGTTCCACTGCAGCGCCGGCTTGCGATGACCTTGGTCGCTGCCTACATCGTCTCGCCCATAGACGTGATCCCGGACTTCGTGCCGGTTCTCGGCAGCTTCGACGACATGCTGGTTCTAGCGTTTGCTATCGACTACCTGCTGCAGGCAAGCCCGCCAGAGATTGTCGACCTCTACTGGGATGGATCGGCCGACGGTCTCGAGCTGATCCGGGGAATCGCTGGCTGGGGTGTTGAGATGCTCCCCGACCGGCTTCGACGGATGGTGGCGCTGTCCTAGCCAGGTCCGTGGCGGTCAGAAGAACTGGGTCCTGGTAATCCACGGCTACCCTCACCTGCATCATGGACTTTCGAAGAATCAACAATCTGCCACCGTACGTCTTTGCAGAGGTCAATCAGCTCAAGCTCGAGGCGCGGCGTGCCGGTGAGGATATCGTCGACCTCGGCTTTGGTAACCCAGACATTCCTTCCCCCGATTTTGTGGTGGACAAACTGGCAGAGGCGGCCAAGAACGAGCGAAATCATCGTTATTCGGCGTCACGGGGGATCCCCAATCTGCGCAAGGCTATTGCCGACCGCTATCAGCGCCGCTTTGGTGTGGAGATCGACCCGGAAACCGAGGCGATCAACACCATCGGTGCCAAAGAGGGCTTGTCTCACCTGATGTGGACTCTGGTCCAGCCCGGCGATGTTGCACTTGTCCCTGAGCCGTCCTATCCGATTCATATCTATGCGGCCGCACTCGCTGGTGCAGAGGCGCGCCGGGTGCCGGTGCTGCATCGCACCGACTACTTCGAACATCTTCACGAGGCCTTTTTGGACTCATGGCCACGCCCCCGAGTGATCATCACCTCGTTCCCGCACAATCCAACAACAAAGACAGTTGAACTCGAGTTCTTCGAGCGTCTGGTTGCGTTCGCCAAGGAACACGAAGTGATGCTTGTCCATGATTTTGCGTATGCCGACATCACGTTTGACGGCTATCGCGCACCCAGTCTGCTGCAGGTGCCGGGGGCCAAGGATGTGGGCGTAGAGCTGTATACGCTCACCAAGGGCCACTCCATGGCCGGATGGCGTGTCGGTTTTGTCGTTGGAAATCCCGAGATGGTCGGTGCGCTCGCCAAGCTCAAGTCATATCTCGATTACGGCACATTCCAGCCGATCCAGATTGCCTCCATCCTTGCCTTGAACGAGGGTGACGAGCACGTGACGGAAGTACAAGAGGTCTACAAGAAACGGCGCGACATTCTCGTCGACGGACTAAACCGTGCCGGTTGGCCCATCGAAAAACCACTCGGCACCATGTTTGTGTGGGCCGAGATCCCCGAGGAGTACAGCTACATGAAGTCGTTTGATTTCACGGTTCATCTGTTGCGGGAGGCCAAGGTTGCGGTCAGTCCCGGCAACGGCTTTGGTCCCAGCGGAGAAGGCTATGTCCGCTTTGCGCTTGTGGAGAATGAGCACCGCACCGGCCAAGCTGTCCGTGGAATCCGTAAGGCCCTAGACAAGCTGACCGCGATCTAGCTGGGTTTCCTCCTCGGAACCCTCGATACCATCGATCAGCGCTCTAGATCAACGCGCAACCATCGACGTCTGCCACAGCTTGTTTGGCGCGCCGAAGATGCTGCCCATAGCGGGCGTTCTTGACGTACTCGTGAAAGCGCGTGTGGACGGGATCGCTGGCAGCATTCAATTGGTTCCACATGCTGTTGATCAACGATTGCCCACGGAATCCGGCTTCGACCGAGACACGGAGCGCGTCGGCAGCGCAGCGGCGCGCCATCGATAGATTGATGAGCGCGTGGCCGTCCTCGTGTTCTCGGCTGCCGGCGGTGCTGCCGAACCCGGGTACGAGTTCGACGGTCAAGACGATCACTGTGACAGTGTCCTTGTCGAGTTCGATGTCGTACATCGCGGTGGCGGTGGCCGCGGCCTCTCCGGTGTCGAACTTGTCGACCGGGCTCGTGGCTACCTGGGCGAGAAGCTCGCGATCGCCTACTAGCCGCTGCAATCCGCGCGCAATGCGCGGGTCGTTTGTGGTGGCGGCTTGTGAACGCAATTCGGTGCTCAAGTCCGATACGATCCGGTCTACCGAAGGCGAAACGGGAAGGTGAAGCACGATGTCGTCGGCAGCAACGACGGCAACGGGCGTGTCTGCGGCAACCTCAGGACCGAGCAAGAGTGTCGCCAACAACAGGCCACCCACAAGCCCGAACGTAATCATCAGTAATCGTCGCATGACGGTTCTCTTCGGCACCAAACTCAGAAACCTTTCACTACTCCGTAACTGTTTACGATCACCAGGAGTCAGATCACCCGATGCGATACGCAGTTTTGTTCCCAGGACAAGGGAGTCAGGTCGTCGGCATGGGCGCCGACGTATTTGCGATGCGCCCAGATCTGCTCGGCTCCGCAGCCGACGAGGTGCTGGGGTGGTCCTTGGCGTCGGTCTGTGCTGACGGACCCGAAACTGAGCTAGTCCGTACCGACCGCGCCCAACCTGCTTTGTATGCCGTTGCGTACGCCCTGTGGGAAGCGTTCGCAGTGCAAGCCCCCCACCCACCGGTGGCAGCTGCCGGACACTCACTAGGCGAGTACACCGCCCATGCCGCTTCTGGCTCACTTGATTTCCTCGACGGATTGCGGTTGGTTGCTGCTCGCGGCAAAGCCATGGCCAAGGCAACCGAAACAGCGGAAGGAGCGATGGCGGCGGTCATGGGCGCCGATCTCGAGACCGTTGAGTCGGTCGTTGCGGCCCAACGCAAAGGCGGTGCGCAAATATGGGTTGCCAACATCAACGCCCCAAACCAGATTGTCGTCGCCGGCTCCCAAAAGGACGTTGCGTTACTGATTGAGAACGCCCGCGAGCTCGGGCTGCGCCGTGTCATTCAGCTCAAGGTGGCAGGTGCGTTTCACACACCGTTGATGGATTTGGCGCGTCACGAATTCGAGACGGCACTGACCGGTGTCGAATTTGTCGAAGGGGCCTTCCCTGTCTACTCGAACCTGGAGGCCGCACCGGCCGCAGATGTTGCTGCTTCGCTGACCGGCCAGCTTGTAGCCAAGGTCCGATTTAGCAAATCGCTGATGGCGATGGCCGGCGCCGGGGTCGAAGCGTTTGTCCACATTGGGCCTGGTGATGTAACCGCAGGAATGGCGAAACGCACCATTAAGGGCGCAACCATTATTACCGTATCGTCGCTCGACGATATCGGCGCGGCAGCGGGGGAGCTCGCCGTAGTATGAGTCTTGGGAAGGGAGCCTGATGCGCCGTGCAACCATCATCGGCTGGGGCGCGTATACGCCGCCGGCCGTTCTAAGCAATGCTGATCTGGAAACAGTCATCGATACCAACGACGAGTGGATAACCACCCGCAGCGGTATCAAGGAACGAAGGATCAGCCACGTCTCCAATGCCGAGATGGCGACTGCCGCTTCACGGCGGGCGCTTGCGGCAGCGGGTGTTGACGCTTCGGATATCGATCTTGTCGTTGTCGCCACCTGCACCCCAGACCGCGCTCTACCGTCGGTCGCTGCCTATGTGCAACGGCAACTGGGCGGACTCGGCGCCACGATGGATCTCAACGCGGCGTGCAGTGGATTTGTCTATGCGTTGAGCGTCGCCGACGGAATGATCGCAGCCGGCACCGTCAATAGAGCATTGGTGATCGGTGCTGAGCGGCTTTCTTCCTACCTGGACCTCACCGATCGCACCACCGCGGTTCTATTCGGCGACGGCGCCGGAGCCGTGGTCGTTGAAGCTACCGAAGGTCCAGAAGGGCTCCTGGCGTCAAATCTGCATTCCGATGGCAGCCTCACCGAGATCCTCACGATCCGCGGTGGCGGCACCGAGAACGTCTTTGACGATGCGATCCCTTTGACCGTTGCGATGGAGGGGCGTGAGATCTTCCGCCATGCCGTCACCAGGATGGGAGAAGGCACCACAACCGCGATCGAGACGGCCGACCTAGAGATCGAGGACGTCGATGTTCTGATTTCTCATCAGGCGAACATCCGCATCATTGATGCAACTGCCAAGCGCCTCAAGGTGAGTCCAGAAAAGGTCTACACAAACATTCACGCCTACGGGAACACATCCGCAGCCAGTATCCCGATCGCCCTCTCTGAAGCCCTAGACCAAGGAGTCATCGAACCCGGCAACATCGTAGCGATGGTTGCTTTTGGCGGCGGTCTCACCTGGGGCGCCGCTGTACTTCGATGGGGGGAGCGGACTACCCGGCTCGGCGATGCCGATCACGGACTCCCCGACACTGACAAGACCGGGCTGCAGTTGCTCCGGGAGCGGGCCCAAGGTCTCGGCGTCCAATGAGCGAGATCACTTCACGTGTAGCTTTGGTAACTGGTGGTTCGCGCGGCATAGGTCGTGCAATCGCAGAACTGCTGGCCGGACACGGTCACCAGATCGCCATCAACTATGTCTCCAACGAGGTCGCTGCGGCTGAGGCCGTTGCTGCCATCGAGGCCGCCGGTGGCACTGCGATCGCGGTCAGGGGTGACGTGGGCGATCAAGAAGCCGTCGATGCGCTCATCAAAGATGTGCAGGACCGTCTTGGCCCTGTCGAGATTCTGGTGAACAACGCAGGCATCACTCGGGATGACTTGCTCATGAGGATGAGGCCCGAGGCATGGGATGACGTGATGCAGACCAATCTCAAGTCCGTGTATCTGTGCTCGCGGGCCGTGATGCGGGGAATGCTGCGCGGCCGGTGGGGGCGGATCGTGAGTTTGAGTTCCGTGGCCGGCGTCTACGGCAACCCGGGCCAGGCCAATTATGCGGCTGCCAAGGCGGGAATCATTGGTTTCACCATGTCGCTTGCGAAAGAGATCGGATCGCGAGGCATCACGGTCAATGCTGTGGCCCCGGGATTTATCGCAACGGACATGACAGCTGCGCTCGGCGATGATGTCGCCACTGCCGCGGCAGAGAAGATCACTTTGGGGCGTCTTGGGCTACCAGAGGAAGTCGCGTCGGCCGTCGGCTATCTTGCCTCGGAAGATGCGTCGTACATTACGGGTCAGACGATCGTCGTTGACGGTGGTCTGGCTCTTTGACTAGGAGGGCATTAGCCATGGAAAGATCCCAGATTGAGGCGAAACTGACAGACCTGCTCGTGGACGAGCTTGGTCTGGAACGTGACGACATCACGATGGAAGCCAAGTTTGAAGAAGACCTCGATGTTGACTCACTTGGTGTTGTTGAGCTCTTGATGGCTCTCGAGGACAACTTCGACGTGAAGATTCCCGACGAGGAAGCTGAGAAGATCACCACCGTTGGTGAGGCCGCTGACCTGGTCAACCAGAAGCTGAACGGCTAGCTGTTATGGATCGCCGCCGAGTTGTGATCACAGGGATGGGCACGGTAAATC
The DNA here is from genome assembly GCA_024228555.1 of bacterium. Lineage (GTDB taxonomy): Bacteria > Actinomycetota > Acidimicrobiia > Spongiisociales > UBA5794 > JAAETI01. The sequence goes on along the minus strand of JAAETI010000801.1, from coordinate 12,752 downwards.
CCTTGGCTCACAGTGTTGATGATTTCTGGGAAGCTCTTCTGGATGGGAAATCCGGGGCCGGGCCGATCACGCTGTTTGATCCCGAAGGATTGGGCACGCAGATTGCTGCCGAGGTCAAGGACTTCGATCCCGAGGTCTACATGCCTCGCAAGGACTCGCGTCGGCTCGACCGCAGCACGATGCTGTTCTGGGCGGCAACAAAGCAGGCATTCGATGACGCCGATCTTGCGTTCGAGGACGGCGATCCAGCCAGTCTGCGAGCTGGGGTTGTCTGTGGCACTGGCATTGGCGGTATTGGAACGACCCAACAGCAGATGGGTGTTCTGGCTGAACGAGGGTCGAGCCGGGTTTCGCCGCTGGCGATACCGATGATCATGAGCAACCAAGCCGCGGGTGCGGTTTCGATCGACTTCCATCTCGGCGGTCCCAGCACCTGCACCGTTACCGCGTGTGCCGCCTCGGCTAACGCCATTGGGGACGCTGCTGAGATTATCCGCAGGGGGGTAACGGACGTGATGGTTGCCGGGGGTATGGAGGGTGCGGTGACCGCTTTTGCCATGGGTGGGTTCAGCTCGATGAAGGCGCTCAGCTCCCGCAACGACGAGCCGCATCGCGCCAGCCGACCCTTTGACAAGGACCGCGACGGATTCCTCCTCGGAGAGGGAGCGGGTTCCTTGATCCTCGAGTCTCTTGAGCACGCGACTGCGCGTGGAGCCAAAATCTATGGCGAAGTTTCCGGCTATGGCATGTCGGCGGATGCCTATCACATCACGTTGCCCCGGCCCGGCGGCGGTGGCGCAGCCCGCGCCATGCAAGGAGCCCTTGACGATGCCCGCGTTGCCAGTGACACCGTTGACTACATCAATGCGCACGGCACTTCTACGCCGGCAAATGACGTCACCGAGACGCTGGCAATCAAGACTGTGTTCGGTGACGCTGCCTACGACATTCCTGTCTCGTCAACGAAGTCAATGACGGGCCACATGCTGGGTGGCGCTGGAGCCGTTGAAGCAGTGATTGCGCTTAAATCCCTCGCCGAGGGTGTTGTACCGCCAACGATCAACTACACAACTCCAGACCCGGAATGTGACCTGGACTACGTCCCCAATGAGGCTCGTGAAGCCAAGGTCAACAGCGTGCTGTCGAACTCGTTCGGGTTCGGTGGCCACAATGTCTCGCTGCTGTTTACGTCAGTCTGACTCTGTCTGGTCATGGGAGCTACAGCGTGTAGTTGGCGCTTGGGCACCTCGTGCCACGGCGTCTTGGTATTCGTCAAACGAACGGGTGGCGAGCGCCACAACCAGGCCGATGCCAACCAGAGCACCGATCCCCGTGGTTGTGGCGGCAACGGCTTCGAATGCGGGGCATCCTTTCGGTTCGCAGATGACTTCAACGATGGTGCCACCGAGGTAGGCGCCAACGCCCGCCCCAATTCCCACCGGAGCGGCAACGAGCGGACGAACTCCGTACACCAGAGTCATCAGGGATACGCCGAGACCGACGACGGCCCCGATGGTTCCCCAGGCGAGACTGCTCCCGATCAGCCAGCCCACGACGCCGCCACAAATTGCCGACGCTGCGATCGCAATGATCTTGTTGGGTGGCGCGCTCATGGTCTTCTCCGTCGTGGCGCAGGCAACTCGGGTGCCGGATCGACCGCAAGTCGTGCGTCCTGCGTCCACGCAAGGTAGGTCAATGCTGCGCCTGCCGCAATCAGCAATGCAGCCCCTGCTGGTGGTGATGAGATGGCGGCTGCAAGCATGGCAAGGGGCATGGCGAAGCGCAGGCTATGGAGTGCCCACGTTCCGCCCTTCATGTAGCCCCAGCTGAAGAGGATGCCCAGTGCTCCAGCGATTCCATGTGCTGGATCGAGACCAGCCGGAGAAGCAATGCCAACCAGCGGCACGACTGCAAATGAACCGATTGCCAGAGAAATGGGGGCCGGTCCAGGCGCTCCCGCGGCAGGACGCTCCCGCAACCAGCCTTTGAACCAAGGCCCGCCGAGACCAGCCAGGCTGAGGCCGCTCAATACCAGAGCGGTAATCAGCCATCCATCGAAAGTAGCGACGATCGCGATCATCATCTCGAGAACGACCAAGCCGGCGGCGAAGGGTCTGGTCCATCGTCCTCGCCCGAGCAAGAGGGCGGTCATTGCGACGATGCTGAGAACGAGGGTGCCGATGGCGATTGCCATGGCGGAGTCAACTGCCCACGGCTCCGGAGATACGACCAGATGGATTGTCCAGGCAAGACCCGCTCCCATGACCAGCGCTGCGACGACGAAAGGCATGCGAAACACGAGCAATCTCTCCGTTGTGGGCTGCTGCGGGCTACTGCTCGGGGCGAGTGTCGACGGAACCAGGTATCCGGTTGTTGCCGAGGAATGAGAAGTAGCGGTAGATGCCCGGTTCTAGTTCAGAGAAGTCGACCTGAAAGATTGAGCCAGGGGTGAGTACCTCGCTCTCGAACTCGCCGTTGCGTGCCTCGAGGGTGTATTCGCGCTCAGCAATGTCCTCGTGGCGCCATTCGACGATCCATTCGTCGTTGAGGTCAAGCTTCAGGTTGGATGGGCGGAACCGCCCACCTTCAATGATCACAACGGCGATTCCCTCGGGGGGCGCTTCGGTCGTCGTAGTCACTACAGGAGACCTCCCGGACTCCAAAGCGGCGTCGGAAGGACCGCTGCTGCAAGCGCCCAGCAAGAGCGCAAAGATGGCGGTCATCATGACCAAGCGTGCTTGCACGTCTCTCCTCGAAGTGGTTCGGTTCGGGCAGTGTAGTGCGCAAGGACGGGGATGTGTTGTCTGACCGGTCATTGCTCAGGGGCCCAGTAGTCGGCTATCCGCCACAACCCGTTCTCTCCTGCAAGCGTCAGCACTGAGGAATGCTCCGGTTTGCCGTCTTGATAGTCCCGGAACCCCGCCCCGGTGAGGAGCCGGGCTCCGCTGTGGATTGGATCTTGGTGCGAAACGAATGCAATGTCTCCGCTGTCTTGTGCTTGTGCCCAATCGCATACGGTGGCGGCGATGCGGCTCCCGACTTCTTCAAGTGATTCGGGAGAGAACGGCAGGCTGGCCGGATGGTCGAGATAGGCAGCGAGCTCGCCGGGGAACACTTCGGGGAGGCTCTCCCAGCTCACTCCAGCCCAGCGGCTGGCCAGCTTCCATTCGGTAAGCCGTTCATCGGTGCTGACTGCGCACCCATTCTGGTCAGAGATGGCAAGAGCTGTAGCTACGGCACGCTCCAGCGGCGACGAGACGATGGCCGTCAGATGGGTATCAGCCATGCGGGCTGCTGTCGCCGCGGCTTGCGCCTTGCCTCGCTCCGACAGGTGAAACCCGGGTAGGTCTGCGTAGACCACGTGGTCCGGATTGTGGACCTCGCCGTGTCTGATGAGATGGATATGCATCGGCCTAGTCTGCCACGTCAAGGGAGGGTGCCCGTGGGGTACCGTGGCGGGATGCCCGACTTCGCCGAGAGATTTCTCCACATCGACATGGATGCCTTCTTTGTCGAGGTAGAACGACAGAAGGACCCAGGACTCGTAGGTCTACCGGTGGTGGTTGGCGGTCTCGGGCGCCGCGGTGTTGTGGCCTCGGCATCCTATGAGGCTCGAGCAGCGGGCGTGCATTCCGCGATGCCGATCGGTGAAGCGCGTCGGCTGTGCCCACACGCACGGTTTGTGCCTCCCGACCTCACGTCATACAGCGAGGTCTCGCACCAAGTATTCGATGTATTTCGTGGCTTCACTCCACTGGTTGAGGGCTTGTCGGTCGATGAGGCCTTCATGGATATCTCAGGGCTTCGACTCCACCACTCAAGTCCCGCAGCGGCCGGGGAGGAACTTCGTCTGCGGGTGCGGCAGGAGGTCGGTTTGCCCGCTTCGGTTGGTATCTCGGCGATCAAGTTCATCTCGAAGCTGGCTTCCGATGCTGCCAAACCGGACGGGCTGCTGGTTGTCGATGCCGGCAAAGAGCTCGAGTTTCTCCATCCCATGCCGGTGCGAAGGCTTTGGGGTGTTGGGGAGGCGACTCGAGCGAGTCTCGAGGCGCTTGCGGTGGTGACGATCGGTGACCTGGCGACGGTCCCTGAGCGTGTCCTCGTGTCACGTCTCGGACCGAGTTTGGCCCACCATCTCAGCCAGCTCGCAAACGGTATCGACAAACGTGAGATCGAGCCCGGTGGGGGAGCCAAGTCGATTTCGGTCGAAGAGACCTACAGCGAGGATCTCCGGTCTGGGGAGGCTATTGAGCGGGCGTTGCTTCGACTGTGCGACCGCTTGTCGTCTCGAATGCGCCGATCTGGATATGCCGGTCATACCGTAAACCTCAAGGTCCGCTTTGGTGACTTCGAAACACAGAGTCGAGCGCTCACCCTCGGTGAGCCTGCAGAGACCACTCCTGCCCTATGGGAAGCTGCGCAGGTGCTCCTCAGCAGAATCGACCGAAGCAATCGGGGAGTCCGGCTTCTCGGCATCGGAGCGTCGGGTCTTGCGGCCGCCGATCAGCCGCGGCAACTGTCACTTGAGAAACAGCCACGACATGTGGCTGCCGATGTCGTGGAGGACGTGCGGGAGCGATTCGGCGATGCAGCAGTATTCCCGGCCTCGCTGATGCGCCAAGAGGCCAAAGAACGCCGCGATGAATAGCATCACCGGCTTGTATACTCGGTTTGAGAACCGGAGAGGCCAACGATGCCGCTAAACGAAGACGAACAGCGCATTCTTGAAGAGATCGAGCGCCAATTCTATGAAGAGGACCCGGAGCTAGCGCGCTCCGTTGCTGACGCTTCATGGCGTTCTTCGTTTCGTCCGCAACGCCGCATGGCCATAGCCGGATTCATCGTTGGTCTTATCGTCATGTTGGCCTCATTTACCGCAAACGTGTGGATTGCCGCCGCTGGTTTCTTGATAATGTTGGCTTCGGCGGGATGGCTCGCCATGAGCTTGCGTCAGTCCACTGAGGTGGGTTCCGAGACCTTCGAGAGCTGGTTGGAGAGGGCTCGACAGAGGTGGTCGCGGAACAGCTAAAGTGGCATCCCCTCGTGCGAGGGAATGAGTCGCCCAAGCTGTAACAAGGCGCTCGAATCAGGGTTCATGCGGAGCCAGCGGACCAGAACGTTTGTGGAGGAGATAGGTGGATTCTTTTACTGCCCAGCAGGCATCAGCACTGACTGGGTGTACTGCCCACCAACTTCGTTATTGGGACAAAGTTGATCTAGTCGCACCAAGCATTCAGAGCAGCGGAGGGCGTCCCGGCCGTCGTCGTCTCTATTCATTCCGAGACCTCGTGGCATTGCGTGTCGTCAAGAGCCTGCTCGACAACGGGATGTCGGTGCAACGGGTCCGTCGCGCCTGGGACTACCTGCGTCGCAGCGCGGCCATGGATGATCATCTCGCCTCGGTGAAGCTGGTCACGGACGGGCAGACGATCTTCAGAGTTGCCCAGAATGAAGACGAGTTGTTGGATGCCCTCCGCGATGGGCAGCTGGCGTTCTTTGTTGCGATCAACGAGATCACCAAGAGCGTCGAAGAGGATGTCACCAAGTTCGAGCTGGACCGAGATCGTTTCCTCGACATGCTGCGTCGGGTCGAAGATGATGTGAAATCAGAGGGCCAAGCCGCCCAAGGCTAGGACCCGTCCAGCTTGGAGACGGCACTGAGCCTATGGTGCCGCGTCCGCTACGCCCTACCGTTGCCGTTCGATGATCCGTTGCGCTGGCTGAACTTGAGCCGGCGTACAGCATTCTTGGCAGCCTTCGGCACGATGCTGGTTGGCCGGTACATCGCCACCACACGTTGTGCGGCACTGTGTCGCGTCGTGAGACGGGCGCGTGTCTGGTCGAGCGACTTCACCGCCGTCTCGACGTGGCCGTCCGCGATGCCCTCCTCCGGTCCATAGATCGAACGACCATAAACCGATGCCAGCGGAACCATCGCACTGTCAATTGATTGGGCTAGCTGGTGGGGTGTCATCGATGGCGAGGGGGTCTCGCCAAGGTCGGTGAGGCGCACCACGATGTCTTCCCATGCGGCGCTTATGTCGCCGTGCTCGAGTCGCTTCAGGCGGCGTCGTCGCCGCCACCATTTGATCGTCGGTATGCCGCCAACCAGCAGCACAGCGACCAGGACGAAAGGTGCAATCGTGGTGACCCAGGCCGGGATCGACAGGCCGCTGTCATTGTTTCCTGCGGATCCGCCACCGGCGAAGATCGGCAGATCCTCTGGGAACTCAGGTGGTGCCAGCGGGGCATTGGGAACACTGATTGGATCGGGGTCGGGGACATCGAGGTAGGCGGTGAGTGAGAACCCGAGTTCCGATTCGGCGAGTCCGTACGTCGAGGGGTTGATGGAGTCACCACGCGGGGTGGGGTCGAAACGGACCCAGCCCTGGGTTGGGATCCAAAGCTCCACCCAGGCGTGGGCGTTACGATCGCGGACGATGACGACGTTGTCCTGCTCGGTTGGCTCACCGGGGGTAAACCCAAGGACCACGCGCGAGGGGACATCGAGGGTTCGCGCCATGACTGCCATTGCCGTGGCAAAGTTCTCGCAGTAGCCGGTGTGGAAATTCGGTGATTCGGGGTCGAGAAGCCAGGCCGCCAGGTCGGTTGCACCGTGACCGGGGTCGATGTTGGTCGAGTACGCAAACGCACTCGAATGGAACCACGACTCCAGGGCGAGGCCGATCTCGTAGTTGGTGGTCAGGTTGTCGGTCTGCCGTCTGGCTTCGGCCGCGATGTCTTCGCCGAGATTGTCGGGCAGCGCCAGGTACTTGTCGACGTCGGCGGGTTCCGACCGAGCGGCAACCACGACCGGCTGCGGCACGGTTTGCTCAGTGGCGGCAAATTCAAACGCAGGCGACAGCTCACCGTCGTCGTCGGTCGCAAGGACGGCAATATCGGGTATTGGCACTTCTGACTCGACGGTGTATGTCAGTCCTTCGTAGGAGAGGTTCCCCTCGAGGCGGATGGCTCCGTCGGCTTGTCGCACTCGGACGTCTCTGAGGATGTCGCCATCCTCACTGCCGAACGAATCGGGTACGTAGGTCTCGGGCAGCCAGTCCATGCGGAGTCGTTCGATCTGGATGGTGGTGGTGATCCGGCCGGTGGGGCCGGCGAATCGGTTGTCGCTGTCTTCCCAAGGGCGGGTATCGAGGTCGACGACCGTTGGCTTGTCGGCAAAGAACTGGCCGCCGTCGTAGGTCTCCATCGTCACTAGTCGGAAGTAGACCTCGCTGGCAGGAACGTCGCCGGTGACCTCTGCAAGGAAGACCGGTGTGTCAGATTGGGAGACAAGCGACTGCTGGATCCCGATGAACGGGTTGTAGGCAATGCCACCGTAGAAATCAGAGGTGAGGCCGGTGGCGCTCCGCCAGGGGAGGACACCGTCACGGGGGACCATTCCCGCCATGGCCCCGGTTGCCGCAACGCTGAGGAACAGCGTGATAGCCAGAAGACCCGCTGCCGACGGAGCAAGGCGACTATTGAGGGCGGATCGTTTGCGGTCGCCGCCCGACATGCGTCCTGCCGACTGATCACGCTCGTCAATCGTGATGGCGACGACAGAGGCTGCGACGACGGAAAGGAAGATCACGATGCGGAGCCAACCGGTTCTGGTGCGGTCCATCGTGGCGAATTGCAGTGCAAGCACCAGGGGTGGGACGAGGGCAACGTAGGGGTGGCCACGCATCAGCCCCCAGGTGAGCAGGACCCCTGCCACCCAGAACACAGCCGCCAGGACGATGACGATGCCTGCGATTGGCTGGACCGGTTCGATCCCCGTTCTGATCAGCGCCATCGCTCGATCGAATTGGGTACTAAAGGCGGTGAGAGTCTCTGCGGTCGGTAGAAGCCCCCGTGTGGTCTCTGGCGCTGCGATCCGGGAGATGGCAACAACCATCGCAACAAGGTTCAGGCCGACGACTATCGCAGGATGGGCCCGGTAGCTCAGCGCCGTCCAGGTGATGGTGGCTCCAAGGATCAGCGCCGCGATCACAATGAACTGCCACTTGGTTCCTGTGCTGGTAGGACGCAGCAAACCGGTCAGGCCGCTGAGGGCGAAGATCAGCGATGCCGCACCGGCTAGCCAGCTGAGGCGGTAGACCATGTCTTCTCCATTGCTTCTCGCCAGGCTGGCGCCCACTTCGATGCCGGTCCCGAGGCGACGGCTACTGCACCGGCGCGTTTCACCTGGTGTAGGGCTTCGTTCTCGCGCTCTGAGACCGTCATTACGATCGTCTTGTAATAATCCCGACTGAGTGTCTTGAACACCGATACGCCGCCACTGTCGAGTACGCCGGTCACCATGACAAGCGCACCGCCGGCCAGACCCTCCCTGCGCAAGCGACTCATCAGAGCGCCAAAGTCCAGTTCCGGATTGGTTTGGACGGTGGCCAGTTCTTCCATTGCCAGCTCGTAGGCCTGCGATGTGGTGACTGCGGTTCCCCTGGAGTGGCCGCTCCACAGTGTCGGGCTGAATCCGTGTCGATACAGATGGCGCATGGCTGAGGCAGCACCACGAACTGCATGTTCAAACGAATCTGGAGTGGCGTACGAATCCGCTCGGATATCGAGCAGAACGAGTGCCCTTGATTGCCAGGGCATCTCGAGCTGCTTGATCATCAGCTCATCACGTCGGGCCGACGATGGCCAATGCACGCGGCGTAGGTCGTCGCCGCGCTGGTACTCGCGGAGAGTGAAGAAATCATCGCCGCCGCTGTGGGAGAAGTTGGCCCGTGCCGAGTTCACATTCGGATCTTGCCCGCGAACAACGGGCAGACCGGCAAGTGGCTCGACCGACGGGTAGACAACAAGCCGATCGGCTCGTCTCCCCGAGCTGAGCGATTCGGCCAGCGCCATGGCGTCACGGACTCTCAGGGTGGCGGGGCCGACCTTGTAGACGCCTCGCGGTTTACACAGAACCTCGTAGCGGGCCAACATCGGTTCGCTTTCGTCAACCCGTTCGGCCACGAACGAAGCCGTTCCCAGGCTGTGGACGATGTCTTCGACTATTGCCGAGTGCAGTCTCCGGCTGGAAACCAGAGAGAGCTGCACGATGGCCCGTTCGCCGTCGTGAACTTGCACGGGTGAGATCTGGCGGGTGAGGCGGGCACGTGGTGCGCTGCTTCTCACATACAGAACCCCCAAAGCAACTGATCCGACGAGGAAGATCGCAAGGGCGAGCAGCAAGCGCTCGCCAAAGCCGATCCACAAAACCCCGAGGGCAAAGGCTGCACCGAGTGCTGCCCAGCCGTGTAGCGTTGGCACTAGACGCCGGTACGGGCGCCAGGTACTCCGACCCGGTCGCTGATCGCATCGATGATGCTCCTGACCCCTGAGCCCCGCATCTGTGCCTCGGGCTGCAGGATCAACCGGTGGTTGAGGACCGGGTGGAGCATCTCTTTGACGTCGTCGGGTGTCACGAAGTCCCTTCCCTCTGTTGCCGCATTGGTGCGAGCTGCCCTTTGCATATAGAGCGTCGCCCGCGGCGATGCCCCCAGCAGCAAGTCGGGGTCGTTACGAGTGGCGTCAGACAAGTCGACCAGATACGAGCGGATTGCGTCCGCAACGTATACCCGGGCAGCAATGTCGACCATCCGGTTCACGTCTGCGGCGTCAACGACTGGCTCGAGATCTTCGAGAGTGGAGTGGTGCCCGTGGGTTTCGAGCATCTCCAGTTCCTTGTCCCGTTCGGGATATCCCATGCCCAGCCGCATCATGAAGCGGTCGAGCTGTGCCTCTGGCAGCGGGTAAGTTCCTTCGTGTTCTATCGGGTTCTGCGTGGCGACCACCATGAATGGTGCGGCGAGCGGCCGGGTGACGGCATCAACCGTGACCTGACGCTCTTCCATCGCCTCGAGTAGCGCCGACTGTGTCTTCGGGCTCGCTCTGTTGATCTCATCGCCAAGTACAACATTGGCGAAGACGGGTCCGGGGCGGAAGACGAAGTGGTTTGATTCGCGGTCCCATACGGAAACACCTGTCACATCCGACGGCAGAAGGTCGGGGGTGAATTGGATTCGCTGGAAACTGCAATCAATCGACTTCGCCAACGATCGGGCAAGAAGGGTCTTGCCGACACCTGGGACGTCCTCAATCAGAGTGTGGCCTTCGGACAGCAAGCAGATCGTTGCCAATTCGATCGTGCGGCGCTTACCTTGAATGACGGTCTCGATGTTGTCAACGATCGCGCCAAAACTCTTTCCGAACCACTGAAGGTCTTCAGCGGTAACAGTCACATGTGCTCCTTCCTCCGGCAGCAACGCGATGAGACTATCAGTGCTGGTACCTGTCTGCCCCATTTGGCAATGCCACGTTGTCAACGCCTCGGGGGGTACGATCGTTCCATGATGTCGTGGAATCTTGCGGCGGCGGTGGGACGACGCCCCGATCTCTGGGTCGAAGGGGTGCGCACGTTGTTTGCCGTTTCGCGACACAACTGGTGGCGAAAGGCCCCGTTTCTGCCGATCCCTGACCAACCCTACGCCGATTGGCGGCTGGCGACCGCCCAGGGTGATGTCGATTCTCCGCTGCCTGCTGGAGATCTGATTCTGTATTTGGAATGGCGCAAGAAGCAACACAGAATATTTGGGAGGGTTTGATGCCGGCAGCACTTCAGGATGAGCTGATGGCGGTCCCCGGGATCGCCGGGGCCGAGGTCGAGTCCGAGAGTGGGCTTGCCGGGGTCAGGGTGCAGTTGGCAACCGGTGCGGATGCGGATGCGGTGGGTGTGGCGGTGCGTCGCATCCTTGCCGACCACGGAATGCGGCCTGCTCCCGCCGAAGGCGACGATGCAGGCAGCGACGGTCCGCCGCCACCTCCAGGTGCGCCGGGTTCGGTAGTCAGTTTCCCGAGGGTGGGGGAGCATGCGTTACCCGACGGTCCCGCCGAGGCAGGCGAGGCGGTCGGCGCCAGGTTGGAGAGCGTTGCAGTTGAAGAGACCCCCGACGGCATCTCTGTCTCGGTGCGGGCCACCGATGGCCGAAGATCCGACCGAACGCTCGAACTGGGCATCGGGGGCATGGATGCAGCGGTCGTTGCGGCCGTTGCCGAGTTGGGTGGCTCACATGAGGTTGCGCTAGCAGGGGTCGCCGAAGCTGAGTTGGGTGGTTACACAGTGATCACCGTGTTGTTGGCGCTAGACGAGCACCGCCATGCCAGCGGTGCGGCCGTACAGCAAGGCGGACGTGCCTATTCCGTAGCGCGAGCGACCTGGGTTGCATTGAGTCTTGACCTGGCGAGCCGAGCCGCCCGGTAGGCCTACTGGCCGGGGATAGCGCGACTGGCCGGCAGTGCGTCTTTGCGATCGGCCGGTATCAGTTCGATCACCACATCGGGTGTCTCGTCGACCTGGATTGCGTGGGGCTCCGGCTCATCATTGGTAGGCAGGCTCAGGATCTCGTCAAAGCGGGTCTGCTTTGCCAGCACGTCACGGACGATCATCCGCAAGTTGTCGGCGGGTGGGTCTGACAGCATGTCAATGTCATCAGGGTCGGTGGACAAGAGTGCCACTTCGTGGATTCGAAGCGCCGACATGATGACTTCCTGTGTGACTTTGTCGGAAGAGAATGCGTCAAGCGAAGGGACAAGGATGGCATCGACCTGGCCCGCCGAGATGATCCCGACGATCGACTGTAGACCTTCTCGTCCGACGGCGTGTCCGGGGGTGCGAACGTCTTGGCACAGCGCAACGAGCCGATGCCCACTCTCGTTGATCCAACGGCGGATCTTCTCGGATTGGGCGAACGCGGGTTCTCCTCCTGAGGAGGTTTCCCGTATGTATCCAACCACTCGCACGCCGCTGCCTTTCTTTTCGCACTCTCGGCTACCGACAGTTTCGCACTGTCACTCATTGTGGTCAACGACCCTCGGGGAAGAAGAGTTCCCGATGTGGGACGGCAGGCTCGACTCCAATGCCGAACTTGCGTAGAAAAGGCCGGCCGATGGGCGACGAATCCACGCAAGAACCGGGGGATTCGGTCTCCGGGGGCCGGCCCAGCTGCGGCGAGTGCCCGCTGTCTACTCCTCGAGCGCCCGATGGAGGAAGGCGGCTACTTCGGCTCGGGTCACCGGATCGTCGGGGCAGAACCGGTCGATCGCACACCCAGAGGTGATTCCAGCGCTGGCAAGTGTGGCGATGTCATCCTCAAAGACGCTGCTGTCATCGTCGACGAACCGGCCTACATCTGATACCGCTGGAAGATGGAGTGCCCGCACCAAGAACGCAGCCATTTGTCCGCGGGTCACGGGATCCTCCGGACAGAACGTCGACGCTGAACAGCCTTGCGTGATGCCGGTTGCCGACAGCCAATCGATATCCGTCGCAAAGACCGACGTTGCGGTATCTGTGAAGGCAACTGGTGGTCTCACCTCTGCAACGGTCTCTCCGAGCGCACGGTGGAGCAGCGCGGCCATCTCGCCACGGGTGAGATCATCGGCGGGGCAGAAGCGTGTGTTTGCTTGATGAGGATTGCAGCCCAGGGTGATGGCCTGTCCCGCAAGCCACTCGATGTCGGGTTCGAAGATCGAATGGTCATCATCGAGGAACCGGCCAGGTTCGGGGATGCCGCCGCACTCGCCGAGGTCGTAGATGTATGAGGTGAACAGATCGTCTTGCTGCGTGGTGATCCAGATGTGCTGGTCGTTACCATCGACGGTCTCGATCTCATGCGGCGAAGCGAGCCCGAAATCCGCATGACTGAGGAGGTCGCCGGCCAGGGATCTGAAGTTGACGGTGCGTCCGTCGCTGCCGA
>JAAETI010000800.1 GCA_024228555.1 bacterium | reverse complement strand
GTCAGGTGTTTCCGAGCGGTGATATTGGGCGGAATTGACGATCGACACCAGGCAGCGGCAGCCATCAACAAGCTGACGGAGAGAGAGCGGGAGATTCTCATCAACGTCGCCCACGGCCTCAGCAACACCGAAATCGCCGACAAAATGCACATCAGCGAATCCACCGCCAAAACCCCCTCAAACGGGTCCTGATGAAACTCGACCTCCGCGACCGAGTCAGCGCCGTAGTCTTCGCCTACGAAACCGGAATCATCCGGCCCGGGACACCCGCTGACTGACACCGGCGGTTGGGGTCCTCGGGTCACCAACGCCAAGAGGGAAAGGCGAACCTCATCTAGCCCGGGGCGCCAGAAGAGTCCGCCAGCTCATCCTGCATGCCGTTCCGGCGGCGGTCTGAAGCTCGACGCTGTGGCACAGCCCCCCGATCTGATGTGAGGATATGTGCGGGTGGTAGCTGTTGTGGGCTTGCCTCTACGGGGAGCAGCCGAGAACCACACGGACTACTTCCCCTCCGCCCATCCAGGGGATGTCAGCAAAAACGGCGGTGGCATCAAACCTCGCCTGTAAATCGGGGCACAGCTCCAACAATTCGATCTGCACAGCCTGATAGGCCTCAGACTCGGTGCTGTTGAGCACCTCGTCGAGCGACGTGGCGGTTGCTGCCTCGGCCGCAAAAGCTTGCTGGGCAGTGATGACGCGGGCGTGAAGGTCGACAAGGTCGTTGTGGATGTCAGTGACCTCACTGGGGGGATCGAGCTCTGTCAGGCTCTCTTGGAACTCGGTGCGCGCGGTGAGGGCTTCACCCAGAACGAGCTGCGCCTCCTCGACCGTCGGAGTTTCGGCGACCCGGCCATCCATGGCTTCTAGCTCACCGCCCAGGTCAGAGACGAGCAAGTCAAGTGTTTCCGCATACTCGGTCATCGAGAGCGTGCCGCCTCCACAGCCGAGGAGCAGCAACACCAATGATGTCGCAAAGATCAGACGATTCACCGGTACCGTCCCTCCCCGTACGCTCGTCTCTTTGTCCCGATGATCCTTGACCCACGATCAAGACGGGCCGACACGACCATCGACGCCACACGCTACTAGCTATAGCTAGCCCCTGCCTAGAACGAACCCAGAGATACCCGGCAATATCGATGAGCCACCCACGGCACCCGACGGTCTCGACTTCAAGCCGGGCTGCTGCCCAGTAATGTTCAGTGTCGACTGCCAGCAGGCACAACTCACCGAGTGTCCGGCACTTGAATCGTGCGCGGAAATCTTCAGTTGACCAGGGCCAACGCGCCCGGCCATCGTACCCGCGCACCGTGGGCACTCGGAATCGCCGGTACTGCGTGGGTGGTGGCCCGAAGCGGTTGGGATTGTCGCGTATGATGATTGTTGATGCGCATCGCACACCCTGGCAGCAGGTGCGTGATGGGAGTGAGCAGCGATGAGTGACCAGACGGGCAACCACGAGGACCCAGCGGTAACGGTCGAAGAAATTGGAACCATTCCTACACCGCTGCCTGACCCTGCCGAGGTGTT
>JAAETI010000799.1 GCA_024228555.1 bacterium | reverse complement strand
TGCAGTCCCCCCGTGGGCGTCGGCAACCGCGGCGACCAGTGCCAGGCCAAGACCAGCTCCCCCGCGGGTGCGATCACGTGACTCATCAAGACGCACAAAACGCTCGAACACGGCATCGCGCTTGTCAGCCGGGATGCCGGCGCCGTCGTCGTCAACAGTCAGCACGACAGAATCCTCACCGCTCTTCAAAGCAATCGATACGCGAGACGCGGTATGGCGTATCGCGTTGTCAATAAGATTGCGCACCGCATAGGTCAACTGCTGCCGATTGCCGGTGATCCGCGTAGGGGCAACATCATCAACCGAGATCGCGATATCGGCCACACGCTGTGCTTCCACGAACACCACATCATCAAGATCGACTTCTTCGGTGACCGCGCTGGTCTGCTCATCGAAACGGGCCAGTTGCAGCAAGCTGTCGACAAGATGCTCGAGACGCTCTTGTTCCTCGAGCACTGCCCCGGCGGTCTCGGACCAGGCAACATGATCGGGGTGGGCCAGGGCAACCTCGAGTCGGGTCTTGCTGGCGGCGATCGGATTCCGCAACTCATGTGACGCATCGGACACGAACTGCCGCTGGCGGCGTCGGCTGGTGGCGAGCCTGTCGAGCATGCTGTTCATCGTCACTGCAAGATGAGCGACCTCGTCGCGGCTGTCGGGAACCGGAACCCGATCATCCAGGCGGTCGTCGGTGATCCGCTCCACCTTGCTGGTGATGTCCTCCACCGGCGCAAAGGCCCGCCCGGTGACAAACCAGGATGTCGCCCCGACCCCGGCAACAAGTGCCGGGACCGCAAACACCAGCAGCCCGCGCAGGGTGCTCAGGCCGGCTCGAACCGGCTCGAGAGAAGAGGATGCGGTGAGAGTGAGCGCTCCGCTCTGGAACTCGACGGGGAGGCTCACCGTCGTGTTCTCGCCGACCATCCCTACTGGCCTTGCCATCCCGGATATGGTGACGTCGGGGACCTCGTCGGCCGGTATCTCGCTAGCAACAACGACCCCACCGAACAGGCCAGGCGGAGTCGAGCCAACCAGGACGCCACTCTCGTCGGTGAGCGCAAAGCTGGTGCCACCTTCCCCAACCGGCAACACGACCCCTTGGCTGATCATCGCTTCGAGCGCCTCCATCGCCAGCAGGTCGTGGGCGATCATTTCGAGTTCGGCCATATCCTGGGCTCGCAGATCATCTACCCATGCCTGCTCCGCCCGG
Organism: bacterium; assembly: GCA_024228555.1. Lineage (GTDB taxonomy): Bacteria > Actinomycetota > Acidimicrobiia > Spongiisociales > UBA5794 > JAAETI01. Next base: position 2,005 of record JAAETI010000799.1, on the reverse strand, counting down.
TCGAGCAGGAACCACGTTCCAAAGACCATTGCCAACGCAAATACGGCGGTCACTGCGACCGTGATGCGGCCGCGAACCGAGACAAAGACCAAAGCTGTACGCCTCATGTCATCACCCGGTAACCCACACCGCGGACGGTCTGGATCGAGTTGGCACCGAATGGTCGATCGATCTTCTTGCGTAGGTAGCCGACATACACCTCGACGATGTTGGCAGGACCGAAGTAGTCAAGACCCCAGACTCGGTCGATGAGTTCCTGCTTGGTGACCACCTCATTGGGCCTGGCGGCCAAAGCCTCCAGCAGGGCAAACTCGCGACGTGTCAGCTGGATCGACTCGCTCCCCCGAGTGCACTCACGGGTCGCCGGATCCAACTCCAGGTCGCCAACGATGAGTTTCTCCGGCCGAACCGTGTTGCCGCGGCGGATGAGTGCACGAAGCCGCGCCAGCAGGACCACAAGAGAAAAGGGTTTGGTGAGATAGTCGTCTGCACCGGTGTCGAGACCTTCCGCCTCGTCATACTCACCGTCCTTGGCGGTCAGCATCAGGATGGGCGTCGAAATGCCTTCCTTGCGAAGGGTGTCGCAGACGCGATAGCCGTTCATGCCGGGGAGCATTATGTCGAGCAAGATGGCGTCGAATTGCCCCTCGCGGGCTCGCCATAGGCCGTCGTCGCCATCGTATGAGACGTCGACGTCATAGCCCTCAGCGCGCAGCCCATCGGCGACAGCATCGGCCAGATTCATTTCGTCTTCGACCACTAGTACTCGCATACCCGCAGTATCGCCCAAAACCACCTGAGAGGAAGCTGAGAATTCCGCGAACCGCTCCAGAGTCTCTCAGCCTCCTCTCAGCAACCATCTGTCACCTTGGTCACACAATCAACCCTGGAGATCACAGATGTACACGCGACTTACAGTTGTGGCTACCGCACTGCTGTTGGTGCTTGGCGCATGTGGCGGCGACACAGCCGACACGACAACCCCGACGCTGCCAACGCTCAGCGAGGACACCGCGGCGGCCGACACAATGACCGCTACCGAAGTCGACCCCGAAGAGGCCTTCCAGGAATACTCCGCATGCATGCGAGAGCAAGGGATCGAGATGCCCGACCCGGAGTCCGGTGGTGACACTGGAACGATCAGCATTGAAGGCGGGCCCGGCGACTTCGACTTCACCGCCTTCAAAGAAGCGGCTGCGGAGTGCGGCAGGTCCCTCGATGCTGTGTTCGGCGAGTTCGAGATGAGCCCGGAGCAAGAGGCCGAGAGGATGGATCAGGAGTTGGCCTTCGCACAGTGCATGCGGGACGAGGGCGTTGACTGGCCCGACCCCGATACTTCGGATGGTGGCATGATGGTCGAGATCCCGTCCGACATCGATCCTGAACAGATGAACGAGGCGATGCAGACCTGCTCTGAAAGTGTCTATGGCACCGAGGGTGGGAGCACGATGAGCAACTCGGTCTCGAGTCCGACGCCATGAGGCTCCCGGCACGAATTGGCCTGACCACGCTAGGCCTGGCCACAGTCGCTGCCGTCTGGTGGGCAATAGGCCAGAGCGAGGCTCCGGCCGAGACCACCACCACCGAGCCGCCGACTCTGGCAACCGACGTGGTCGCCACCAGGACTCTCGAGGAAACCGAGGAGTTCCCGGGATCACTCGGCTACGGCGACCAGTTCGCCCTACCTGGCTACGCCAACGGGACGGTCACATGGGTACCGGAGGAGGAATCGATCCTGGAGCCGGGTACGGCGCTATACCGCATCGACGACCGTCCTACCTACTGGGCACACGGTGACGTTCCGATGTACCGGGAGCTCTCATCCGGGAAGGAAGGCGCGGACGTTGAGCAACTCCAGCGCTTCCTCCAGGAGGAGGGGTACCTCGACACTGAGGCCGAACTCGACGGGGACTACGGATCGGCCACAAGACGAGCAGTCAAGGCCTGGCAGGATGACCACGATCTTGACGACACCGGCCGTATCGATGCCAGACAGCTGCTGTTC
>JAAETI010000798.1 GCA_024228555.1 bacterium | reverse complement strand
CGTCCGCCCCTCGTTGGCTACCACCGGGCACCACCGACAAAAAGCGGCGGGGAGACACCACATCTGAGAGTCGTTGACCTGACCTCCCAAAACTGCTGTGGAGCTAAGGAGAATTGAACTCCTGACCTCTTCCATGCCATGGCCCACCAAGCTGTCCGTATGGTGTCGCGGCCGCTCGCCTGACGGGACGGACGTTCGCAGCTGTCCGCTCCCGATCGCCCTCAAGCGCTCGTCGTGGCTACCAGTTGGACTACCAGCCGTCGGTTGATCGGTCGGTGCCTGATCAGGCTCGTAGGACGCGCTCTGTCAGCCTTGGAGTAGTTGGGTGGTGAGGGTGATGAGGAGGTCGGCTTCGAGGCGAAGTGCTGCATCGACCAAACAAACGGCAACGGCAACGGAGGCAACGGGAAGCTGTTCACCAGAGCCGGACCAGTGGCCGTGTAGACCAGGCCACCCGGAACCTCCACCGGGCCCGTCACCGTGACCGAACACAAACCAGCAACCCCCGGACAACGCATCGCTCGCTGCACACGTCGGCGCCTCGAAGTCCCCGATCAACACCGAGCCACCCACAAACTGAGCATCCAGTATCACCGTCGGGCCGGTGTAGTCCGACTGAACCACCAACTTACCCGTTGCGCAATTCCCCTGAAGAACCGCCCCGGGATTCTTGGAGGCTTTGGGGAGCCCATTCGACGACGGTAAGACGCTGGCCCTCGACAGGCTCGAACCGACAACCGGCGCGCGGGCACCACCCTACCGCCCACAGGCGGTAGATTCCGATCTCAGGCACGCCGAACGTCAGTTCCTGTGTGTATGTGAACCTTCCAGGATCGAAGCGCCCGTTCGACGACGCCAGTGACTCGAGGATATTGCCGTCCTCGTTCACGGCAAGCACCTCGGTTCGGAAGGCCAGCTGTCCCGTGGCCTCTTCGGCTGCGCCGGGACCGGAGAGCTTGAGCCCGACCAGGACTTTGAACCGATCGTCGACCCGCTCCCCCCTCGAGTTCAGCTTGGTCACCTTGAAGCCCGTGATGTTGAGTCGGGTCTCTGCTTCTGTCCGTGCGGGCTCCGGCTCCTCCTTCGAACGTAGCAATCCGTCGGGAACCGGCAGCTCGGACTGCTCGAGAATCCATGTCGCCCAGTCCGACGGGGAGACTCCGTCCCAGTCTCGGACGGCGTCAGGGTCGTCGTCGGCCTTGTTGTTGTCCGTGACCCAGGTCCTCAAACCCGACGATTCGGGCTCGTCGCCACTGCCCTTCCCGAAATCGACCATGAAACTGGGCTGTTCAAGAGGGCAGCGATCCGTCGGTGGTTGATCTCGGATCGTGCTCGCAGCGGGGGCGCTGGCCTCGGCTGGAGCCGAGCTCTCGGGCATCTCGTCGCCGACTTCGCCCGTTTCCACGGAATCGTCGGCTGCTTCGGAGGCAGCGGTGGATGCCAACAGTCGACGAGCTTGCGACACCCAATCGCCATCGTCGGGATACCGCGTGTTCTCGATCTGTACCAGCGAGATGTCGCCGACACCGCGCTTCACCAGCTGGAAATGCAACTCCTCAGGTGTCCGGAATCTGGCGAGGTCCTGCAGTGTCTCGATATCGGCGGCCCTGAGACGAGGGGCCGATTTCGGGCCAAGGCCTCTTACTGCCCGCAACTCGGAGTCCTGGTCTCCGGCCGATGGGTTGTCCTGATTCTCGCTCATGTCGTCACCTCTTCCCTGGCCGCTTGCCGCGATGTCGAGGCTCTCGGCTAGTCCAGCTGATAGTTCCCAGGCTCCAGAACCACCCGGAACCCGTTGATCGAGTCGGGGAAGTCCGCATGCTGCTCACGGGCGGCGGAGCCGGCTTCGAACCCCCGAAGATGAACCCGAAGAACGAGCTCGTCCGGCGGATCTGTGTCCTCACCTACCGGGCTTCTCGCCAGTCCAATGTCGATCAACGTCACGTCGGGATGATCGAAGATCTGGCGCTCGAGCTGCGCTCTGGCACGACGCACTCGATTCCAGACATCGGCGTCGAAGTCCACGTCCTATCCGCTCACCTGTCGGAGGACGGACACGGCAGAAAGCGCCGACGTATCGCGCACATCGACCTCCACAACGGCACCGGGTTTGGGGAACCTGTACCGCCGCCCCGTTACCGGGGCGGCGAGAGTGAGCGTGCTACTCCCGATGTACTCGAAGCTCGGCGGGCCGCTAACGATCGGGCGCCGTCGCGCCTCCCGTCGCTGGCGGGTCGTCGAATCCGCCGTAGTGGCGCGGGCCCGCCTACTGCCACAGCATGACATCTTCAACCTCCCCGGTTTCGCCTTCCTCGATGATCAGGGGAACGGCACTGCCAGAGTCGATGCTCGTGACTCTCTCGAGCATGATTGCCCCTGCTGATAGCGCGGGCCAAAGCAACAGCCTCCGAGGTGATCGCACCCCGCCGAGCCAGGCGACAGGCGCGGCAACCCACACACTGAGGCAGTAGAAGCAATCCATGAGCTCGCCCCAGAAGCCGTGCCCTACCCGATTCCGTAGTCGCACCACCGCGTCCCACGGACCATCCTCGGCAGCGACCAGATGAGTGATTCTCCAGACCCCGAGCACACCGACGACCAACGCGATCGCCGTTTCGCTCGGGAACTCGTGCGACACGTCGTGGCTAGACATGGAGGTCGACCTCCAACGTATCGAGCACCGGGCCGATATCCATTGCCAACGCCTCCTCTGGCTGACCCGAACGGTTGCCAGCGAAGTGAAGCCCAACTGCTCGCATAGTCTTCTCCTCGATCCACAGACAGCCGGAGTCACCCGGGAGGCTGAGCTCAGGATCGCCTGGCGTGATGCACATCACCTTCCTGATGGTTTGAAAGCCAATGCCTGCGTAGTAGGCCCGCTGGCTACCTTCCACTCCCGTTACGATCCCGCGAGTCACGCCTGTCGTCCGACCCGACTTCACGACCTCCATTCCCAGTTGGGCAAGTTCGGCACCGGTCACGGGCGAGAGGCCCCACGGTTCGTTCACGGCCTCTCGGCCAGCGCCGAGCTCGACCACCGCCGCATCAAGATTCGACGCCATCGCGTGGCGGGCGAAAGTGCCCACTTGATCCCCCCACGTGCCACCGTCGCCTCGGCCCGGCTGGAGGATTGGCATGCCTGGCCAACCCCGCGCTCCGCTGATCACGTGCCAATTGCTGATGATCATGGGCTGGCCCGTCGCCCGATCGAGGACCGGGCTTCCCAAGGTTCCGGAGATGGGCCGAAAGGCGTCGGAAACGCTGATTCCACCCCGCAGCGGGTCGACTCGACTCCGCCGCGGGCTGACGCTTCCCGTCGAACTGCCAATTCGCCCGGCCGGCCACTGAGGCCGACGTCGCCTCCGCCACTTGAGTTGGTATGAGCCTTGGGGCCGATCGACGGGTATCCCTTCGAAATCATCGGGGATGTAGCCCCGCGTAAGGCCCTGGCGGGTGGCAGCTTCGACGGCGGGTGCACCGCCGACGAACTTCTCGACGACGTGGACCCTGATACAGGGCGGTTCGTCGAGGAGGAGCTCGCCCCCCGTTTCCCGGTACCCGTAGTCGATGAAGGTCACATTGGGGTCGTACAACCATCCGACCGCTGCGGCATGAAGCCCGCGGCGGACATGTCTCCAGTGCTGAGTTCCTGCTGCCAGGTTCATGACGAAATCCTCTGGTGGGTCACCGGTGCCGGCTCAGCCGACCGGACCGTACGCTGCCGTCAAAGGCAGCACGGAGCCTTCGGATCGGCCACCATGAACCGAATCGGATGACCAAACTGCCAGCCTGGCGAGGAGGGAGATACGGGACCCCAGGGCGCTGTGAGTCCGAGATTCTCCGGGTCGTAGTCGTAGACATGGCGAACGTATCCCGCGTAGTCCGGATGAGTCTCGTTCCTGCAGTTGCAGATGCGCGCGCAGATGTTTGTCTCGAGGAGACAGGCTGCCTCAGTTGGATCGAGCTTCAACCAACTGAAGTACACTGTGGTATTGGCGTCGACCTCAATGCACTCGTTCCCGCTCAGGCCGGCTGCTACCTTCATTTGCTGGGTATCCGAGGTGAAGTAGTTCAGCGAGATCTTTCCACCAAATCCACCCACGGTCGCGGCCATTTCCACCGAGAGAAACACGCCAACACAGATCCAGACACTCTCTCCTGTGAACACGATCCCTTTCGGGTCGTTCGCTGCTCCCTGCCACGGCCCCCAAGCCAGGACTTCCCATTCTTGGAGGAACGGCGCCTCGGCCAGCTCGATCGCGGCGCCCGCTGCCTCGGCGCGCTGACGCTCCGCTCCATCCATCACCGCCTGAACGCGTGCCTCGAACTGGGCTTGGACGGCCTCATGGGGGTTCTCGGGAACCCTCTGACCCGTGATGTTCTCTTCATCCGACATTGTGATTTGACTCCTCGGTAATGGTGTTGGAGCAGCCGTGAGTCAAGGAATCCAACTCATCCCGGCCAGTGTGATGAACATGGTGGCCCTTGCCGCTCATCTATAACTGCTCCAACCGCTCATGTCCGTCAATTCGTTCGGATTTGAGCACTGAAGGTGATCTCGATTGAAAGGTTGTAGTCTTTACCCAGAAATCAAGGAATCGTGGAGTTCAGTCGTAGCCGGCGATGGAGTCAGCCCATAGATCTGTTCGAGTTGTTCAGCACACCTGCGATACTGGCGAATCGCAAGGGTTCGCTGGTCGGTCTTGGTGTAGCAGCGCATCGCTCGGCGGTGACTCTCCTCGTCGCAGGGCTCGATCCTCAGCACCCGGCCGCTTACGGCAAGGGCACGCGAGATCTCACCGGCGTCCTCCAAGAGGTCTGCGACCCGGTTGGCGACCTCGACGTAAACGAGGCGAAGACGGCTGCGATCGGCAATCGCCCAATCTTCGTACGGCGCATCCTCGAGGAAGTCGCCCCGAAACCGTTGCTCCGCTCGGCTGTACATCTCTTGGGCACGATCGAGATCCCCCTCCAGCTCCGCCCTCTGCCCGCTGCGAACGTGCAGTTCGAAGTCATCGACATCGGTCCAACCCTCGATCGCGGGGTTGATCTGATACGAGTCGTCCTTGAACACGACGATCTTTCGGACGTCATTGGCTGGTCTGAGGGCCTTGCGAATCGTGTACACGGCCTGATGCAGGCCGCGACGACCTGTGGCGATTTCCGATTGCGGCCAGAACATCTCGATCAGGACGTCCTTGGGAATCGGGCGGTCGTGATTGGCGACCAGATAGCTGAATACCTTGAACGCCTTGCCATGAAGATGAGGCTCAAGGGGCGTGCCGTCTAAGTAGAGGCGGAGCGGGCCGAAGAACAGGGCGGCGAGCCCTGTGCTTGGCAAGTCTGGAGACAGCACGGCCGCGCCCAGCTCAGCGGTGCCGAGTTCGGTCCCATTACCGTTGGTGGGTTGTCGAGTGTCCTCCGACCGCTCGTCGTGTTCCACCGCGGGTGTCGCAGACGATGACGGCTCCGAGACCTCAGACGACTCCTCGAGCGTCTTCGCGGATAACAGTAACGGGTCTTCGACGTCGTTGTAGAGAGACTCGTACGTCGTCCCGCTACGCGGCCGATGATCTCGATCAGCTGACATTGCACCAAGACGGAAGGCGCTACCGGCTTCGATTGGCGCTGTCGGACACTGTTGCCCGCTCTCGTCGCAGGACTTGACCTGGAGATGGTGCGACGGCAGCCCGCTGGTCGATCCGCCTCGAAGTCGCACCCTTTCCGGGCCACGAGGAGCTGCCGAATCATCGCTCTGCCAGCCCTGGTCGGACTGTCGCCGATCGGGATCCGTAGTCAGATCGGTCGCTGGCAGCGATGGCAGGTTGCATATGAGGTCAACGATCGACTCGAGCCGCGCCGCGAGCACACGCTCGACCTCCTGCGCTGCTTCGAGGGCGGCAACGGCTTCGACTACGCGTTCCCGCTGGGCTAAACATTGGCGAGCGAGTTCCTCGGCGGCAGCGAACAAGGATCCCATCGAGGGCTCGTCGCTTCGTTCGACCTCGCGCCGGAACCGCGCCAGAACCTCGGTCAGCTCGATGTCGCTCGGATTCCCTGCGACGGGAACGTGCTCCGGTACCGAGGCTCCGGATGGACTACGATCCCGCGCTCGCTTGCCCCACCTCATGTCAGTGTCGGCTTCCGAAGACGAGGCCCGATTGACCGGATCGGAGACTCGAATATCTACCAGCTTCTCGACTCTTCACCTGAGCTCCTCCTCAACCTGCACGAACGATCAGAGATCGGACAATGGCGTGACGTGAAGCTACGATTCGGTAGTGCACCGAATTCGCAGGGTTATTTCGATAGGTGTACAACCCATCACGGTAAGTAACCAGGGTCCTTTGACCAAATCCAAGCGAACGCGTCCCGATGAGTCGAACGAGAACGCTTCGGGTACTGGCAGATGATGTTGAAATGAGCGCGTCACGTTCAATCCTCACTGTCCAAGGCCTTCTGCGCTTCAGTCTCGATCCACGCCGTGGCGGAAGCCGAGGCGATCAATCGAACAATACGGTTCGGACTCAAGCAACAGATCCGCTGCCACGAGCGATTCTGGCCAGCCGTCCTCAGAGCCAACTCCTATGAGTCTCAGTCAATTAGGCGGTCCGAGCACCGGACTATTTTGTGAGTCTTCGTTGACTTTCGCTCGCGCATCGCCCACACCAGAGATGACAACCGAGACAACCCGGTATGAACCAGTTCAGTCAGCTCGCCTAGCCACGGTTCTTCGTTGCCGAGCGTCTCACCTGGTGAGAGGGCTGACGACTCGACCGTTTGCACAGGGCAAAGGCCAATATTGTGGACCTGGTGCGTGTCGCCCGCCAGCTGGATGGGACCAGTTTGTAGGGTTTGCGCCACCTGGATGGGACCAGGGCTGCGCCAGTTAGATGGGACCACTTGTGGGGGTCCACCGGGGTCGGTGTCGTTGACGCTCTGATTGCCGCCATCGCGTTGATTGACCCGAAAGGCGGTGGGTGTTGGCGTTCCGGGAGGTTCCTGTGTTCGAGGTCCGTGAAGTGCTCAGGTTGTGGCTGTTGGGCTATGGCTTGCGAAAGATCGCAGCGATGGTTCGTAGTGACCGTAAGACGGTCACTCGGATGGTCGAGGTGGCGAAGGGTTTGGGCCTGGCCGCCGGTGACAGCATCGAGGGGTTGAGCGACGCCTTTGTTGGGGAGGTGATGTCGGTGATGCGGCCACCTCGCCCGGATCGCCACGGCGGTTCGTGGGCGCTTCTGGTCGTACATCGAGCCAAGATCGAGGCGTGGGTCGAGGCCGGAGATGTCCCGGCGCGCAAGATGGTCGAGTTGTTGACTCGTCAGGGGATCGTGGTTCCGGAGCGGACGTTGAACCGGTTCCTGGCCGCTGAGTTCGCTGCGCCGGTCCCCTCGACGGTCCGTCTTGTCGATGGTGAGCCGGGGGTGGAGTTGCAGGTCGACTTCGGGGAGCTTGGTCGGATGGTTGATGAAGAGACGGGGAAACGGCGGCGGGTGTGGGCGCTGGTGTTCACCGCGTCGTTGTCGAGACACACTTTCGTGTGGTTGTCGTTCAACCAGAACATGACAACGGTGATCGACGGGTTCGAAGCAGCGTGGGAGTTCTTCGGTGGAGTCTTCGCCGTTGTCATCCCCGACAACATGGCGACCGTCGTCACCAAGGCCGACGCCCTGGATCCGGTGTTGAATCAGGGTTTCGTTGAGTACGCCCAAGCCCGCGGGTTCGTTATCGACCCAGCCCGGGTCCGTTCCCCCAAAGACAAAGCCCGCGTCGAGCGGGCCGTGCAGTTCGTGCAGACCTCGTTCTGGGCGGGCGAGGACTTCGGATGCCTCGTCGAGGCCCAGACCGCAGCCGAGGTGTGGTGCCGCAGCCGGGCCGGCCTGCGGGTTCATCGCAGCACCCAGACCCAACCGGCGGTGGTGTTCGCTGAGCTGGAGGCACCAGCGTTGATAGCGGCCCCGGCCGAGCGTTACGAGTTGCCGATCTACCGGACGGCGAAGGTTCACCGGGATCACCACATCGAAGTCGCCAAGAGCCTGTATTCGGTGCCCGGTGATCTGATCGGCTGCCAGGTCGAGGTGACCGCGACGTCGAAACTGGTGAAGATCTTCTCCAAGGGTTCCCTGGTCAAGTGTCATCCCCGCCAGAAGCCCGGGGCCCGTGTCACCGACCCGGCCGACCTCCCATCGGAGCTGACCGACTACGCCATGCGTGACATCGCCTCCCAGCAACGGCAAGGCTTCGCTAGGGGTGACCATGTCGGCGCCTTCGTCGAGGCAGTGCTCGAGGGCCCGTTGCCGTGGACCCGGATGCGGCACATCTACAAACTGTTCCGAGCCTGCGATCGTTACGGCAACGACCGGGTCGACCAAGCCTGCGAGCGGGCTGTTGACGCCCAGTGCGCCAACGTCAACATCGTGATCGGCATGATCGAACGAGCCCTCGAAACCGAAGCCGTCGACGATCAACCGGTGCCCGACAATGTGATCACCGGCCGGTTCGCTCGCGATGCCGGGCACTTCGCCGCTGGGAAAGGCCAGGCCCGCCCATGAGCCCTTCAACCACGGTGACTCCCGAGCTGGCGGCAACGCTCCGGCGTCTGAAACTCGGGCAACTCCTCGACACCCTGCCCGAACGCTTGGCGCTAGCGAAGACCTCGAAACTCTCTCACGCCGAGTTCCTCCAAATCCTCCTCGCTGATGAGGTGTCGCGACGAGACACCACCTCTGCTGCCCGCAAAGCCAAAGCAGCCGGGCTCGACCCCAACATGGTGCTGGCCAACTGGGACCCGACTGCGAACATCACCTACGACCAAGCTGTCGTCGACGAACTCGCCTCCCTCCGCTTCGTCGCCGCAGCCCAAAACGGGTTGATCATCGGACCGGTCGGGGTCGGCAAAACATTCCTCGCCGTCGCCCTTGGGCACACTACGATCCGGCGGGGACACAGCGTCTGGTTCGAACGATCCGACCAACTATTCAAACGACTCAGGATCGCCCGCCTCGACAACAGCCTCGACGCCGAGATCCGCAAACTGCTCCGCATCGACCTGTTGATCATCGACGACTACGCCCTCCACACACTCGACCCGGCCGCCACCAACGACTTCTACGAACTCATCGTCGAACGACACCGGCGAGCCTCCACCGTGATCACCTCCAACCGTGACCCATCCGAATGGCTCGCCCTCATGACCGACCAACTCCTCGCCCAATCAGCGATCGACCGGTTCACCTCCGCCGCCTTCGAACTCATCATCGAAGGCGAAAGCTACCGCGACCGACAAGAACCAGTCGTCGCCAACGCCACCCAAACAAGCCAAACCCAACGCCGCGCTTGACCCGCCACGCCGCATCGTTCAGGATCACCACACCGACCACACGACCCTCACAAGTGATCCCATATGACTGGCGCAAGCCCGGTCCCTTGCAGCTGGCGGCCGACAGTAGGAGGGCCGAATGGCCAAGACATCCCCCTGGCACTCGATCAAGTCGAGCGGGACGAAGCTCGATCGGAGCTGATGGTAGGTGGGACGGCGTTGAGGATGTCGATCCTCAGGGTTGACACCTTGGTCCGCGTCGCAACTGGCGGGGCCAGCAAAGCGTCAGTGCTCGTCAGAGAGGCTTGAACCAGTAAAACTGGTCCTTTAGCTGCACAAACCCCAGACTCCTAAAGAGTTTGCCCACAGATCTAGACGTTACCGAGGTACCTAATAATCCGTCGTAGCCGGAAGGATTTGGTCTACCATAGAGTCCATCCACCATCCCGAGTAGGCTCCGTACAGGCTCACGCCTGAGACGTTTCTGGTGATGTGTATCAACGCCGAGCGCCGCGATCATTAGGTGATCCATGCGCCGCGGACGCGTCGTTTCCTTTTCAGAAACCGCTACATACCCTGCAACATCCTCGTTTTCTTCGTCGATGGCCACGTAGATTCTCGTTCGCAAGGGTAGCCGGTGCTCCAAGATTTCTACGAAGTACCGCTCCAATGAAGCATTGATGAATCCGTCGCCACAGTCGAACTCAGAGACATCGTGATGTTCACATAGCATCTCAATTACGTAGGAGGTCATGCCTCGCCCCAAAAAATGCCTATTCGTCCTAGTGAACTATCTAGGTCTCGTCGACCGCAGGCAAATCAATATCGATAACGATCTGACCATTATCGCCTCTGCTGAACTCTGGGCCAGCCTGCTCAGGCTCAATCTGATCCATCGTCAACAGTACCAAGCGAGCCGCTCGAAGAGCCTCCGGTGAGCCGTCCGTCTCATCCATTAGCGGATGCCAAAAATTCTCGTGGCCTCTGTCCGAATCGCCATTCTGGGCCCGTCCACTCTCCCCCATGTTGCGCTATCCCCCGGTCAACTCTGGACCCTATTATAACGTACGTTCAGGTCGGGCACTTTCACCCACGCTGATGTTGAAGGATCGAACGCTAGCCACGTCTCGGCGGAACGTCAACGTGCCATGGGTAGTATGGCTCCTTCGTGTCTTCACCGTCGAATCCTGAAGAGCCCTCAACCTGGACGGACCGAGGTGCTACGACCCCTCGGCTATCTGGACACGATCCCCTAGGGTAGTTCGTGACGTAGCTCAGAGTGAAGCGCCTTTGGTGTCTCCGACGCTTGGTCTGCGGATTGACAGGATTACCGGGTTCGACTACGATGTAGGGTCTCTGATGCCTGATCGACACACCTCTAACGACTCAGCGACTACTCAGGGTGACCACGCGGCCTCCATCGCCCCAGCACTCCCGGGCTCCTTGACGGAAGAACTTCTCATCTCGGGACGAGCGAACGTCGCAGACGACGGAAGTCTAGAGTTGCCGTGTAAACCGGAGGAACTCTCCGCATATGAGTCTCTTATTTGCGACACCGTGACGGTCGTCTCAGAGTTGCCTGAGTTCGACTAGGTTCGGATCGCCCGCCTAGAAGGAGAATGCTTCCGAGGCCTATGCGACTATATGTCGGGTCAGTCGAGGCGACGGATGATTTCGCTGCCTTTGACTGCTGTGATGATGATCTAAACGCGTTCGTTCATCAGTACGCAAATACGCTTTGTGGGGACGGATACCCGAAGGCAATAAAGGCAGTCGAGCGAGCATCGGGAATCATCGCTGGTCTACTGTTCCTGAATTCGGTGACACCCGTCGACGGTACTGGCGCTGTGGTACCGGTTGAGCTGGGTAAGACGTTGATACTCGACGCCATTATGGTAGATCGTCGCTATCAGAACCGGCATATCGAGAATCGGCTGTTTGACGACACTCTGAAGTTGTTCTCATGGCTCGGCCTCCACAAAGGTTTTCAGCTTCTAGCAGTACACGCACAGGACGAGTGGCTACGAGATCGCCTCGCAATAGAGGGACTACGTCAGAGCAACTTGTTCTCTCGGAGCGCCTTCACGTTGTCGATCTTCAATGCTCGGGCGTCGGTGCCAGACTTTCTGCCACCCGCCTCCATCGACCCCGAGGGGTAGTTTCAGCTCTCCAGGACAAGTGCTCGTGTTGTCAACGCCGTCCAAGGCTCCGGTCGGCAGCTCGTTGAGATAGCAATATGACAGCCTGGTTGAAATCCCCCTCCTATAGGGCCAGGCTCAGCCTGGCCCTATAGGCTGCCGCCGTGGCGGAGGAAACTGAAGAACCGGTGTCCGTTGAACCTGCGACAGTACCAACATGCTTCGTGATCTCTCCGATTTCGCTGCCGCCACACCTTTCTGAGCGTTACGGCAACGAAGACGATCACTTTCGGCATGTCATTGACAATATTCTTCTGCCATCGGTTGAAGCGGCAGGGTTGGTACCAAAGTCGCCCATTCGCGACGGATCAGAGAATATTCAGGCCGCCGTCATCAAAGACTTAGAAGATGCTGACCTTGTCCTGGCGGACCTCTCTACACTGAATGCCAATGTATTTTTTGAACTTGGCATCCGGACAGCCTTGGATCGGCCAGTTTGTTTGGTGTGGGATGGATATGATCGGCTTCCGTTCGATTCTGGGACGATTAACACCCACCAATACGAGCCTCCGCCCTCGTACAATCTGTCAATTACTATCGCAGCGATAGCTCTTCATATCCGGTCAACCCTCTCGAATACCGAGTCGAGAAATGAAGTCTGGAAATACTTTGGCTCAAGCCAGCCTCTAGAAACGTCAACTGGTTTGAATGCGCAAGATGCCGAACTTGCTGCAAAGATTGACCAGTTGACAGCCCTACTAGCGACCTCAGCTGACGAGCTGAAGTTGCGGCTCCGGTCATCCTTTGGAACTTATAGGGCCGTCTTGATGCGGAAGAGACGGAACGAACTTGGTATGGGTATGGAGGACCTGGCTCGATTGAGCGGCCTCACTCGGACTCAAATATCACGCTTCGAGACCGGCAGGTCCACCCCTCGACCGGTGGACGCCGGTGCTATTGCAGACGCTCTACATATCAGCGTAGATGACCTGCTCTTTGGTGCTGATGGGGACGACCCTTCACCTCAGCAGTAGCGTGTCCGGTCGAAAGACGACAAGTCGTTTACGGCCAGCTCGGGATCAGCCGCTCCGGCTTGCCGGATCTGGTTGAATTCGGTTCAGACAGTTCGAGGAAGGAGAGCGCAGGCTCCGACTCAGCCAGGTCGTCGCCATCGATCAGGGGACCCCTTCGTCGTCATCCGATCCTGCCCTGACGGCAACTAGCCCCATCCCCCAGGATCTGCGGCAAGCCGGAGCTGGATCGCCGGAAGGTGCCTCCTCCGGCCCATGTTCGACCGCGACTATGAGCCCCACTATTTCACCTGCCACGGACCAGATTCAGAGCCCGTGCTCTAGGTTGTGATCAGAAGCCACTTACTTGTGTTCGGACCACTCAAGCCCATCGATGAGCTTGGCCGGTGCCACCGCCAAACCGTGAGCTTGCCGCAGGACCGCTTGTCGTGCCCAGTGTCGTGCCCAGGTCAGGCTGTTGCTGCGCTTGCCGTTGACGTGCGTCGAGATGGAGATGTCCCGAGAAGGCTCCTCATCTGGGCTTTTGTGGCGGAGAGAGGGGGATTCGAACCCCCGGAACCCTTGCGGGTTCAACGGTTTT
>JAAETI010000797.1 GCA_024228555.1 bacterium | reverse complement strand
GGCAGGGTCTCGCACTTCATCGCGATCAAGCAGGACATCACCGGCCTCAAGAGCGCTGAGGACGCGCTGAGATATCGCGTTCAGGTCGAGGACCTGGTAGCCAGGATCTCGACCCGGTTTATCCAACTGAAGGCGGCGAACGTCGATCGGGGCATCGAGGAGGCGCTGGCTGAGGTCGGCGCGTTTCTCGAAGGAGAACGTGCCTTCATTCAACAATTCCGTGACGACCTGACCCCTTCCGACTGGACATATCTTTGGCAAGGTGAAGTGTCAAACCTGAAAAAGGGGGACTGGCTGCAAGATCAGGGCTCCGTTTCGATGCCGTGGTTCACAGCGCGGATCGCTCGCAAGGAGCCGGTTGTGATTCGCGACCTGGATGAGCTTCCCGCCGACGCCAGGATCGAGCGCAGCGTCCTGGAGATTCAGGGCGTTTGCTCGATCGTCATCGTCCCGATGGAATTCCAGGATCGCATCCGGGGCTTCCTCGGAGTCTGTTGTCGGCACCGGCGGGACTGGGCGAGTGACGACGTCGCGATGCTGCTGATGGTCGGGCAGATCATAACCAACGCCCTGCAGCGAAAACAGGACGATTTGAGGCTGGTGTTGTCACGTGACAAGGCCGAGGCCTCCAACCGGGCGAAGAACATCTTTCTGGCCAATATGTCACATGAGATCCGCACCCCGATGAACGCGATCCTCGGCTTCTCGCAGCTCTTTCAGGGAGACGAATCCCTGTCCGAGATGCAACGCGAGCATGGGCGTATGATCTACCTCAGCGGCCAGAATCTTCTGGCGCTGATCGACGACGTTCTGGAGATGTCCAAGATCGAGGCGGGCCGAGTCGTCCTGAGTCCTCAGGCTTTCGATCTTCACGCCCTCCTGACGGAGCTGGCGGAGGTCTTTCGCCCTCGGGCGGAAGCCAAGGGCCTGGAAGTTTGTTTGCAGAGGAGCGACAACATTCCCCGGCACGTGACGGCTGACGGGCCCAAGCTCAGGAATGTGCTGGTCCAACTTCTCGGCAACGCGGTGAAGTTCACCGAGCAAGGGAGCGTGACGTTGCGAGTCGTGACTCGGGAGGTGCCCGACGGCGGTCGCCGCCTGGTGGCGGAGGTGACGGACACCGGTCGAGGGATCGCCGTCGAGAACTTCGAGAAGGTCTTCGAGGCATTCGAGCAGACCGAAAGCGAGATCGGTACTCAAGGAGGCACCGGACTCGGTCTCACCATCGCCCGGAGATACGCACGCCTGATGGGTGGAGAGCTCACGGTGAGCAGTGAGGTAGGCGCCGGCAGCTGTTTTCAGGTCGAAATCCCGATCGAGGAAGCCGCCGCCGTGGGCGTGGAGGAGCAAGAGACACGACGTGTGGTGGGATTGCGGGAGGACTCGCCACATCCTCGAATTCTGATTGTGGACGACCGGTTGGAGAATCGCCGGCTTCTGAGTCAGAT